>DASTQX010000181.1:0-13114 GCA_035761505.1 Pyrinomonadaceae bacterium
TGACCCCGGTCGGCGGCAGCCAGCCGCACGAGAACTGCCAGCAGTTCCTCGTCATCAACTTCATCATCTCGCTCTTCGGGGTGTTCCCCACCCAGACCTAAAAGGAGAAGCACATGTCCGATCAGTTTCTTGCGGAAATCCGCATTTTCCCCTTCAACTTCCCCCCGACGGGCTGGGCCTTCTGTAACGGGCAGTTGTTGCCGCTCTCGCAGAACACGGCGCTCTTCGCGCTCGTCGGCACGTTCTACGGCGGCGACGGCAAATCCACCTTCGCGCTGCCCAACCTGCAAGGCAGCGTGCCGATGCAGACGGGACAGGGGCAGGGACTGAGCGAGCGCTTCCTCGGCGAACAGTCCGGCACCGAGTCCGTCACGCTGCTCGTCTCCGAGATTCCGATTCACACGCACAACGTCGCGAACGCCATCACGGTCGCCAACGTCAACGCGCCTTCGGATCAGGTCGTGCTCGGACGCTCGAACGGCGGCAACGCCTACAACGCGACCATCGCGGGCCTGACGGCGATGGCCCCGCAGGCTCTCAGCCCGGCGGGCGGCAGCCTCCCGCACAACAACATGCAGCCTTACCTCACCCTCAACTTCTGCATCGCCTTACAGGGCATCTTCCCGCAGAGGCCGTAAAGGCTGCACAGCGGCGCAGGGCCGGAGCGACTACTGCAGACGCCCCGGCCCTCGCCTTGTAAAAACGACATTGAGTTTGCCCGTGAAACTTTCACCCCTCACTCGAAAAGCTCTACCGGCTGCGGCCTCCGCCGCCGGGCCAAATCACCTAGGAGTGTTATGAACCACCTGATCGCGTCACTCGTTCGCCGCAACCGCAGGGCCTTCTTCGTCAGCCTGCTCTCTTACATGCTGCTTCTGGGCCAGACGGCCCCGCTGGCGCTGGCCTCCAACAGTCCGGCGACACGCGCCGCCGCCTTACGCGCCGCCCTCGCGGGCGAGACGGCGGGTGACGCGCCCGCGCCCGTCGTGACGGCGGCGGCCCCGGCCCCCGCGCCGCTCGCGCCCGCCGCCGCCGTGCTCGTCCCGACCATCACGGCGACCAAGACCGACACGATTGTCGTGGACGGCGGCAACGACGGCATCGCCGAACCGGGCGACCTCATCGAGTACCAGATTACGATCACCAACAACGGGACGGACGCGACCAACGTCACGCTCACCGACACCGTTGACACGAACACGACGCTTCAGGGCGGGACGACGAAGGCCACGCCTCTGGCCTACGACGACACTTACAGTGTCCTCGGCAACGTCCGTATTCAGGTGCCTGACGGTGCGAGCGACCTTCTCGCCAACGACCAAGACCCCGACACGGGCAACAACACGGGGATGACGGCGACCGCCGAGACCAAGAAGAGCGCGCAATGCGGCGCGTGCGCGACCGACAACGTCACCATCAACGCCGACGGCAGCTTCTCCTACGACCCGCCGCCCGGATTCACGGGTGCCGACACCTTCGACTACACGGCTTCGAGCGCGGGCGACACCAACACCGCGACCGTCACGCTCAACGTCGCCGGTATGATCTGGTTCGTCAACGCGGCGGCGGGCACGGGCGGCGACGGGCGACTGACCAGCCCCTTCAACTGTCTGGTCGGGACGGGCTGCTTCGACACCGTGGCGGCTGACGAGGCGGGCGACAACATCTTCCTCTTCGTGGGCACCTACAGCGACACGGGCGCGCTCACGCTCCTCAACACGCAGAAGCTCATCGGTCAGGGCGCGTCCGACACGCTCCAGACGATATCCGGCGTCACCGTCCCGCCGCACAGCGACGCGCTCCCCTCGACCAACGAGCCGGCGGGGACGAACCCGACGCCGCCGACCATCACCTCGACCGCCAACGCCATCAACCTCGGTCAGAACAACGTGCTGCGCGGCTTCAACGTCGGCAACGTGCCGAACGCCAGCATCAAGATCAACGGTGCGGGCTTCGGCCAGTTGACCATCGGCAAGACCACGGAGCCTGACGTTTCGTTGGGCGGCACGGGCCGCGCGCTCTCCCTCCAGAACGGCACGCTGGCCGCCACCTCCGGCCTCGGCCCCGTCGCCTCGACCGGCTCGTCGGGCGCGGCGGCTGTCCTGCTCACGCAGATTACGGCGGGCGCGCTCACCTTCCTCAGCACGACGGTTTCGGGCGCGTCGGCGGGCGGCGTCGAGGTCAACGGCTCGTCGGCTGACATCAACTTCGGCAACACGGACGTTGCGGCTGGGACGGACGGCGTCGCGCTGGCGAACAACCCGGCGGGCACGCGCTCCTTCGGCACGCTCTCGATCACGGGCGGCACGGGCATCGGCTTCCGCCACTTCGATCCGGACGGCGCGGGCGCGGGCGTCGGCGGCGGCGCGGTGAGCGTGACCGGCGCGACCTCCATCACCAACCCGGCGGGCGTCGGCATTGACGTTGACAGCTCGAACGCCAACCTTTCGTTTGCCGCGACGACCGTCAACAAGAACTCGACCGGCAACATCGGCGTTGACCTGACGAACAACGCGACGCGCACCATCGGCTTCACGTCGCTCGCCGTCACGACCACGACCGGCTTCGCGCTCAACACCAACAACTCCGGCACGGTCAACGCCGGCGGCGGCTCGCTCACTCAGTCGGGAGCGGGCGGCGGCGCGGCCTCGCTCACGAACACCGCGCTCGGCCTGACGTTTACGAGCGTCTCGTCAACCAGCGGCGGCAACGGCCTCATCTTCAACACCGGCAGCGGCACGTTCGCCTCCGGCACGACTAACCTTCAGAGCAACGCGGGCGTCGGCCTCCTGATGTCGAGTACGTCGGTCGCGGCCAACTTCGGCAACACGACCGTCAACGCTTCGGCTGGCGACGCGGTTGACCTGTCGAACAACACAGGCAACATCACCTTCGCGGCCCTCAACCTCTCGCCCAACGCGAACCTGCGCGGCCTCGACGCCTCAGGCAACACCGGCACGATCACTTCGACCTCCGGCAACGTCACTACCACCGGCGCGCCCGCGATCAACATCAGCGGCCCGGCTGGCCGCACCCCGCTCTCGATGGTGCTCACCAACGTGGACTCGACCAACAGCACCTTACAGGGCGTCTTGCTGAACCTCGTTTCCGGCAACTTCACCGTCAACGACCCCGGCACGGCCACCAACATCCAGAACTCGACCGGCAACGGCATCGAGGTCACGAACACCGGCGCGGGCACGATCAACTTCGGCAACACGACCGTCAACGCGACGGGCAACGCCAACGGCGACGACACCGGCACGGGCATCCGCCTCACCAACAACGCGGCGGCGCTCACCTTCGGCGCGCTCACCGTCACGCCCGACTCCGGCGAGCGCGGCCTGTTCGCCAACGACACCGACGCGACCGCCGCGGGTGCTATCACCATCGCCTCCGGCACGATCACGACGACGAACGACGTGGCCGTCGAGATTACGGGTCAGGCCACCGGCAACCGCACGCCGCTCAACGTCCAGTTGACGACCGTCAACACGACGGGCGGCAGCGTCGCCACGCACGGCATCGTGCTCACCAACACTTCGGCGACGGCGAGCCCCGGCGGCTTCCGCGTCCTCGGCACCGGCGGCACCTGCACGCAGGCCACCCCGACCTGCACGGGCGGGCGCATTACGGCGACGACGGGCGCGGGCGACATCACGCCCGACGACAACAACGGCATCGGCGTCCGCGTCGTCAACGCCAACCAAATCTTCCTCACGCGGATGCGGATTGACAACCACCCGAACTTCGCCATCCACGGCTCCGGCGTTGTCGGCTTCAACCTCGACAACTCCGTCCTCGACGGGACGAACGGCAACGAGTTGGCTAACGAGGAGGGCGTCATCCGCCTGCGCGAGCTGACCGGCACGACCGGCGCAAGCACCGCCTCGAACATCACCAACAACTTCATCAGCGGCGGCCAGTCGTTCCAGATTGACGTGCGCAACTTCAACGGCGGCACGCTCGACCGCCTGAACGTGAACAACAATATCTTCGGCGCGCTCAACAACGCGGGCGACGACGCCGTCCACTTCGAGGGCTTCGGCAACCCCGTCACCTTCAACGTGACGTTCAACAACAACGTCGTCCCGTCGGGACGCGGCGACCTCGTTAACTACAACGTCGGCTCGGCGGGCAACAACGTCACGTCCGACTTCGTGATGCGCAACAACACGATGCACAACGTTCACCCGGCCATCCTCTCCGGCGGCGGCGGCGTGACGGTGACGATGGGCGGCGGCGCGACCATCAACTCGACCTACGACATCTCCTGCAACTCCATCCGCGGCTCGAAGGGCTTCGGCCTCCTCGTCGCCAAGACGCTCGGCGGCGGCACGGCGCAGGGCACCATCTTCAACAACCGCATCGGCGTGGATGGCGTCGTCAGTTCCGGCTCGTCCGAGGCCAGCGGCATGGACGTTGACACGCGCGGCTCCGGCACGCACACCGTCCTCATCAAGAACAATCAAGTTCACCAATGGGCCGCGAACGGCGGCTTCCAAATATTCAACAATCAGGGCAATGCCACGATGAACGTCACGTTGCAAGGCAACCTGACCAACAACCCGCAATCACCTAACGGACTCGCCGGACTCTACGCCGAAGTCGGCGCGCTCGCGGGCGACACCAGCGTCCTCAACATCCTCGTCGGCGGCGCGGGCGCTGCGGAGAACAACTTCGTCGAGGGCGACCCGGCCAACGCCAGCGACGTGCTGCTGAGCCGCATCGCGGGCGGGGGCACGACCCTCAACCTCTCGCGCGGCGTCTCGGCGGCGAGTACCGTCCAGCAGATCATCACTGACAATAACGCCGACCCGGTGGTGGCGGCGAGCGCGGGCACCATCACCTTCGTCAACACCGTCCCGGCGCTCCCGCCCGCGACCGACCAGACCTGCTCGGCACCGACCGGCGCGGTCTTCTTCGACAGCGAGACAGGCACCTCCGGCGGTATCGGCTCGGTGGAGAACTCCGACATTCCGACCGGGCTCAACGCCGAGATGCCGAGCGGCGCACCGGCGACGACGATGGGCGGCGTCACCAGCCAGCCGTTCGTCTCGCTGCCGCGCAACCCGACGACCACGACGACGCAGACCGGCAACACGCTCGCGCCCGTCGCGCAGGAGACTGTGACGACTACGGCGACGACGCAGACGCCGCAGGCCGAGCGGGCCGAAATCGCCCCGCCGAAGCCGCCCGTCATCGCGGGCAACCAGTTGACGTGGAACGTCGGCACGTTGCAGGCCGGCCAGAGCGTCACTATCACCTTCCGCGTACAGGTCAACAACCCGTACACAGGCGGCCCGAACGTCTCGAATCAGGGCTCGATTACTTGCACCGAATGCGGCGGGGCGGTTCTGACCGACGACCCGGCGGCGGGCGGCGCAGCCGACCCGACGTTGACGCCGGTCAACTCCTCGCCCGACATCGCCATCAGCAACGCCTCCGGGCCGGAGCCGCCTTCGGGCTCTAACGTCATGGCCTTCACCGTCGTCCTCTCGAAGCCGTCGGCGACTAACGTCACCGTCAACTTCACGACCGCAGAGGACACCGGCGGCACAGACCCGGCGACCGAGGGCACGGACTTCACGCCGACCACCGGCACGCTGACCTTCACGCCGGGCCAGACGGTGCAGACCATCTCCGTCCCCGTCCTCGCCGACCTCGACGCGCCCGAACCGGACGAGACTTTCCTCGTCCAACTGACGGGCTCGACGGGCGGCAATATCACGGACGGCGAGGCCGTCGGCACCATCACCGCCGCGAACCCCGCAGGCACGATTCTCATCAGCGAGATTCGCACCTTCGGCCCCGGCGGCGCGGGCGACGACTTCGTGGAGATTTACAACAACACGGAGACGCCGCACACCGTCACCGCCTCGGACGCCTCGGCGGGCTACGGCATCTTCCGCATGGGCGCGTCCTGCACCGACACGCCGGTGCTGATCGGCACCATCCCGAACGGGACGATCATCCCGGCCAGAGGCCACTTCCTCTTAGTCGGCTCGCAGTACTCGCTGACCGCGGCTGCCACCGGCAACCTGACGATGTCAACCGACCTCGGCGAGAACTCGAACGTCGGCATCTTCAACACGGACAGCGTGGCGGCCCTCTCGACGGCGACGAGGCTCGACGCCGTCGGCTTCGCCACCAACACCGGCAACAACTGCGACCTGCTCCGTGAGGGCGGTATCCTCCCGGCTGTCAACAGCGGCGCGGCGGGGCTCGACCAGCACAGCTTCTACCGTAGCCTGTGCTCGTTCGTCCCCGGCCCCGGCTGCACGGTCGCCAATCCGGGCTTCCCGTCCGACCGCAACGACAACGCGTCCGACTTCCTCTTCGTGGACACCAACGCGACCGAGGCAGCCGGGCCGACTCAACGCCGCCTCGGCGCTCCGGGGCCGGAGAACATCGCGTCGGCGCGCGTCAACGACCAGATCGGGGCAGTGCTCTTAGACGCGACGAAGACCTCCTCGGCGGTTCCGAACCGCGTCCGCAAGCTCTGCGGCCCGGCGGAGGAGTGCGACCCGAACCGCTCGCAGTTCGGCACGATGTCCATCCGCAAGAGGCTCACCAACAACACCGGGGCGACCGTCACGCAACTGCGCGTGCGGGTCGTCGAACTCACCACCTTCCCACGGCCCGACGGCGCGACCGCCGACATCCGGCCCATCTCGTCTATTGACGTGGTGGCGACGGGCGTCAACGATCCGGCGACGTGCGCGGCCAACGGCACCCCGGCGACCGCGCCGTGCGACGTGACGGTCAAGGGCACGACCGTCCAAGCGCCGACGCAAGTCAACGGCGGCGGCTACAACTCGACGATGATCGTGACGCTGCCCGGCGGCGGGCTGCCGAACGGCGGGTCGGTGAGCTTGCAGTTCCTGCTGGGCATCCAGCAGACCGGCAACTTCCGCTTCCTCCTCAACGTCGAGACGCTGCCGTAAGGCCGCCCTCGGAACAGACCCGCCCCGGCCCTTCAAAGGCCGGGGCGGACTAATACCTTCAGCCCGCGCCGCAAGAATCGAGATTCTTGCGGCGCGGGCTCTCTCTTTTGCGCCGCGACTCCGGCTTAAGTATCGGACTCGGTAATTGACGTGCCCGGCGGCGCGTGGTAATTTTCGCGGCACCGAGTTTCTACACGGAAATTAAACCGGACGGGCAGAGAGGCTTCACACAGTCCTTTTCAGAAGAGGCCGCGATTCCGGCGGCGCTACCTTTTGACCGCCCGCGCGCCCCGGATTCTACCGCCCTCGTGCACGACCTCCTCGCCGGAGAAGACTGAAATACCGCACAGTCCCGACGCGCCGCCTCCCCCAAGAGAGGGGATTACAAGAATTCAGCAGGAGGATTTGCCCCAATGAAACCCACACGCACCGCTTCAATCACCGCGACGGCACTGGCCGCGCTCTTTTTCACGGCGGTCGCGGTCTTCGCCGTGACCACGACTTTAGTCGTCTACCCCGGCAACCTCGAAGGCTGGCAGACCCAGACTTCGACGAGCCCTTCGCCGACGCCGCAGGTGCTCTTCGTCTTCGGCCCGACCCCCGCGCCGATGGGTCGCGGGAGCGTCGAGTTCCGCGTCGGCCCCGACGGCAATTCGAGCGCGCAGATGCGCCAGCCCGGCTTCGCGGGCACCGTGCTCCCGAACCCGTCCCCGACGCCCGCCGCCGCGGGCGAACTGGCCGCTCTGAGCTACAGTACCTACGCGCAGAGCGGCGGCTCCGGCGGGCAGACGCCGTACCTCAACCTGCTCATTGACAACGACAACAACGGCACGGTTGACGACCAGCTCTTCTTCGAGCCCGTCTATCAGAACGGCACCTACTCGGTCGTTGATCCGAGCATCACCATCCCGAACCAGTGCGGCGGCAACCCGCTCTGCGTCACGCCGGGCACCTGGCAGACGTGGGACGCCCTCAACGGCGGGTGGTGGGCTCTGAGCGCCGGGACGTTCGGCCCGCCGCTGACGACTCTGAGGTTCTACCGCCAGACGCACCCGAACGCGCGCATCGTCAACTCTTCGACCGGCCTCGGCGGCGTCCGCATCCTGACGGGCGGCGGCGCGGGCGCGTGGGATAACTTCATCGGCAACGTTGACGCCTTCTCCATCGGCGTCGGCCCCGACATCACAATCTACGACTTCGAGCCGGTCGCGCCCCCGACGCCCGCCACCGGCGGCGTCATCATCACGGAGCTGCGCACCTCCGGCCCCGGCCCCGCCGTGCCCGAAGCCGCGACCACGTCAGGCGGCGGCGGCGACTTCTCCGTGCAGAGCAGCGAGATCGGCGGCAGCTTCGGCGGCGGCACGATGCAGAGCGGCGACATCAGCTCGCCCGGCCCCGCCGTCACCAACGAGGACATCCCAAGCGAGACGAACGCCCCGGCCTGTTGCGACGAGGACGACTTCGTCGAGCTTTACAACACGGCGAACACGGAAATTGCCGTCCAGTCTTCGGACGGCTCTTCGGGCTGGGCGCTCGTCAAGCGCGGCGCGACCTGCGTTGACCCGCCGGTCGTCGTCGCCGTCATCCCGAACGGGACGATCATCCCGCCGCGCGGCCACTACCTGCTCGCGGGGAGCGAGTACAGTCTCTCCGGCTACGCGGGCGAGAGTTGCTGCGTGACGGCCACGCCCGACCAGACGCTCACCGCCGACATCAACGACAACCGGAGCGTCGGACTCTTCAACACCAGCAACCCGGCCAACTTCACTCTCGCCAACCGCCTCGACGCCGTCGGCATTGACGCCGGGTCGGGCGGCACGTGCGACCTTCTGGCCGAAGGGACGAAGCTGCTCGCGCCGCGCGGCAGCACCGAGGAGTGGTCTTTCGTGCGCTGGGAGCGCACCGGAGTCCCGCAGGACACGAGCAACAACGCCGCCGACTTCGCCACCGTCTCGACGCGGCCCAACCAGCCCGTCGGCGACAATCCGACTCCCATCGCCGGAGCGCCGGGGCCGCAGAACACGCGGAGCCCGGTCTCCTACAACGACACGATGGCGGGCGCGCTCATCGCGCCGACGCGCACCTCTTCGCAGGCCCCGAACCGCCAGCGCGTGTACAACGTCGAGGCGTGCAGCCCGCAAGGCTTCATGCTCATCCGGCGCACCATCACCAACAACAGCGCGAACACGGTAACGCGGCTGCGCTTCCGCGTCGTGGACATTACGACGCTCAACAGTCCCGGCTACGTCGCCGGAGGCACACAGGCCGCGCTCAGCGTCCGCAACTCGCCGAACGAGACGCTCTTCGTGCCCGACCGGGGCACGGTCAACGTGCGCGGCCTCTCGCGCGAGGAGCCGCCCGACCAGACCTGCGGCGGCCTCAACACGAGCCTCTCCGAAGACCAGACGACGCCCATCTCGCCGCTCGCGCCCGGCGCGAGCATTGACGTGGTCTTCCGCGTCGGCGTCTTCCAACCCGGCAGCTTCCGCTTCTTCGTCAACGTCGAAGCGCTCCCGTAAAGCAGAAGGGGTCAAAGGGTAAAAAGGGGAAGAGGGTCAAGGAGAGAAGACGAACGTTCCGTCTTTCCCTTTGACCCTCTTCCCCTTTGACCTTTTCCCCGCTCGTTTTTCAGCCGAGCCACTGAAGCACGTCCGCGCCGCCGGTGCGCGCGCCGCCGACGACGCGGATGAAGTAGTCTTCGAGCGAGAGCGAGCCCGCCTCCTCGCCGCCCTCGACGGCGATGCCGCGCCGCAACTCTTCCAGAGGCCCGGAGGCGACGAGACGGCCTTCGCTGATGATGGCGATGTCGGTGCAGAGCCTCTCCACGATTTCAAGAACGTGCGAGGTGAGGAAGACCGTCAACCCGCGCGACGTGAGGCGAGCCAGCAGGTCTTTCAACGTCCGCGAGGCGACGGCGTCCACGCCCTCGAACGGCTCGTCAAGGAAGAGGATTTCGGGCCGGTGGATGAGCGCGCACGCCAGCGCCAGTTTCTTCTTCATCCCGTGCGAGTACTCGACGACGAGCTTGCGCGGCTCCGAGTCCAACTCCATCAGCGCCAAAAGCTCCGGCGCGCGCTCCGCGATCTCCGCGCGTTCGAGCCCGTACATCCGCCCCGTGAACGCCAGCATCTCCGCGCCCGTCAGGCGCTCGAACAGGTTCAAATCCTCCGGCACGACGCCGATTCTGCGCTTCACTTCGAGCGGCTCCGCCGAGAGGTCGCGGCCCAACACGACGACGCGCCCCGCGCTCGGCGCGAGCAGACCCGTCAGCATCTTGATGGTCGTGGACTTCCCCGCCCCGTTCGGGCCGAGGAAGCCGAAGAAGGCCCCGGCGCGGACGCGCAGGTTGAGGCGGTCAACGGCGGTGAAATCCCCGAACCGCCGCACCAGCTCGAACGTCTCGACGGCGTGCGCGCCCGCGCCGTCCCCCTCGTTGGCGTCTCTCAGCATGAACCCTTTGTACGCGCAGCCCTTGAGCGCGGTCAAGAGGGGGCGGCTGCGTCCTCCTCGACCGCGCCCACCGAATTCTGGGAATTAGGCTTTTCGCCGGATGGATAGTATGATGCGTTGAACTTGTCTGCTGTCTCGGACGGCATCTTCGACATTCAAAGCGCATACACAGCCTTCAGCCGACAAATCCCCCTAACGAGCGGTACGCCGAAGGGCTCAAGCGGGCTTGTGACTCTCCCTCGCCGGCGCTTCCACTGTTACGGGAAGAAATTATGAAGATTCTACTTTACAACCCTGACAACGGCGTGACGCGCAACTTCATGCCCCACCTCTGGATGTTCCTTCTGCAAGCGCTCACGCCGCCCGGCCACGAGGTCATCCTGATTGACGGCAACGCGCGCGCGATGGACGAGGAAGAGTTGGTGCGCTACGCGCGCGAGCAAGGCGTCGGTCTGGTCGGCATCGGCGCGATGACGCGCATGGTGGCTCGCGCCTACCGCTTCGCCGACGCGCTGCGGGCGGCGGGCGTGCCCGTCGTGATGGGCGGGCCGCACGTCACGGAATGTCCCGACGAGGCTCTGGGCCGCGACGGAGGGCCGCGCCACGCCGACGCCGTCGCGCTCGGCGAGGCCGACGACACCTGGCCGCTCATCGTCGAGGACGCGGCGCGCGGCGAGTTGAAGGAAGTCTATGAGCCCGAAAGGGACGCGAAGGGGCTCGACCGCAAGCCCTCTTTGCAGCCCTACCCGGAGATACCTTGGGAGACGCTCGACCTCGACCAGTTCAGCCTCGTCCCCGGAGCCTTGCGCCCGCTCTTGGGGCGGCTCGGCGGCGGCTGGGGCACGTTCCACGTCGTCCCCATCGAGACGGGACGCGGCTGCCCTTACGGCTGCGAGTTCTGCACCGTGACGGGATTCTTCGGCGACTCAATCCGCTTCCGCACCAACGAGTCGGTGGTCGAAGAACTCTTGCGCCTCAAGGCGCGCGCCCGCCGCGAGCGCGGGCAGATCGCCGCCTTCTTCATTGACGACAACCTCGCCATCAACGTCAAGCGCACGAAGTCTCTCCTGCGCGACATCATCGCCGCCAAAGCGCAAGTCCCGTGGGTCGCGCAGATCAGCGCGAACCTCCTGCGCGACGAAGAGTTGGTTGACCTCATCGCCGAATCCGGCGGCAAGTGGGTCTTCATCGGGATGGAGTCCATTGACCCGGCCAACATGGCTGATGTCAACAAGAACTTCAGCAAGCCGGGCGAGTACGGCGCGGTGCTCGAACGTCTCGCGCGCCGCAACGTCTATGCCATCACCTCCTTCATCTTCGGGATGGACAACGACACGACGGGCGTCGCCGACCGCACGCTCCGCGAGATCGAGTCTTGGCCGCCGGGCCTGCCCGTCTTCGGCCAGCTCACGCCCTTCCCCGCGACGCCTCTGTACGACCGCTTGGAGAAGGCCGGGAGACTCGACCGGCCCAAGCACTGGCTCGACTTCGCGCCCTTCGTGATGGCGCACGCGCCTCTGAAGATGTCTATTGAGGAAGCGCGTTTGGAGACGCGCCACGCGTGGGAGCGCTCTTACAGTCCGGAGCGGAACGCCGAGGCCATCGAGTACCTCGCCGACCAGCACGTCACGCACCGCATCGGCCACCTCGTCGCTCGCCTCTTCTTCCGCGGCATCTACTTCCCACAGATGGGCAAGCGCGCGTGGCTCAAAGTCATCGCCCAGAACCGCAGCACCATCATCAGCCTCGTCAAGGAAGGCATCGTGACGTGGCGAGCCGCGCGCAAGCGGAAGGCCGCGAGGGCGGAGAACTTGCAGCAAGTCGAGCAGACCGTCTCGAACGACGCTCCGTAAGCACCAACTTCATCAACACCAAAGGCGCGCTCCGGTTGATTCCGGCGCGCGCCTTCGCGTTCAAGCTTTCTCCCAAAACTCAGCCGCCTTTTTACTCCCTCAAAAACGGCTTCGCCTCGACCGCGCGGACGTGCGGGGGGAAGGCGCGATGTGTGCTCATCAGGAAGGCGGTGGAACTCGGACGGAGGGCGTTGCCGTGCGTCGCCATGAGGCGTGCGATGCGGCTGAAGGCCGTCGAGCCGTAGTAGTGGCCGTCTTCGAGGCTCACCAACACGTCCGCCGTGTGGCGCACGAGCGGCGCGTTGAGCGACTCGTAGAGGTTCGAGAGCGCGTCCGGATACGTGTGCTCGGCGGTGCGCGCGAGCCACGCCGCGTCGGGCGCGAACCCATCCGCGTCGAGCCGCCCTTCCACCTTGAGCGCGTCGGCGATTGAGGAAAGCAGGAGCGGGTCTCCGTCCAACATCTCGTAGCGGTAACGGGTCGCGCCCTTCTGCTCACGCCGCAGGATGCGCGCGCGGCCCCTCCGTCCCGTGACGACGACCGCGCCCGTCCCGTCTTCGCGGTGGAGGCTGAAGTCCACGCCTTCGAGCGAGAGGAGCGCGCCGGAGAGTTCGGCCCTGTCCGTCTCCTCGCCGCAATAGAGCGCCGCGTAGCCGCAGAGGCCGAAGCCGGGCGCGGAGACGCGCCGCTTCCCCCTCTCCCTCCGCATGTGCGAGACGACCTCGTAGCCGCTCTGTTTCAAGTGCGTTTGCAGGTTGACGCGCCGGTTCTCTTCGAGGTTCATGCCGTGGTCTGAGAAGAGCACGATCTCCGTCTCCGAGCCGCACTCGGCGCGCAAGTTCCGCAGGATTCGGTCTAACGATT
>DASTQX010000182.1:0-3348 GCA_035761505.1 Pyrinomonadaceae bacterium
GTCCGCGCGCCTCGCGGCGTTGGGCGAGGCGGGTTGAGCTTGGATGAAGGAATCGGTGATTGAAGTCGAAGAAGGCTTTGGAGGGTTGATGAATCGTCGAACGAGAGAAGTGTTGGTTGTGGTCTGGCTGCTGGCGGCGCTCGTCTGTGCGCCCGCGGCTTGCGCGCAGAGTCCCGCGCCCGCGCCGTCGCGCGTCGAGGCCGTGCCGTTCGAGAGTAAGCTCGTCGGCACGCCTCTGCCGTACAACGTCGTGCTGCCCGCGGACTACGCGCGGACGGCGCGCGAGGGGACGCGCTACCCGGTGATTTATCTCCTGCACGGGCTCGGCGGGGGCGCGGGCGACTGGGTTTCGACGCGCTCGCGCCTCGCCGAGTACGCGTCGGAGCACCGCCTCATCATCGTCGTGCCCGAAGGCCGCGACGGCTGGTACACCGACAGCGCGACCGTGCCTTCGGACAAGTTCGAGAGCTACTTCGTCGAGGAATTGTTGCCGGACGTGCAGCGCCGCTTCCGCACCGTCGAGGCGCGCGAGGGCCGGGCCGTCGCCGGGCTCTCGATGGGCGGCTACGGCGCGCTCAAGTTCGGCCTCAAGCACCCGGAGAAGTTCGCCTTCGCCGCCTCGATGAGCGGCGCGTTCTCCGCCGCCTCTTGGAAGCCGGAGGACGGCCTGCCGGAGTTCGTCAAGCCTTCCATCGCGCGCGTCTTCGGCGCGGCGGACAGCCCCACGCGGCCCGCCAACGACCTCTTCCGGCTCTTCCGCGAACTGCCGCCCGCGCGCATCCCTTCGCTCCCCTTCTTTTATCTCGACTGCGGCACAGAGGATTTCCTCGCCCCCGACAACCGCGCCTTGTCCGGGCTGCTGTTGGAGAAGAAGGTTCCGCACGAGTACCGGCAACTGCCCGGCAATCACAGTTGGCCCTACTGGGACAAGCAGGTACGCGAGATTCTCAAGCTCGCCGCGCGGAGGCTGGCGACGCCCGCCTCGTCGCCACCCGACTGAGTCTGTGTTATACCCGTAGTTCGACCGACGGCCCCGAAGAATCGAAGGAACAGGTTCACCAACATGAAGCGACTCCTGACCATCTCCGCGCTCTGCATCTTCTCCCTCTTCTTCGTCGCCGGCGCGCGCGCGCAAGAGACGCACGCGCGTCGCGTCGCCGACATACAGGCGGCGCTCCGCGAGGCGAAGCTCGACGGCTGGCTCTTCTACGACTTCCGCCGCAGCGACCCGCTCGCCTACCGCATCCTCCGGCTCGACGACAAGAGCCTGACGACGCGCCGCTGGTTCTACTTCGTCCCCGTGACGGGCGAGCCCGTCAAGATCGTCCACTCCATCGAGCGCTTCAAGCTCGACGCGCTTCCCGGCAAGAAGGTCATCTACCGCCGTTGGCAGGAACTCCACGCCGCCGTCCGCGACGCGCTCTCTGCGGGCGGGCTCAAGAGCCGCCGCGTCGTGCTGCGGCAAATCGCCATGCAGTACTCGCCACAGAACGACATCCCCTACGTCTCGCGCGTGGACGCCGGAACCATCGAACTCGTCCGCTCCTTCCCCGGCGTCTCGCTCGTCACGAGCGCCGACCTCGTCCAGCAGTTCGAGGCCGTCTGGACTCCCGAACAGCGCGAGATGCATCTTGAAGCCGCGAACAAAATCAGCCGCATCATCAACGAGTCCTTCGCCGAGATCGCGCGCCGGGTTCGAGCGAACGAGCCCGTCAACGAGTACGACATCCAGCAATTTATGATGCGCCGCTACGAGGAAGAGGGCTTGACGAGCGACAACGACCCGCCCAACGTCTCGGTCGGCCCGAACAGCGCCAACCCGCATTACCAGCCCGACGCCAAGACGCACTCGCCCATCCGGCGCGGCGACTTCGTTCTCTTCGACGTGTGGGCGAAGCTCAAGAAACCCGGCGCGGTCTATGCCGACCAGACTTGGACGGGCTACGTCGGCGAGACCGTGCCCGCCGAGTACGTCAAGATTTTTAACATCGTCCGCGACGCGCGCGACGCCGCGACCAACTTTGTCCGCTCTGCGGTGCGCGACGGCAAAGTGATTCGCGGCGCGCAGGTGGACGACGTGTCGCGCGCCATCATCGAGCGCGCCGGTTTCGGCGAGCAGTTCACGCACCGCACCGGCCACTCCATCGGCGAAGAGGTACACGGCAACGGCGCGCACATAGACAACCTTGAGACGCGCGACTCGCGCCGCATCACGCCGCGCACCTCCTTCTCCATCGAGCCCGGCATCTATCTCGAAGGCAAGTTCGGCGTCCGCTCCGAAATCAACGTGTACGTCGGAGACCGCGACATCGAAGTGACGGGCGGCCCCGTCCAGACGGAAATCGTACCGATTCTCAGAGGGCAGTGAGACTTGCTCAACTTCGCCATCCAAGCCGCGCGCGACGCGGGCCGCATCCTCTCGGAACGTTACGGGCGGGCCGCGCTTCAGGTCACGAACAAGGGCGACATAGACCTCGTGACCGAGGCCGACTTGGCCGCCGAGCGCCTCATCGTCGAGCGCATCAAGAGTTACTACCCGCGCCACTCCATCTTGGCCGAGGAGGCGGGCGAGGTCGAGACGGTCGGCAATCAAAACGCCGAGTACAAGTGGATCATTGACCCGCTCGACGGGACGACCAACTACGCGCACGGCTACCCGGTCTTCTGCGTCTCGATTGCTCTGGAATATGAAGGCGCGGTCGTCCTCGGCGTCGTCTATGACCCGTTGCGCGACGAGTTGTTCGCCGCCGAGCGCGGCGAGGGCGCGACTTTGAACGGGCGGCGCGTCCGCGTCTCGGAGACCGGCGATTTAAACCGCGCGCTCGTCTGCACCGGCTTCCCTTACGACGTGCGCGAGCGCTCGCAGTTCGTCCGCCACTTCGCCAACTTCATCATGCACGCGCAATCGGTCAGGCGCGACGGCGCGGCGGCGCTCGATCTGGCCTACGTCGCCTGCGGGCGCTTCGACGCCTTCTGGGAAGAGGGTCTTCGCCCGTGGGATGTGGCCGCCGGAGTCCTCCTCATCGAAGAGGCGGGCGGGCGCGTCTCCCACTACGACGACTCAGACTTCGACATCTACACGCCCCCCATCGCCGCCTCCAACGGCCTCCTCCACGAAGCGATGCTGAATGTTCTTAAAATGCCGTAAATGGTGAATGGTAAATGGTAAATGGATGAAGACCATGACCTGTTAATCTTGAGTAGAGAAACCTTGTTCTTTCCATTTACCATTCACCATTTACCATTCACCATTTACCATTTACGGCATTTTAAGAACGTTCAGCATCGCTTCGTGGAGGAGGCCGTTGGAAGCGGCGATGGGGGGCGTGTAGATGTCGAAGTCTGAGT
>DASTQX010000183.1:0-8187 GCA_035761505.1 Pyrinomonadaceae bacterium
CGTCGTGATGATGGCGCTGCTGAACAACTGGGACTTGAAGGACTCGAACAACAAGATCATCTACGTCCCCGGCGAGGGCGGCGAGGGCGAGCTGCGCTACATCGTGAGCGACCTCGGCGCGACCTTCGGCAAGACCGGCAACTTCATCACGCACAACCGCAACGAGCCGAAGGACTACGCCAAGAGCGACTTCATCGAGAAGGCCGAGGGCGGCAAAGTCTCTTTCGGCTACGACGGCAAGAACCAAGTGCTCCTGAGCGACATCAAGGTCGAGGAAGCCAAATGGATCGGCGGCCTCCTCTCGAAGCTCACCGACGCGCAGCTACAGGACGCGTTCCGCGCGGCCAACTACGGCCCCGAAGACGTGAACCTTCTGACGGCGGCGCTCCGCACCAAGATCAACCAACTGGCGAGCCTTCAGTAGAGGGCGCGCTCTAGACGTTCAGGCGCACGCGTACCCAGACACGCGCGCGCCTCAGAAGAGGCCGGGCCGACGCCCGGCCTTTTTCATTCCGGCGGCGCACGGCGTCCGCGCGCCGCACAGACTCCACGTGAGAGTCTCGGAAAAAGTGTCCTCGAAGGTGTCTCACAAGCGTTCGCTCCCGGCCCCGCCGAGCTTGGTTGAAGGCTTCCCCTGCGGGCGTCGTATCCGCCTGATTTCTCGGCGACTTAGAGGCGCGGGGCGGCGAGCGCGGGCGGGCCGTTCGGGGTGGCATCGTGTTTGCAAATGTCTTGCTCGATGAAACAGCAAAAAAGAATCCGAACCGTCTTCGGGGTCAGTGCGACGCTCGTCCTCTGCGCGGCTTTGTCGTCGGCCCCGGCAATCGTCGGGCCGGTCGCGGCGCAGCAGACGCCGCAGAGTTCGCAGGTCTCTCTCTCGGCGGAGGCGAGGGGGGCGGTCGCCGCCTTCGAGGCGCGCGCGAAGGCTTACGCCGCGCGGCGCGAGGCGCTCGAATTGAAGCTCCCGAAGCTCGAAAAGGAGAGCACGCCCGAACAGATCGAGGGGCACAAGACCATCTTTCAGGAGACCGTGAGGCTCGACCGCGAGGGCGCGAAGCAGGGCGACGTGTTCACGCCCGACATCTCGGCGCACATCCGCGAAGTCATCAAGGGCGAGTTTCAGGGGCGCGAGCGCACCGAGCTGTGGCAGACCGTCCTGGAGGCCGAGACGAAGGGCGTGCCCTTGCGCGTCAACTACCCTTACCCGGAATCCAAAGAGCTGGTCGAGATGCCGCCGACGCTCCTGCTCAAGCTCCCGCAGTTGCCCAAGCAGTTGCGCTACCGCTTCGTCGGCCAGAATCTTCTGTTGGTGGATAGGGAGAACGGGCTCATCGTTGATTTCATGACGAACGCGCTGCCGCCCGCTCCCGGCCCGGTGGCGGTCGCCGCGCCTGATCCGCCAGCCGAGAACAGCAGCACGCCCGAAGCCGCGCGAGTGGCCGCGCCAGCCGCGTCGTCCGCGCTCAGGCTGACTCTGCCCGTGAAGGAGAAGTCGGTTCGCTTCCTCGTCGTCGGCGACACGGGCACAGGCACGGAGAAGCAGCACGAGTTGGCCGAACTGATGCACCGCTACCGGCAGGCGTTCCCCTTCGAGTTCGCCCTCCTGATGGGCGACAACATGTACGGCGGCGAGAAGGCCGAAGACTTCAAGGCGAAGTTCGAGGACGTGTACCGGAAACTTCTGGACGAGCAGGTCACGTTCTACGCCTCGCTCGGCAACCACGACGAGTCGAACCAGCGCTTCTACGACCTCTTCAACATGAAGGGCGAGGAGTATTACCGCATCGAGAAGGGCAACGTCGCCTTCTACGCGCTCAACTCGAACTACATGGACAAGAAGCAGGTGCAGTGGTTGGAGGCGCAACTGGCGAACGACAAGTCCGAGTGGAAGATCGCCTTCTTCCATCATCCGCCCTACTCTTCGGGCGGCAAGCACGGCTCCTCGTCGAAGCTGCGCGAGATCGTCGAGCCCATCTTCCTCCGGCACGGCGTCAACGTCGTGCTCGCCGGGCACGAGCACTTCTACGAGCGCGTCAAGCCGCAGAAGGGCATCTACTATTTCATCTCCGGCGCGGGCGGCAAGCTCCGTCAGGGCGACGTGAAGAAGGGCTCGCCGCTCACCGAGAAGGCTTACGACAAGGACATGTCCTTCATGCTCGTCGAGGTTGCGGGCGACCAGATGCACTTCCAGGTCATCTCGCGCACCGGCGAGACCGTGGACTCCGGCGTCATCACGCACCAGAAGAAGCGGAGCGCCGCGACGACGGCAGCACCATAATCACGACGCGAACGTGGTCGGAATCGGGGGCGGTCAGCCGTGGCCGCCCTCTTTCGTGTGCGCGGAGAGTTCGTCTAAGGCCGCGCCCAGACGTTCGAGCCCGGCGGAGAGAATCTCAGTCTCTCCGCCGATGCCGACGCGGAAGTGTTGGGGCGACTCGAAGAAGCTGCCGGGCACGACCGACGTGTCGTAACGCTCGCGGAGCAGCGCGCACAACTCGTCCGCGCTCCCGCGCCGCAGACGCGGAAAATAGACCGTGCCGAACTCAAGGCGCGTCCATTCCAAGTCGTCGCGCGTTTCGAGGAAGGCTTCGAGCCGCCGCCTGTTCTCCGCGAGCAGCGCGCGCGACTTCTCGGCGATTGCCGGGAGGTGGTCGAGCGCGATGCGACTCAGAAGCTCAGCCGCGTGCGCGGGGATGACGCCGAAGAGGTCGTTTAAAAGCCACATCCTCCGCGCCACGTCCGGCGGGGCGAGCGCCCAGCCGCAGCGCAGCCCGCTCAGGCCATAGACTTTCGTCAGGCTGTTGGTGGTGACGAACTCTTCGCCGAGGTGAAAGGCCGTCGGCGGCGCGCGCTCGAACATCGCGTCGAGATAGACTTCATCCACGAGGACGCGCGCGCCGACCCGCCGCGCCAGCTCTCCGACTCGGAGCAGCACCTCGTCGGGCGTGTCGGCGCTCGAAGGGTTGTGGAGGTTTGTCAGGACGACGAGGCGCGTGCGCGCGCTCAACTGCCGCTCGACCTCTCGCGGGTCGAGGGCGAAGCCGTCCTCGCTCCGGCGCTCGAACCTCTTCACGTCCGCGCCGAGATAGCGCGCGAGCGTGACGAGCAGTTCGTAGGCCGGGCGCTCGATTAAAACTTCGTCGCCGGGCTCGACGAGAGCCGCCATCGCCAGATGGTTCGCCAGAGACGTGCCCATCGCGGCGACGACGCACTCCGGCGGCGCTCCGCTCTTCGCCGCCAGAGCCTCCTGCAAAGGCGCGTAGCCGTAGGCGCTCGGCCCGCTCAGCTCAAGCTCTTCGATTCGCACGCCCAACTCCGCAAGCGTGTAGTTCATCACGCCGCTATTCGCCAGGTTGAAGCGACCGTGCGGCCCCGTCTTGGCCCACTGCATGTAGGCGGAACTCGTCTCGGCCCGCCGCGCGCTCTCTCTCATCGAAGCCTCCGCCAGAAGAAGTAAGCCGGGACGCCCGCCGCCATGATGAGGAGTCCGGCGGCGCTGTCCGAAGGGTATTTGTAAATCGTCGCTGCGACGATCAGCGCGCACGCGGCGACGAACAGGACGGTCGTGAAGGGATGACCGGGTACTCTGAAACGGGCCACGCCCTCTTCGCCTCTCGCGCGCCGCCGGAACACGAAGACGGAGACGGCGGTGAGGCCGAACCAGATGAAATCTACGGAGACGACGTAGTTGAGTATCTGCTCGTACTTGCCGGAGAGCGCGATGAAAGAGGCGAGCGCGCCTTGCAGCGCGATGGCGACGACCGGGACGCGCGTGCGAGCGTCAACCCTCGCCACGCCTTTGAAGAAGAGCCCGTCCGCCGCCATCGCAAAATAGACGCGCGGCGCGGTGAGCATCCCTTGACTGAGGAAGCCGAGCGTCGAGACGGCGATGCCGACCGCGATCAGCGACGCGCCGCGCTCGCCGAGCGCGAGCCGCATGACGGCGGAAGCGGGCGTCTCGGTCGCCGCCAAGCCTCCCGCGCCGAGCACGTAGAGGCACGCGAAGTTGACCGCCGCGTAGAGCAGAATCACGCCGCAGACGCCGATGAGGAGCCCGCGCGCGAGGTCGCGTCGCGGGTCGCGCATCTCGCCGGAGACGAAGCTCGCCGTCTGCCATCCGCCGTAGGCGAACATGACGGGCGTCATCGCCGCGCCGAAATCCGTGAAGAGTCCCGCGTCCGCCTCGCGTCCGAGCAGAGGGCCGGAGAGGTTCTCTGCGTCGCCCGCGAACAGCACCCCGCACGCGACGAGCGCGGCGATGGCCGCAATCTTCAAGACCATCAAGAGGCTCTGCACGTTGCTCCCGGCGCGGACGCCGAGGCAGTTGACGACCGTCAGCAGCGCGAGCGTCAAGACCGCCAGCGCGCCGTCCGCGAGCGGCACGCGCGTCACCTCTCGGAAGTAGCGCGCGAAGGTGACGGCGACCGCCGCCATCCCTCCGCTCTGGATGACGAGCAGCAGCGCCCAGCCGTAGATGAAGGCAACCGAAGGATGGAAGGCGTCGCGCAGGTACGCGTACTGCCCGCCGACTTCGGGGCGGCGCGCGGCCAGCTCCGCGTAGATGAACGCGCCGAGCAGCGCGACGAGCCCGCCCGCGAGCCACGCGCCCAGAATCAGCGCCGGGCTCTGCACCTGCCGCGCGACGACGGCGGGGTTCATGAAGATGCCTGAGCCGACGATGCCGCCCATCACGATCATCGTCGCGTCGAAGACGCCGAGCCGCCGCGCGAGCCGTGGCGTCTCGCCGCGCCGTTCGGAAGTTTCGCTTGTCTGGGGCATTAGTCGTCCGCGCGGGAGAACGCTTCCCGCTTCGTGGAGGTTGATGGTAAAACAGGGAATCTCTTTATGCCTGAACGAACGAAGCCGCATGATAGAGCAAGAGGGGGCGCGCGGCCAACGCCTTCGGGGCGGAAAGCGCCGCCGTCTCTCGCCGCCTCGTTCGACGCCCGACGGAGGCCGTGACAGTGATTAAAACGCGGGTCGCCGCACTTCTCTTCATCCTTCTCGCTTTGAACTCGACCGCGCCTCTCCGCGCGCAGCCGCGACCGCGCGCCTTGAGCGCGGCGGAGCGACGCGCGCTGGCCGGGCGCGTGAAGTCGGAGTTTCTGCACGCGTGGCGCGGCTATAAAAAGTACGCGTGGGGGCACGACGACTTGCGGCCTCTGAGCAAGACGCATCACGACTGGTACGGCGAGCCTTTGTTGATGACGCCGGTGGACTCGCTCGACACGCTGATTCTGATGGGCTTCAAAGAAGAGGCCGCGGAGACGAGGGAATACATCGTCAGGAACCTCTCTTTCGACCGTGACATCTACGTCCAGAATTTCGAGATCACGATTCGGCTGCTCGGCGGCCTCCTCTCCGCGTATCAACTGACGGGCGACCGCCGCTTGCTCAAGCTCGCGGAGGACTTAGGCGACAGGCTCCTGCCGGTCTTCGACTCGCCGACGGGCATCCCTTACAGGTACGTGAACCTCAAGACGCGGAAGGTGCGCGGGGCCGAGACCAATCCGGCGGAGGCGGGGACTCTGCTCGTCGAGTTCGGCGCGCTCTCGAAGCTCACGGGCAAGCCGGTCTTCTACCACAAGGCCAAGCGCGCGCTCGTGCAGGTTTACGCGCGGCGCTCGAAACTCGGACTCGTCGGGACGCGCATCAACGTCGAGACCGGCGAGTGGACGAACACCGGGAGCCACGTGAGCGCGGAGATTGATTCTTATTACGAGTACCTCTTGAAGTGCTGGCTGCTCTTCGGCGACCGCGAGTGCCGCCGGATGTGGCGCGAGAGCGCGGCGGCTGTCAACCGCTATCTGGCGGACGAGGTGCGCGGCGAACTCTGGTACGGCCACGCCGACATGCACACGGGCCGCCGCACAGAGACTACCTCCGGCGCGCTCGACGCCTTCTTCCCCGCCGTGCTCGCGCTCTCCGGCGACACGCCGCGCGCGCGCCGCCTCCAAGCCTCTTCCTTCAAGATGTGGACACTCCACGGCATCGAGCCGGAGACGCTCGACTACAAGACGATGCAAGTCGTCCACGCCGGTTATCCTCTGCGCCCCGAAATCGTCGAGTCAACTTATTATCTCCATCACTACACGAAAGACCCTCGTTACCTGCGCGAGGGCGAGCGGATGTTCGAGGACTTCGTGCGACACTGCAAGACCGACGAGGCTTACGCCGCGCTCAAGAGCGTCGTGACGAAGGAGCAGGCGGACTCGATGCAGAGCTTCCTCTTCGCCGAGACCTTCAAATATTTTTACCTCCTCTTCGCCCCGCCGCGCACGCTCGATTTCAACCGCGTCGTCTTCAACACCGAGGCGCATCCGATTAAGAAGAGTTGGTGATTCCGCATGAGTCAAGCGCCTCCGAAAAAAGTCGAAGAAGAGAACGGCTTCTGCTATGACCCGGCGGAAGCCGTGCGCCGTCTTTCCGTGGCGGACGCGACGATGGCCCGGCTCGTCAAACGCGTCGGCCCGTTCGCGTTGCAAATCCGCCACCTCCACAACCCTTTCGAGGCGCTCGCCAGAAACATCATCTACCAGCAACTCCACGGCAACGCGGCGGCGGCAATTCACGCGCGCGTGCTCGCGCTCGGCGGGAAGTCGAAGTTGCGACCGCGCGACATCCTCGACGCCACGGAAGAGAGCCTGCGCGGCGCTGGCCTTTCGGGCGCGAAGACGGCGGCGCTCCGTGACCTCGCGGCGAAGACGCTCGACGGGACGGTGCCGACGCTCGCGCGCTTGCGGCGGATGACGGACGAGGAGATCGTCGAGCGTTTGACTCAGGTGCGCGGCATCGGTCGCTGGACGGTCGAGATGCTCTTAATCTTTCGCCTCGGCAGGCCGGACGTGCTGCCCGTCGGAGACTTCGCCGTGCGGAAGGGCTTCGCGCACGCCTACGGTTTGGAAGAGAGCCCGAAGCCGAAAGAGCTGGAACGCTTCGGCGAGCGGTGGCGGCCCTTCAGGTCTGTGGCGAGCTGGTACTTGTGGCGCGCGTCGGAGTTGACGCGAGAGGCGCTTGAGAGCGAGTGATGTCTGACGAAAGCGACGAAGCGAAAGAGCGCGAACCGGAGCCGCGCATCATCGTCCTGCCGGAATCCGACGAAGACCTTCTGCGCGAGTGCGAGGTCGAGACTTTCCGTTCGAGCGGCCCCGGCGGGCAGCACGTCAACAAGACGGAGAGCGGCGTCCGGCTCCGTCATCTTCCTTCGGGCGTCGTCGTCACCTCGCAGGAGGAGCGCAGCCAGTACCGCAACAAGGCGACGTGCCTCAGAAAACTCCGCGCGCGCGTCGAACGTCTCAACCACCGCCCCGCGAAGCGCGTCCCCACGCGCCCCTCGAAGGCCGCCAAGAACCGCACCCTCGAAGCCAAAGCCCGCCGCTCGCGCCTCAAGCGCCAACGCTCGAAGCCTTCCTCGGACGAGTGAAGCGGTCACGAAAGCATGCACCGTTCGTTCTATTAACCGACAGTGAAAAATAATCTCCTCAACTCCGTGCCGGAAGCCTTCCGGCCCGAAATGTTGAGTAAAACCGCTCGCCGCCGCCTTTTCGCGAGCGCGTCGGGTCGTGGCTTGACAGTTGCTCTGCTCAGCGTGGCAACATGTTTCCGTACTCTCTCCGACGGTGTACCGGCAGCCGTTTATCGCAAATGCCCGATTTTACAAAACTGAACACTCAAGGGAAGGGTCGAATGATGAAAAAAGGTCTTCTTCTGTGCGCCATCGCTTTGCTGCTCGGCGTCTCGTCCGAGACGTTCGCGCAGCGCCGCGACAACGACGGCAGGCGCATGAATAATCGCTCCGACCGCCAGCGCATCCGGCGCGGCGTCCGCTCCGGTCGAATCACCAGCGCCGAGGCGCGCATCCTCCGCGAGCGACAGCGCCAGAACCGCGCCGAGCGCCGCGTCTATCGCTCCGACGGCACCATCACGCGCGCCGAGCGCCGCGAGATGCGCCGCGACGAGCGTCAGCACGACCGGCAGATTCGCCGCGCCCGTCGAAACAACGTCGGCCACTCGACCCACGGGCGCAACCAGAGGCGCGGCGACGGCTACTACCGGCGCGGCGCGGGCTCGCCCACGCACCCCGTCTTCGGGAATCGCAACCGTCGCGGTCGCGGTCGCAACTAAGTCGCGCCCGACTTTTTAAGACTCGAAAAGAAGAAGGCCCGCGCTCGTTATTTGCGAGCACGG
>DASTQX010000184.1:0-1229 GCA_035761505.1 Pyrinomonadaceae bacterium
ACTTCTTAGAATTCGGTTCCTGGGTTATGATATACCCGTGGGCGAACGCCAGTCTCGCCGCAGGAGCGTAAGCTCACTGAGCTAGGTGTCTTGTCGACGCGATACAAAGAGGGACTGACCGCCCCTGGTCCGTATAAAGAACACTAGCCTAGCATAGCACACAACTAATAACTCAATAAATAATTATCGTTAGCCCGTCTAGGTGTTGGGTAAGCTCTGCGTCCACCTGTTGGGTCTCAGGTGGGTTGCCGTCGTACCATGCGGTAGCTCCGTGCTAGTGTGGGCGGGGAGCGGCCCACGCAGTGGGATGCGTGTCGGGTTTGGGACCCACCCGGAGGAGGACCGGGGGAGGGGGGGGTCCAAAACCGTTGGCGACCGCCAAACAGTGACCCCTCCCGGAGGGGGGGGTGGGGGGTACTAAAACCCCCAAAAAGGGCGGAATTTAGTACTTTATAAATCGGCGGGAAATCCGGACGCTGACTTACGGTGGATTAAGGGAATCCGAAAGTGTCGTGCAGATTTCGACCCCCCCTGGGAGGGGGTCTCCCCCCCCTGGACCCGGGGTCGGCACCGCGATGGTCGCACTGCCACTCTGGGCAGACCCTCTGCCCACCACTCACACGTGGCCCACTATCTTGAGGCATACGAATTGCTGGGAATCAGTCCTCAAATGCGAAACCCCGGCGCATTGTGCTGAGCATCTCGGAAAGCGCGTATTATATATACAATCTTACTACATTAATATTTCACTTAGAATCTACCCCCATTAGTCCCCACGAAGTGCGGGGGTGTAGCAATCTAACCCCCCTTGGCGGGTGTCGGCATTAAGCCCCTAATCCGGCACGGATGTCGCCGATGTACGTTCTTATTGCCGGGTCGAGAAAAAAGCGAGATATGCCCGGATCATTTTCCAATCCTGCCAACCGCATCACAGATTGTTGGCTGTTTTCGCCCAAATTATCGACTGTTCGACGATTTAGGGTACGAAAACGGTGAGAATGGGGGGAGTGGGAACGACAGCCACAGCCGGGGGCATTTTTTGCGAAATTAGCAAGTAATAATGCAGGCTGCCGAAAGATTGGGTACGTACTTCTTAGAATTCGGTTCCTGGGTTATGATATACCCGTGGGCGAACGCCAGTCTCGCCGCAGGAGCGTAAGCTCACTGAGCTAGGTGTCTTGTCGACGCGATACAAAGAGGGACTGACCGCCCCTGGTCCGTATAAAGAA
>DASTQX010000185.1:0-7811 GCA_035761505.1 Pyrinomonadaceae bacterium
CCCGCGCGCGCGCAGGTGCGTTGCTCGCGCCCTTCAAAGAGAAGTTGGAGTTCCGCCGCGTCGCCGAAACCGAGACGACGATGGAGGCCGCCATCTTCTTCTCGAACGAGTTGTTCGACGCCTTCCCCGTCCATCGCGTGCGCGCGCGCGGCGGGAAGTTATACGAGTTGTACGTTGACTCGGACGACGGCGGCAACTTCGTCTGGACGGAGCGCGAGCCCTCGACGCCGCGCCTCTCGGAACACTTCGCGCGCGCCGGAGTCTCGCTCGAAGAAGGACAAACCGCCGAAGTCAACCTCGACGCCGACGCTTGGTTCGAGCAAGCCGTGAGGCTCATCAGCAGCGGCTTCATCATCACCATTGACTACGGCGACGAGGCCGCGAACCTCTACGGCGACCCGCACCGGCGCGCGGGCACGCTCCGCGCCTTCAGCGGCCACGCGCTCGCGGACGACGTGCTCTCGAATCCCGGCGGGCAGGACTTGACGACGACCGTCAACTGGACGCAACTCCGCGCGGCGGGCGAGCGCGCGGGCCTGCGCACCGTCGTCCTCGAACGTCAGGACAGGTTCCTCCTGCGGGCGGGGCTGATTGAGCAGTTGGAGCGCGAGTCTTCAATGGCGGAGGACGCGGCGGAGGTCGCGCGCCTGCGCCTCGACGCCCGCGAGATGATTCTGCCCGGCGGCATGGCCGAGCACTTTCAGGTACTCGTACAGCAGAAAGTCTGAGACTTCCAAAAGCCCCGCCGCGTGCGCTTTGTGCGCCGCCGAAAGTTCCTGCTACACTGGCCGGGCACTGCCCTTCAAAGCGGAATCAAAGCACACTTCAGGTCACAAGGAGACTTCGATGAAAAGAACTCTCGTGCTCTCTCTCGTCCTCTTTTTCGGCCTCGTCCTCTCGCCACTGTCCCGCGTCTGCCGCGCGCAGACGACGCCGTTTCTGACCGACGAAGAGATTCGCACGCTCTCGAACGAAATCTCCGGCGACCGCGCCTTCGAGCACATCCGCTGGCTCTCGCACTGGCACAGGGACTCCGGCATGGAGGGCTACTTCAAGGCCGCGGACTACGTGATGCAGGCGGCGAAAGAAGCCGGGCTCGAAGAGGTGCGCTTCGTCGAGCAGCCTTCTGAGGGGCCGAACTACACGGCGCGCGTCGGCGAGTTGTGGATGGTCGAACCCGTCGAGCTGAAACTCGCCGACATCGGCGAGCACGCCGTCTATCTCGCCGACGGGAGCCACGACGCAGACCTCACCGCCGAGCTTGTCTGGATCGGCGACGCGAGCGAAGAGAGCCTTAAAGGCTTGGACGTGGCGGGCAAGATCGTCCTCACCAGCGGCTCGCCGCAACTCGCCGCCATCAACGCCGTTTACAATCGCGGCGCGGTCGGCGTCGTCACCTTCCAGCCTTCGGAGAGCAAGAGCCCCTTCGACCGCCCCGACCAGATCGCTTGGTCGCGCATCGGCATCAACCCGCCCGAAGGCAAGAAGGGGACTTTCGCCTTCGTCCTCTCGCCGCGCAAAGGCGAGACGCTGCGCAGCGTCCTCGCCACCAAAGCCGTGCAGGACTTCTTCGGGACGGGCAAGCCCGCGCCGGGCGGGCGCGTCGTCTTGAAGGCGAAGGTGGATACGGACATCGGCCCCGCGCCGGGCCGCACCGGCTTCGTCGAGGCCGTCATCCGTGGCACGCGCCCCAACACACAGCAGATCGTCCTCACCGCGCACTTGCAGGAAGAGCAGGGCTCGGCCAACGACGACGGGAGCGGCTGCGGCAATCTTCTTGAGCTGGGCCGCGCGTGGATGAAGCTCATCAAGGAAGGGAAGGTCAAGCGACCGACGCGCGACCTCCGCTTCTGGTGGACGGACGAAATCTATTCCGAGTACCGTCTCTTTCAAGACCACCCCGAAGAGACGAAGCGTATTCTGGCGAACGTCCATCAGGACATGACGGGCGCAAATCAGGCGTTGGGGAGCCGCGTCCAGCACCTCATCCTCGCGCCGCACTCGCGCACGTCTTACCTCGACACCGTGTTCGAGAGCGTCGGCACTTACGTCATCAACACCAACAATGGCTTCCTCTCGGCGAGCCGTCAAGGGGGATTGCCGCGCCCGCACACGCGCCCGCTCTACTCGACGCGCGGCAGCCGTCAAGGGTACAACGCGCGCTTCGTCCCGTGGTTCGGCTCGTCCGACCACCTCGTCTTTCTCGAAGGGGCCATCGGCATCCCGGCGGTCGCGCTCATCAACTGGGACGACGAGTACATCCACTCTTCGGAAGACGACCTCGACAAGATTGACCAGACGCAACTGCGCCGCAACAACTTTCTCATCGGGGCCATCGCCTTCTTCCTCGCCTACGCCGATGCGGGCGACGTGCCGCTCGTCGCCGCCGAGACTTACGCGCTCGGCTCGCGTCGGCTCGCCAACGACCTCCAAGCCGCGCTCGGCGTGCTCCGCGACTCGTCCACCGACGCGGACGAGGGCTGGAAGCTCGCTGGCGTCATCGTCGAGCAGGGCGTCGAGCGCGAGCAACGCGCGCTCTCGTCCGTCCTCGTCTTCGACGAAGGAGGCCGCGCGGGCTCGCAGGTGAACGAGCTGTCGGCGCGTCTCAAGGCGCAGGGCGAGGAACTGAAGGCCGCGCTGCGGACTTACTTCACGCAACTCCACCGGCGCGCGCCCGGCGCGGTTCGGCTCAGCGCCGCCGAGACCGCCGCCGGGAGAAAAATCCCTTCCAACGTCCCGAACCTCAACGACTATTTCACCAACCGCAACCGCGTCCCCAACGCGGCGCGCGGCAACCTGCACGGGCTGATGCGCGACGAGGTGTTTAATTTCGTGGACGGCAAGCGGTCGTATTACGACATCTACAAGGCCGTGTACGCCGAGGGGATGGCGGCGGGGCGTTGGTATTATGGGACGGTGACGCTGGCGGATGTCTCGCGCCTGCTCGACGCCGCCGTGGAGGCCAAGGCGCTCACGCTCCGGCAGGGGCCGTGACGGAAAAGTATGAATTCGGGACGGCACCGAGGCGGCAACCCCTTCGGGCCTCCGGCCTATCTAAAGCATAACTGCTGAAATAAAAAGCTTTTGCGATATTGACACGGGCCGCCGGGGCCGGTATATGAGTTGCTTGAAAAAACTCGGATTCAACATCTCTTCCGTGAAAGCGCTTCGAGTGGTTCTTCAGCCGGGAGAAAATCAACGTTCAGGAGTGGCCCCCTTCGAGGGGAGTCGCGCCCACGCGGGAATAACAGACGGAGTCGAAACGGGCGCGCGTTGAACCGAAGAGGCCGCCCGCGCCGTAATTGAAACTAATGACGAGTTTGACCAACAAACAGCCTTTACCCGACGACGAGCCGGAAGAGAACGAGAAGGCCGCGCAGCCGCCCTCGCGCGCTTCAAACGACCTGCTCATCAACCGCGAGACGAGCCAGCTCGAATTCTTCCGCCGCGTTCTGGAGGAGGCGCTCGACACGACTCAGCCGCTCCTTGAGCGGCTGAAGTTCCTCGCCATCTTCTCTTCAAACATTGACGAGTTCTTCATGATCCGCGTCTCCGGCCTCAAAGAGACTCTGGCCGTGCAGGTCAAGGAACTCTCGCCCGACGGGATGACGCAGGCCGAGCAACTCGCCGAGATCAGGTCGTACCTGCTGCCGATGCTCGAAGAGCAGACGCGCGCTCTGCGCGAAGAAGTCCTGCCCGCTCTGCGTTCGGAGGGCATCGCGCTCGTCGCCTACGACTCGCTCTCGCTGCCGGAGCGCCAGTCGCTCAAAGAGTTCTTCAAGAAGAAGGTGCACCCGGTCTTGACGCCGCAGGCGGTTGACCCCGGCCACCCCTTCCCCTACATCTCGAACCTCAGTCTAAATCTCGCGCTCACGGTCGAGCCCCTGCCGGAGCACGGCATCACGCAATCTCTGACCGGCAAAGTCGAGAAGCGCTTCGTCCGCATCAAGGTGCCGCCGAAAGTCTCGCGGCTCGTCCCCGTCCCCAACGAGGCCGGGAAGTTCATCCTGCTCGAAGAGCTGATCGCGGCCAACGCCGACACGCTCTTCCCGCGCATGTTCGCCTCGAAGTGCAACGTCTTCCGCGTGACGCGCGACGCCGACGTGGAGATCAGGGAGGACGAGGCCAACGACCTCCTTCTGATGATGGAACAGTCGCTCCGCGAGCGCCGCTTCGGTCTGGCCGTGCGGCTCGAAGTCTCCGGCGGGATGCCCGCCGAGATGGTTAAGTACCTCACGGAGTCGCTCGGCCTCGCGCCCGAAGACGTGTACCACGGCGAAGGCCCGCTCAACATTCCAGACCTCATGGGCCTCTACAAGCTCGACCGGCCCGACCTCAAGGACAAGCCCTTCAAGCCGCGCATCCCGGCGGAACTGAAAGACCCGGCGCGCTCCTTCGACGCCATCCGCGAGCGGGACATGCTGCTTCACCACCCCTACACGTCTTACACGGTGGTGACGGACTTGATTAAGGCGGCGGCGCACGACCCCGACGTGGTAGCCATCAAGATGTGCCTCTACCGCACGGGCGCGGACTCGCCCATCCCGCAGGCTTTGATCGAGGCGAGCGAGGAGGGCAAGCAGGTGACGGTGCTCGTCGAACTCAAAGCGCGCTTCGACGAGGAGAACAACATCGAGTGGGCGAAGCGGCTCGAAGAGTCGGGCGTTCACGTCGTCTATGGGCTCGTCGGCCTCAAGACGCACTGCAAGGTGGCGCTCTTCATCCGGCAGGAGGGCGACACGCTGCGCCGCTACGTCCACATCGCCACGGGCAACTACAACCCCGTGACCTCGAACTTCTACACCGACCTCGGACTCCTGACCGCCGACGAAGAGATCGGCGCGGACGCCACCGACCTCTTCAACTTCCTGACCGGCTACTCGCGGCAGAAGGAGTACCGGCGCGTCTATGTCGCGCCCGTCAACCTGCGCGAGCGCATGATCTCGCTCATCGAGCGCGAGGCCGAGCACGCGCGCGCCGGTCGTCCCGCGCGCATCATCGCCAAGAACAATCGTCTGGCCGACACGAAGGTCATCCGCGCGCTCTACGAAGCGTCGCGCGCGGGCGTCGAGATAGATTTAATCGTGCGCGGCATCTGCATGCTCCGGCCCGGCGTCGCCGGACTCTCCGAGACGATTCGCGTCCGCAGCATCGTGGGCCGCTTCCTCGAACACAGCCGCGCCTACTACTTCCAGAACGGCGGCGAGGAGGAGATGTACACGGGCAGCGCCGACTGGATGCCGCGCAACTTCGACCGCCGCGTCGAGGTCATCGCGCCCGTCAACGACGAGCGCCTCAAGAAGCATCTCAAAGACGTGGTGCTGGCCGCCTACCTGCGCGACAACCAGAAGGCGCGCGTCCTGCGGAGCGACGGCTCCTACGAGCGGGTCAAACTCGCGCCGGGCGAGGAGCCCTTCAACAGTCAGACCTACTTCATAGACTTGGAGGGGTGAGCCGAAGAGATTAGAACCAACCAGAGGAGCAGAACGACATGAACCAGCGGGTGAAGTTGAGCAGCGTCTTGGCTTTGACAATCATTACAGTCTTAACTCTCTCCTCTCCCACGTCGGCAGTTCAGAAGAAAGAGAAGCGGAAAGCGCCGCCGCCGAGCGGCACTCCCGTCCTTTGGCGCGCGCACGCGGACGCTTCATCGCTCGACCTCTTCAACGGGCCGGGCGGCGCGGCGATGCGGCCCGACCTCCGCCGCGTCACCTTCCTCAAGGTCGAGACGGGCGGCTTCTCGACCAAGTACCGCGTGAAAGACGGCGCGGGGCGCGAGTGGGTGGCGAAGATCGGCAACGAGGCGCAGAGCGAGACCGCCGCCGTCAGGCTCGTCTGGGCCGCGGGCTTCCAGACCGAGATTAATTACCTCGCGCCGTGCGTTCGCATCGAAGGAGCGCCACCGCCGAAAGAGGCCGAGAGGTGCGGGGGCGGCGGCTTCAGCAACGTGAGATTCGAGGCGCGGCCCGACGAATGGGACAGGCTCGACGAGTGGAAGTGGGACGACAAGCGGAACCCCTTCTACGGCACGAAGGAGTTACAGGGGCTCGTCGTCCTGAACGCGCTTCTGAACAACTGGGATTTGAAAAGCTCGAACAACAAGGTGATTTACGTGCCGACCGCGCGGGGCGGCGAGTTGCGTTACGTCATCAGCGACCTCGGCGCGACCTTCGGCAAAACGGGGAACCTCCCCATCGTCTGGCGCTTCACGCGCAGCCGCAACAAGCCGGAGGACTTCGCGGGCGGGCATCTGGTGGATGAGGTCAAGGGCCGCAACGTCTTCCTCCATTACGGCGGAAAGAACCAGACGCTTTTTGATGACATCTACGTCGAGGAAGCGCGTTGGGTCGGCACGCTCCTCTCGCGCCTGAGCGACCGGCAGATTGCCGACGCCTTCCGCGCCGCCAACTACGCGCCCGACGAAGTGCAAATGCTCGCCGGGGCCGTGCGCGCGCGCGTGGACGAACTCGTCAACCTCTCGACGCCCGCGATAGTCGGTCGGAGCCGGTAGGGCTTAAAAAAAACTGAAGCGGCGATGGCGGCTGTCGTCGTCCTTTTCGGGAGCGCGCGCCCCGTGTGAAGCGCGTTTTAGGATGCGAGGCACATGGGCAAAGAAGATCGTCGGATGAACAACCTCCGGGTCATCATCATCGTGGGCTTGCTGGCGGCTCTGGTCGGCTTCGGAATCATGGCGCTCGTCATGCGCGACCGGGGCGAGCAGACGCCGCCGCCGCCGCAGGCCGCGTCATCCGCCGAAGGCGCGACGGCACAACAGCCCGCCGCCGACACTTCGCGGCAGACCGAGACTCCGGCGACGCGGCCCGCGCCGCGTCCGACCGCCGACGAGGCGACGACCTTCTTCGAGCAGATGCTCGGCGCGGAAGACACGCGCACGGGCGGCGAGACCGCCGCGGGCGTGCCGCGCAACCTCTGGGCGACCATCGTCAACGTCACCATCCGCCTGACGCTCGCGGCCCTGCTCGCGGCGATGCTCGCCTTCCGCCCGCGCCGCTTCGCGCTCCTCTTCAAGCGCAACCTCTTCGTCGCGCAGACGCAGATTCTTTTGGCGGTCGTCGCCTCGGCCCTGATGATGATCGTCGGCGACAGCGCGGCCCGCGCCTTCGGCATCTTCGCGGCGGTCTCGCTCGTCCGCTTCCGCACCAACATCCGCGACCCCAAAGAGATCACCGTCCTGCTCGTGAGCCTCGGTATCGGGCTGGCGACGGGCGTCGGTCGCTGGGAACTGGCGATGATCCTCGCCTTCTTCGTCCTGCTCCTGCTCTGGGCGCTCGAATATCGAGAGTCGGAGATGACCTACCGCCTGATGGAATTGAAGGTGCAGACGAACGACGTGGATGCGACGCAGGCGATGCTGCTCGGCATCTTCAAGAAGTACAACTTCAATTCCGAGATACGCCAGCTCGACCGACCGGACGGCGAGGACGAGATGGGCTGCATCGTTTACAACGTCGAGATGAGCCCTCTGGTCAGCACCGACCGCATCAGCAACGAAATCCTCTCCGCCGACCCGCAGCACGTGGACAGCGTCGAATGGGATCAGCAGAAAGACCCTTCGCGCTTCCTTCAATAAGCCGCGCGGACGCTCGGCGAAAAAAGAAGAAGGCCGCTCGAATGTATCGAGCGGCCTTTCGTCTTTCGTCGAACTTGTGGAGAGTGTCTAGCGCGTCGCGGCGGCGGCTGCTGCCGCCGTGGAGGGGGTGGCCGCAGGGGTCTGGTTAGACTGAATCTTGCCCCAGTAGTCCTGCACGTACTTCTTAAAGTCGCCGTGGCCCCAGCGCGTGTAGAAGTCG
>DASTQX010000186.1:0-4848 GCA_035761505.1 Pyrinomonadaceae bacterium
ACGTCGAGAATGACTTTGGCGCGCTCGTCCAAGCCCTCGGTCGAGACGAAGCCGCCCGTCTCGATTAAGACCTCGAAGCCTTCGTCGCAGAGCTTCCGGACGAGCGTGAAGGCTTCGCGCTGCGCGAGCGGCTCGCCGCCCGTCACTTCGACGAGGCGGCAACCGAAATCACGCACCTTCTGCATCACATCCTCGACGGACAGGCGCTCGCCGCCGGTGAAGGTGTATTCGCTGTCGCACCAAGTACAGCGCATCGGGCAGCCCGTCAGGCGCACGAACGCGCAGGGCCGCCCGGCGTGGGTGGACTCGCCCTGAATCGAGCGGAAAATTTCGGTGACGCGAAGCATGGGACTAAATAACGGAAGTCAGGAGTCAGAATCCGGAAGTCAGAATGAAGGCGGAAGCAGGTCTTCTGACTTCCGGATTCTGACCCTTGACTCCTGTCTTTAGTTCATCATTCATCATTTCCCGGTTTGGTGTCAAAAAGCGGAAGTTGTGACGGGCGGGCGAGGCTTCGTGATAGCATACGGGGCTGTGCCGCGCGGGGCGTCTGGGTCGCGGGGCTGGAGGATGCCGACAAACGTCGAACAACTGTTGAGCGAAGGTACGGCGCGGCTGCTCGCGCGCGCGGAGGAGTCGCGCGCGCTCGCGCCGGAGGTGGTCGCGCCGCGCGTGCGCGCGACGTTGGAAAAGTACCTGCTCAGGCATCGCGCAGACGCTTCAGCGCAGGAGGTTGTCGAGTTCCTCGACGCGCTGCACGCGGACGAGTTGCTGCTGGTCGTGGCCTGCGAGCGAGGCGACGAAAGGGCTTGGGATGATTTGATGGGGCGCTTCAAGGCGACCGTGCTTTCGGCGGCGCGCGGCGCGAGCGCGGGCGAGGCGGAGGCCGAAGAGCTGGCGCAATCCGTGTGGGCAGAGCTGTACGGTCTGCGCGTGCGCGAGGACGGCACGCTCGCCGGGAAGCTCGCGTATTATTCGGGCTGCGGTTCGCTCGGCGGCTGGCTGCGCGCGGTCGTGGGGCAGTTGGCGGTTGACCGTCATCGTCGCTCGTCGAAGCTCGTGCAGACCGAGGACGCCTCGGACTTCGACCGCGCGGCGGCAGTGGCCGTCGGGCATGACGGCTGGCGACCGAACGCGCCGCCCGACCCCGAAAGTGCGCTGGCCGAGACGGAGGCCGCGCGCGCCGTCGAGAAGGCGCTCGCGCAGAGCATCCGCGAGTTGGAAGATGAAGACAGATTGCTCGTCAAGCTCTATTACTTCGACGGGCTGCGTTTGAAGGAGGCGGGCGCTGTGCTCGGCGTGCACGAGGCGACGGCGAGCCGCCGTCTCACGCGGCTGCACGGCGAGATACGCAAGCGCGTGGAGACGATTCTGACGGGCGAGCACAACTGGACGCGCGAGGAGACGGCGCGGACGCTCTCGGAAGTCTCGCGCGCGCAGACCGACACAGACCTCCACTCGATGCTCGCCGCCGAAGTCCAGAGCGGCGAAAAACGCGAGGAGCTTTACGAATGAGAGCGCGCGGCGGCGCGCAAGATTGGGGTCGCCCACGCGTTCAACATTTGGCAGCCCTTAACGGCGGCCCGAAGAGTTTAAGAAGAGTTTAATTAGAGTGTTTCGATGAACCGAGAATTCGACAGAGAGATTGACGCCCTGCTCCGACGCCACACGCGCGCGGCGGCACGCGGGCGCGTGCTCGAAGATGAAGGCTCGGCTCACTCGCCTCAGTCGGCGCACCTCGACGCGGACGAGTTGAACGCTTTCGCCGAGAACGCTCTGCCCGCGGCGGCTCGCTCGCTCTATCTCTCGCACCTTGCCGACTGTGGCGAGTGCAGGCGCGCGGCGGCGGGGCTCGCCGGCATGTCGAACGTCTCAATTGAGACGGAGCGCAGGGCCGTCAGTCTCAAAGCGTCCGAAGCCGCCGCGGCGAGGGGCGGTTGGCTGAGCGCGCTCTTCTCGCCGCGCGTGCTGCGCTACGCCTTCCCGGCGCTCGCGTTGTGTCTGGTCGGCGTCATCGCCTTCGTCGCGCTGCGCTCCACTTCGCCGCAGGAAGGGATGCTCGCCGAGCAAAGGGATTCGGAGCCCAACAAGGGGCGCGAAAGCATCACGCAGCAAGCACCCACGGGGACAGCGCCCGGCATCGGCACGTCGAGCGGCGCGACTCAGAACGCGAACGCCTCGCTCGGCACGGGCAGTGCTGCCGCCAACCAATCGCCGCAAGTCGCGCAACCCTCGGAGCGTCAGGCGGAGGGAGGCGAGGCGCTGAAGGACGCGACCGCGACCGGCCCCGCGCCGACCTCGCCGGAGCGGTTGATGATTCAGCCGCCCGCGCCGCCCCCGGCGGCGGAGTCGTCGCGCGCGGAACCCGTCGGCGTCGTGACCGACGGCGTGTCGGCCCCCGCGCCGAAGGCCGTCTCGAAAGAGAAGACCGAAGAGACGAAGCTCGCCGAGCTGGCGGCGCGAGAGCAGAGGTCGAACGACACCTTCACCTACAACCAGAGCCAGAACCAGATGGCGAACCGCGCGGGCCAACCGCGCAAAGTTGACATCGAGCAGATGCCGGACGGCTCGCGCAACACGCAGCGCTCCGAGTCGAACAACTTGGGGGGAGGACGCGCCGCCGAGAACAACTTGCCCTCGATGTCGCGGCAGAGGGGAGCCGACAACGAGCGCGCCGCGCCGCCTCTCGCTTCGAGGCGCGCGCGCACGCCCGCGCCGCGCGACGAGCGCGAAGACGACGAGACGCCCGCCGAGCCCGAAACGCGCAGCGCCTCCGGCCACCGCTTCCGCCGTCAGGGCGGCGCGTGGGTGGATGTCAAGTACACGACTTCGATGCGGATGACCGGCGTGCGACGCGGCACGGACGGCTACCGCGCGCTCGTCGCCGACCTCCCCGAACTCGGTCGCATCGCCGAACAGCTTCCGGGCGAAATCATCGTCGTCGTCAAAGGCCGCGCTTACCGCATTCGCTAGAGGCTCGGAACTCCTTCCGCAAATCCGAATGTCCGTCCCGGCTCGTAATCTCTTCGCTTGAGGCAAGAAGACCGAAGCGTTGCGGCTTAAGTCTTGCTCTCGCACTTTCAAGCCCTCGCCTTCTTCGACCTGTCGCGCGCGGCTCGTTCTGTGATACAACTCCGCGCCGTCAGAACTCTCTTCAGGCGTATTTTATTTCGCCTCCGTCGAAGCCTTCGCAACCGCCGACCAGAAGGAGCAGCCGTGCAATGATCTTCCGCAGCCCGCATCCCGACGTTGAAATCCCGGAAATCCCGCTCACCGATTACGTCTTCGAGAACGTCGAGCAGTTCGGCGACAAGCCCGCGCTCATCGAAGGCTTGACGGGCCGCACTCTGAGCTACGCGCAACTCCACGACTCGATTCGCCGCGTCGCCGCCGGGCTCGCGCGGCGCGGCTTGAAGAAAGGCGAAGTGCTCGCCATCCTCAGCCCGAACGTGCCGGAATATATCGTCTGCTTTCACGCGGTCGCTTCGCTCGGCGCGGTCTCGACGACCGTCAACCCGCTCTACACGGTCGAGGAGGTCGGCAAGCAGTTGCGGGACGCGCGCGCCAGATTCCTCGTCACCGTCCCGCAGTTGTTGGAGAAGGCGCAAGCGGCGGCGGAAGGAACGGGCGTCGAGGAGGTCTTCGTCTTCGGCGAGGCCGAGGGCGCGACGCCCTTCTCGGCGTTGCTCGAAGGCGGCGAGGCCGCGTTGCCCGAAGTCGAGTGGAAGACGCGAGAAGACCTCGTGGCGCTTCCGTATTCGAGCGGCACGACCGGCGTCTGCAAGGGCGTGATGCTGACGCACCACAACCTCGTCGCCAACCTCGCGCAGATTAAGGGTTCGGGCCACGACTGGTCGGGCGACAATCTCATCTGCGTGCTGCCCCTCTTCCACATCTACGGCCTCGTCGCCATCGCCAACCACGGCCTGCGCTGCGGCTCGACCATCGTCACGCTGCCGCGCTTCGACTTCGAGCAGGTCTTGCGCTTCATGCAGGATTACCGCGTGAGCGTCGCGCACATCGTCCCGCCGGTCGTGCTGGCGATGGCGAAGCATCCTTCGGTCGAATCGTTCGACCTCTCGGCGCTGCGGATGATCTTCTCCGGCGCGGCCCCGCTCAGCGAGAGCCTCGCGCGCGCGTGCGCCGAGCGGCTCGGCTGCGAGGTCGTGCAAGGCTACGGGATGACCGAGACGAGCCCGGCCACGCACCTTGCCTCGCCCTCGACGAACAAGCACGGCTCGGTCGGCGTCTGCGTGCCGAACATGGAGTGCAAAGTGGTTGACCTCGAAACGGGCGCGGCGCTCGGCACGAATGAAGAGGGCGAGATTTGCGTGCGCGGCCCGCAGGTCATGCTCGGCTACTTGGGCCGCCCCGACGCGACCGCGCAGACCATTGACGCGGAAGGCTGGCTCCACACCGGCGACATCGGCTACGCCGACGAAGAGGGCTTCTTCTTCATCGTTGACCGCGCGAAAGAGTTGATTAAGTACAAAGGCTTTCAGGTCGCGCCCGCCGAGTTGGAGGCGGTGCTCCTGACGCATCCTTCGGTCGCGGATGCGGCGGTCATCCCCGTCGCCGACGACGAGGCGGGCGAAATCCCCAAAGCCTTCGTCGTCACGCGCGCCGACGTGAGCGCCGAAGAAGTCATCGCCTACGTCGCCGCGCGCGTCGCGCCCCACAAAAAAATCCGCCGCGTCGAGTTCATCGAACAGATACCCAAATCCCCCTCCGGCAAAATCCTGCGCCGCCTCCTCGTCGAGAAAGAGAGGGCCGGAACGAAGTAGCCCCGGCATCGCCACCCGTCTCTTATCTTTCGCCCTTTCGGGGCGACGGGCGGCGGCATTACAA
>DASTQX010000187.1:0-2729 GCA_035761505.1 Pyrinomonadaceae bacterium
GCCGTCCTCTTCAACGCCCCGCTCCCGAACATCAACACGGACGCCTCGATCTGCTTCGGGTCGAACAAGGTGGGGCGCGCCTCCGGGCAGTCGATGGCGAAGATCTGGGAGCTTTTCTGGGCGAGCCCCTTCTCCGACCACGCCGTCCAGGGCAAGTCGCAGAAGAACCTTAAAGACATCCGGCCCGTGCTCCGCGAGCTGGCGAAGGGGCGCGGCAAAAACAAGTATCCGCCCTTCGACCTCGTCAAATTCAACCACGGCACGACGGTGGGCAGGGCGTGGGAGAGCATCGTCAACCACGGGAAGGTTTACTGAGTGGGAGGCCGGGAGACGACCGACATGACAGTCGAAGAGTTCGGGCTGCCCGACAACATCATCAAGTACCTCATCGCGCGCGATGACGAAGAGCTTCCGCCCTGCGCCGCGCTCAAGTGCGAGTACATCATGTCGGCCGGGGGGCTGATGGTGCGCGCCAGGCGCGAGGGGCTGCAAGTCTGCGTGCCCGTGGCGCCGACCGAGTCCGACATCCCCGGCCTCGGCTTGATCGAGCCCTACGCCGCGTTCGACTACCCGCGCGTGCCCGAAGAGTTAATCACGGAGATGGTCGCGCGCTCCCGACGCGCCTGCCGCGGCGAGCGTGACGAGGAATTCGTCGAATCGCTCTTCCACCTCAATTACGACGACGCGCGCGGCGGGTGGCTACTTCACGAGCCGCCACAGGAGCGCCGCCACAGCGCCGTCAAGCCGCGGGAAGACGGCGCCGACTCCTCCTACGGCTCGGCGCTCATCGAGATCCACGTCCACCCCGAAGTGGTGCCGCACTTCAGCGAACAGGACGACGAGGAGGAGAGCGGCAAGTTCCGCGTCTTCGGCATCATCGGCAACCTCTTCGGCGACGTGCGGCGGCTCCGCATCAGGGTCGGCGTCCACGACCACTTCTGCGAAGTCCCGGCCCTGTGGCTCTTCGAGCTGCCCGACGACGTGCTCGATTGCGTAGAGGAGGAGGGCGGCGCAGTCGCGTCCGCCGGCGGGTTCGACCTCATCTGCGGGAGGGACTCAAATGCCTCCGTCTAACACCTCAAACGTCTTGCCGATGCCCCGACGCGCCCGGCGCGGCCGCATCGCCCTGCCGCCCGAGCCCGACCTCGACCTGAGCCACCTCGACGCGGCGACCGTCATCACGAGGAACTACCAGACGATTCGGTTTGTCCAGGTGGGAGCCGGAGGTAATGGGAGCTTCCTGGCCTACAACATCTCGCGCCTCGCGGCCGTCCTTGAGGAGACGGGGCGCACGGTGAAGTTCGTCATCATCGACCCCGACCGCGTGGAGGAGGGCAACGTCCCACGCTCCAACTTCAGCGAGAGCGAGATCGGGGCGTACAAGGCGCAGACGCTCGCGCTCAGGTTCGCGCGCGCGTGGGGCGTCAGAATCAACTCGATCAACCAGAAGTTCCACCCGAGCCTGCTCTGGCAGTCACACGAACAGAATTGCCTCACCATCCTCGTCGGCGCGGTGGACAACCCGGCGGCGCGCCGCGCCATCAACCGCGCGCTGAAGATGTGCCGGGAGACGGAAGGGCGGACGCCCGACACCTGGTGGATCGACTGCGGCAACGACCGCGAGACGGGCCAGGTCCTCATCGGCTCGGCGACCACCCCGCACCAGCTCCGCGGGGCCTTCGCTATAGACCCGCTGTGCCAGTCACTACCCTCACCCGCGATGCAGTGCCCGGACTTGCTGCGCGCCGTCGATGAGGGGCCAAAGCGCAAGCAGCGGCTCTCCTGCCTCCAGCTCATGCTCATGAACGAGCAGAGCCTGATGATCAACCAGCGCATCGCCAACGAGGCCGGCGAGATGCTCACGCAGCTCCTCCTCTACCGCAACCTGCAAAGGTTCGCCACGTTCGTCGACACGAAGTTGGGCGTGCAGACGAGCGAGTACACGACGCCTGATGCGGTCGCCCGCTCTATCCGCAGGAAGCGGACGGACTTTCTGTTAGACGCGACCGTGTTGGACGAGGAGCAGTTCATCGCCGACGATGCGGCTTGATACTTGGGCTCAGGCCGAGCGGCCGGGGAGAGGCAAACCGGCCCATAACCTCCCCGCGAAATAAGAGCGCCGCCCCGCTCAGACCGCGACTCACAACTCCCGCGGCGAGCCCTCCGTCCGCCGCCTCGGTGGCCGTGCGCTCCTCGCACGCAAACTTCTCACAGCCCGCGCCGTCTCACGCCGGGCGCCTTCCCTCCCTCATGCGTGATTACTCTCCCGGCGGTAAAGGTGCGCGGCGGGCAGGGCGTGAGTTATCCCGAACCGGCGACACCCGGCAAAACATCAGATGAAACAATTCCTGACAAGACGTGCCCGGCTCGAAAGCATCATCGCGGCCGTCGAGCGCGTGATCCGGCGGCGTGCCGACGCCGAGGCCGGTCGGATGCTCGAACTCTTCGAGCAGTTCCCTTCCTTCTGGTGCAACGAGGAGGAGGCCACGCAGTTGCGTAACAAGCTGAGCGTCGTCGCCTACGGCCTCACGGGCGAGTCCAACTCGGCCATCAACTTCGCCGACGCCCTGATGCGCGAGCAGGCGGGACTCGTCCCGCGCGAGGAAGACACCGACCCCGTTTTCGAGGAGTACGACCGGAGCGAGGGCGTTAAGTTCCGCGACGGCGGGGCCGCGTTCGTCGTCGTCGGGCCGTGCCCGGTGGCGCACTTCAGGCACGCCGTCGTCATG
>DASTQX010000188.1:0-11169 GCA_035761505.1 Pyrinomonadaceae bacterium
GGCTCGGGGCGCGCGACTTGCCCGCCGGGGCTCTAGTCGAACATCTCTTCGTAGAGGGTGTGGCGGAAGTATTCCTTCAGCTCGTCGTAGTTCGAGACTTGCTCGCGCGGGTGGCGGCTCGCGAGTTTGACGAGCAGCGGCTCGGCGGGCTCGTTCGGGAGGCCGAGAAAACCGTAAATGTCCTCCATCGCGGAGGCGAAACGTCCGCACACGTCGCGCTCGTACTCGACCTCCAGGTGCGGGTGCGCGGCGAACCGCTCGACGGCCCAACGCCGGTAGGCCGTCGCCTGATTGCAGTAGTCCTCACACTCGCGCGGGTCAAGCTCCAAACTCCGCGGCGGCTCGGCCTTCGGCTGCGCGTCCCTCTGCCGGTTCCACTCGCGCGTGATGAACGCCACCTTCAGCGAGACGAAACTCTCGAAGAGGTTGCGTCGTCGAAGGTGGATGACGTGCACGTCCTTGTTCTCGACGAGGTAGTCCCAAGCCGTCTTGACCTGCGGATTTTCGCGCGCGTGCAGGTAGAACATCTTGAAGCCGACGGCGCGCAGGTCGTCCGGCCAGCGGTCGTGGAAGACGTGCTCGCGCAGATACTCGGAGCCGTCCTCGCCGTTGAGGTAGTACCTCTGCTTCGGGCGGTCGGCGGGGTAGCCGCCGTTCAGTTCGTGGTAATACCTGTGCCGCTCCTCCTGCTCGGCGTGAAAATGTTCCGAGCCCATGAGCACGCTCGGATGTCTTTGCAGGCTCCTGACGATCAACGTCGAGCCGCTGCGCCCGTGCCCTAAAAGGATAAACTTCAACATGCCTCGGTCGCCGCCTGTCTATGAGATTCGAGTCCGCGTCTCGCTTTGAAGGATGGCCCGCCGCCCGTCCGCGCCCGGCTTCAGACGCGGGCCGAGCAGGTGAGTCAGCTTCATCGGCGGAGCCTTCGCGTAAGGTTTGACTTCGTCGTGTCGCAACTCGCCGCGAGCCACCGCCTCCCTGTTCTCGTCGGCCCAACGTTGCAGTTCGCGGATCAGGGTCGCGCGCGCCTCGGATTGAAGGCCCGTCTCGGCGACCCTCGTCATCGCCCCCGGACGATCCCGGCGGAAGTAGCAGTAGCGCGGGGCGTTGACGATGCGCGCGAAGCGCCCGACGCGGCGCAGGAATTCGCTGTCGCCGCCGAAGCGCATGGCCGTGGCGAACCCGCCGACGCGCCGCACGAGCGCGCGAGCGACGAGGCTCGTCGGGTGGAGGAGCGGGTGCGCCTCGAACTCCGCGTAAGCCCGCGACACGTCGAGCGGGTAGTTGACCGCCAGTACCTTCACGCCCTCATCCACGACGCGCACTTCCTGACTCCCGATCAACTCCGCCCCCGTCCGCGCGGCTTCACGCAAGAGGATTTCGAGTCGGTCGTTGGCCGACCAATCGTCGGCGTCCTGAAACAGATAGGCGTCGTAGCCCGTCAGTCCAATAGCCTCGTCAACCAGACGACACCAACCGACGTTCTCCTCCGAGCGCAACAGCGTGACGCCCTCATACCGAGAGACGATTTCGACGGGCGGATGCTCCGAGCAATCGTCAATCACGACGACGGCTTCGAGTGGCCGCGTCTGCGCCAGCACGGACTCCAAACACTGGGCGAGCCATTCCTCGCAACGGTAATGCGGAATCAGGGCCGCTACTTCGGATTCCTCGCTTATCGGAAGCGGCCCGCCCGCGTGCGGAGTTGCCGTGTCCTCATCCTCGGCGGCGGCGGCGGGCGAACGCCAGAAGACCTCTCGACCCGCACGGCGCGCGGCGTCGGCGACCCGCAAGGTTTCCCAGTCCGCGCAGCCGCCGAGTTCCGACAGCCCGCGCAGAAGGGGCACGGACGCCACCCAGCATTTCCTTTCGGCCTCGTCTTCACGCGCGGTGAGGCGCGGGCTGGGAATCTCCGGCAACCAGAACATGAGGGAAGCGCCGTCGGCGGGCAAGTCTTCCCACGCCGGGGCGTCGAGCGTCGCCCCGGCGGACAGAAACGCAACCTTGTCCGTCCGCACCTCGCCCAAGCAGAGGGCGGCGTGCCGCTCCGGGTGCGCGCGCGGAAGGAGGAGCACGTCCAGCGAAGAGAACTGCGGCGGGAGGGCCGCGCCGTCGCTGTCTTGAACGACGACGACGACGCGCTGCGCCCCGTTGTCCGTTGATGCAAACAGGCGTTCGAGGCGGGACGCGAGGTCGCACGCCTCGCGCCCCGCCTCGACGAGAATCGTGCCCGCCCGTCGCTCTTCGACCCGCGCGCTTTCAGCCGCGCCCGCAGGAGTAGCTCTCTTCCGCATCGCGTTTGTTATCGGGCTTCGGACGAACTCGCTGTGAAGACGCCGCACGGGCGGCGCGAGAAGTGTGGTCGCGCGTCTATCTCAACGCGCCGGAGTTCTGCGACTTCGGAGGCAGGACGCCGACGCCGACGTAGTAAATATCGGCGGAGTTGTTTCCGGCGGCGCGGAGTCTCCGCACCAGCGCACCGTAGTCCGCCTCACGCTCCCCTCCCCCGGCCCGTGGCAACCCCCGATAGCTGGTGAAGAACAGGGTCTTCCCGTCGGGCGACAGAAGGGGCGAAAAGTCGGCAAGGCCGGTGTTTACACCGGGGCCGAGATTTTGCGCGGGCAGCCAACTCCCGCCGTCGTGGTGGCTGACGTAGAGGTCGAAGTCGCCGGAGCCGCCGCGACGCTGCGACGCGAAGATGATGAAACGTCCACCCGGCTCGACCGTCACTTGCCGCTCGTCGCCGCCCGCGTTGACCGCCTCGCCGAGATTTTCGGGCGACTCCACAGCCCCGCCCGCCGTGCGTGCGCGGTAGATGTCAAAGCCGCCCCGCCCGCCTTTCCTGTTCGACGTGAAGTAGAGCGTGCCGTCAGCCGCGAGCGAAGGCGACGCTTCGTCGGCGCTCGTGTTGACCGCGCCGCCCAGACGTTCCGGGCGACCCCAACCGCGCCCGCGCCGCTCGACCACCCAGAGGTCGAAATCCGGCTTCGGGTTCGTCCCTTCGGTCGGACGGTTGGAACTGAAGTAGAGTTTCGCGCCGTCGGCTGAGATGAAAGGGTCTCTGTCCTGATAGCGGCCCGAAAAGGGCGCGACTCGCGGCTCGCCCCAACGGCCCTTGGCCCGCCGCGAGAAGACGATGACGGACAGCTCATCGCTCCACCTGATGCCCTTCACGAAGTAGAAGGTTTCGCCATCGGGCGTGAACGCGCCGCCGCTCTCGTCGAAGCCCGCCGAGACGACGCCTTCGCCGAAGATTTTCGGCCCATCCGCCGTCTGCTGCGCCGAGGACGGCGACGCGCACGGCAGGCAGCACAGGACGGCGACCAGATAGAGCGCCAAGCGAGCGCGCTTCTCATGCGCCGGACGCCTCATCTCGCGCCTCCGACTTCTTCGACTCCGCCCGCGCGCGCGTCAATCTGATAGATGTTCGAGAGGCCGTTGAAGGGGCTGCGCAGGAGCCGCAGGAGCCCGCCATAATCGAGCCGCTTCGGCGGTCGCACGAGGTCGCCGAAGCCGCGACAGAAGAAGAGGTATTTGCCGTCGGGCGAGAGGCGGGCGCTGTACTCGTAAAACTTCGTGTTGACGGCGGGGCCGAGATTCCTCGCCGTCGTCCACGCGCCGTCCCTCAAATAACTGACGTAGAGGTCGTCGTTGCCGAGGCTGTCGGCGCGACCTTCGGAGACGAAGAGGAGCGTGCGACCGTCGGGCGTGATGGTCGGGTGCATGTCCTGACGTGGGCCGTTGACGGCATCGCCGAGGATTTCCACTTCGTACCCGCCTCCGGCGACGGGGCGCGCGCGATAGATGTTGTTCCCAGCCACGGCGGCGGTGCGGTTCGAGGCGAAGTAGAGCGTGCCGTCGGCGGCGACGCCGGGATGCCAGTCGAAGTTGTCGGTGTTGACGGGCGCGGGGAGGCGGCGCGGCTCCGACCAGCCCGACGGCGTGCGCTCGACCACCCAGATGTCGCTGTTGTTTCGCGGGCGCGTGCCTTCGACGGGCCTGTCGGAAGTGAAGAAGAGTTTCGTCCCGTCGGGCGAAAGGCAGGGTGTCGAGTCGTTGAAGCGACCGGAGAAGGCGACCACCTCCGGGGCGCTCCAACCGCCGCCCTTGAAGTGCGAGACGACGATGGTGCCGGAGCCGAAGCCGTGGTTGTGCTTGGTGAAGTAAATGGTTCGCCCGTCGGGCGTGAAGGTGAAATAGTCGTCGAAGTCTTCGGTCGAGATGACTCCCGCGCCGAAGATGCGCGCAGTTGGGAGCGGGCGCTCGGAGGCGTAGGGCGTCCGGCCCGCCTTCTGGGCGACCGCGTGAGGCGTCGCGGCGTAGAGCGCCGCCGCGAGCATGATGATGAGACGGACGGCCACCGGCCTCGACAAGACCATGAGACGTTCCCCGAATCAATCCGCCGCGGACGCCGCCCCTTCCGGGCCGCCCGCTCTTCCCTGCTTTGCAAGTGTGAGGCACGCGTGGGGCCGACACTTCTTCTGCCGGACGGAACTGGGCACGTGCTCAAGAGGAGCACCGTGGCCTGCCTGCGTCCGCCAGAATGGTTGTGGTATCATTTTCTCTCGTAATCCATCAAGTACCGCCCCCGGACACTCACCGAGGACGGCTTGCCAACCGCCCGGTTCACACAACATGCTTGACACTGGAATTGACTCCGGATGACCAGACTTGAAAGTCGTTTCGTTGCTCAGCCAGTTTAGCAAGTCGTTCGCCGCTAAGCCAGTTTAGCAAACGGCGTCGCCTTTCTCCGAGCGCCGGATAAGGTGCGGGAGGCCATTTCGATGTCAGAGGACGGTACCGAAAAAGGGGTCGGGAAGAATCTCAAAGGGCTCTCGCCCGAACGGCTGGAATTGCTCGCACGTCGCGCGCGGCGGCTCAAAGGCACAGCCGAAGGGGGGCGGGCGCGTCAGGTCATCAAGCCGCTTCCGAGGGACGGCGGCCAACCCCTCCCGCTCTCCTTCGCGCAGCAGAGGCTCTGGTTCCTCGACCAACTCGACCCCGACAGCACCGTCTTTAACTTGCCCGACGCCGTGCGCCTGTGCGGGCCGCTCGACGTACAGGCGCTCGAACGGAGCCTCGACGAAATCGTCCGGCGGCACGAAGTTCTGCGCACGTCCTTCGTCTCCGAAGACGGGCAGCCGCGCGCGTTGGTCGCCCCGGAGTGGAAAGTAAGTTTGCCGGTCATAGACCTGCGCGACCTCCCCGCCGCCGAGCGGCTGAAGGCCGCCGAGCGGGCTGCCGATGCCGAGGCGTGGCGGCCCTTCGACCTCTCCACCGGGCCGCTCTTGCGCGTCCGGCTCCTGCGTCTGGACGAAGAGGAGTACGTCTTTCTCCTGACGATGCATCACATCGTCTCGGACGCGTGGTCGAGGGCGATTCTCATCCGCGAACTCGGCGCGCTCTACGAAGCCTTCACGGAGGGGCGGCCCTCGCCGCTCGAAGAGTTGCCGGTGCAGTACGCCGACTTCGCCGCGTGGCAGAGAGAGCGCCTGAGCGGCGAAACGCTGGAAGCGAACCTCGCCTTCTGGAAGCGGCAACTGGCCTCCGCGCCCGCCGCGCTGGAACTGCCGACCGACCGCCCGCGCCAAGCCGCGCAGGGCGACGAGGGCAAGGTCTTCGGCTTCACCTTGCCAGCCGAACTCGCCGACGCGCTCGGAGAGTTCAGCCGCCGCGAAGGCGTGACGTTCTTCATGGTGCTGCTGGCGGCCTTCAAGACGCTGCTCTCGCGTTACACGAGGCAGTTCGACATCGTCGTCGGCATGCCGACGGCGGGCCGCAGCCTCACCGAAGTCGAAGGTCTGATCGGCTTTTTCGTCAACACGCTCGTCCTCCGCACGGACTTGTCGGGCGACCCCGGTTTCCGCGAACTGCTCGCGCGCGTGCGCGACGCGAGCCTCCAAGCCTTCGCGCATGAAGACGTGCCCGTCGAGAAGATTGTCGAAGAGTTGCAGCCCGGTCGGAGCCTCGACCGCAACCCGCTCTGGCAAGTCATGTTCGCGCTGCAAAACGCGCCTGCGGAAAGCGCCGTGGCGCGCGGGCTGACGCTCAGCCCCTTCAAAGTTTCGGCGCGGACGAAGATCGCCGACGACATCTATTTCGGCATGGTCGAGACCGAGCACGGCCTCGCCGGTTCGGTCGAGTACAGGTCTGCGCTCTTCGACGAGGCGCGCATCGAACGTCTCGTCGGCCACTTCCGCACGCTGCTCGAAGGCGCGGTCGCCTCTCCCGACAGCCGCCTCTCCGAACTGCCCCTGCTCACGGAGGCCGAGCGGCGACAGTTGATCGAGGAATGGAACGCGACGCGCGTTGACTACGCGCCAGAGGAGCCCGTCCAGCGTCGCTTCGAGCGGCAGGCCGCGCGCACGCCCGAAGCGGTCGCCGTCGTCTCCGAAGGCGAGCGTGTGACCTACGGCGCGCTCAACGAATGCGCCAACCGGCTCGCGCACCGCCTGCGACGGCTCGGCGTCGGCCCCGACGTGCTCGTCGGGCTGTGCCTTGAACGTTCAATCGAGATGGTGGTCGCCGTCCTCGGCATCCTCAAAGCCGGGGGCGCTTACGTGCCCTTAGACCCCGCCTATCCGCCCGACCGACTCCGCTTCATGCTCGAAGACACGCGCGCGCCCATCATCCTCACGCAACAAAGCCTGCGCGACAAACTCGACGCGGGCGACTCCGCGACGCTGCTCTGTCTCGACTCGGACTGGGACGACATCGCCTCCGAGAGCGCCGCCGACCCGCCCGTTGACGTGGCCCCCGACAACCTGCTCTACGCCATCTACACCTCCGGCTCGACCGGCAGGCCGAAGGGCATCAGCCTCTCGCACCGCGCCCTCAGAAATCTTTTGGAGTGGCACTACGAGAATTTCGCCGACGGCCCGCGGACGCTTCAATTCGCCTCCATCAGCTTCGACGCGAGCTTCAAAGAAATTTTCTCCACCCTCAGCACGGGCGGGACGCTCTACATGATTTCGGAAGCCCTGCGGCGCGACGTGCCGCGCCTCGCCGGCTTCATCGCGGAGGCCGGGTTGGAGAAAATGGTTCTGCCGGTCGTCGTCCTGCAACAACTGGCCGAGGAGTATTTGCGGCGCGGGCAGTTCCCTCCTTCGCTGCGGGAGATCATCACGACGGGCGAGCAGTTGCGCGTCACTTCAGCCGTCGGCGAACTCTTCAAGCACCTGCCCGGCTGCAATCTCTTCAACCACTACGGCCCGGCGGAAACTCACGTCGTCACGGCGCTCACGCTCGGCAACAGGCCGGACGAATGGCCCTATCAGCCGTCCGTCGGCTTCCCCATCAGCAACACGCAAATCTACCTGCTCGACCGACACCTGCGCAGCGTCCCCCTCGGCGTCGCGGGCGAACTCTACATCGGCGGCACGAACCTCGCACGCGGCTACCTCAACCGCCCCGCGTTGACCGCCGAGCGCTTCGTCCCCAACCCTTTCAGCGCCGAACCGGGCGCGCGCCTCTACCGGACGGGCGACCTCGCGCGTTATCTCGCCGACGGGCAGATTGAGTTCCTCGGTCGTCTCGACCATCAGGTCAAGATTCGCGGCTTCCGCGTCGAGGTCGGGGAGGTCGAAGCCGCCATCGAGCAGCACGAGGCCGTGAGCGAAGTGGTCGTCGAAGCACGCGCCCACGACGGAGCGGGCGACAAGCGACTGGTCGCCTACGTCGTCGCCGGAGGCTCCGCGCCCTCGGCCAGCGAGTTGCGCGCCTTCCTCAAAGAGCGGCTGCCTGATTACATGATTCCGGCGGCCTTCGTCTCGCTCGCGGCGCTGCCCTTAACGCCCAACGGCAAAGTTGACCGCAAGGCGCTGCCCGAACCGGGGACTGAGAGGCCGTCGCTTGAGACGGCCTACGTCGCCCCGCGCGGCCCCGCCGAGCAGGTGCTGGCGGACATCTGGGCCGAGGTTCTGAAAGTCGGGAAGGTCGGCGCGCACGACAACTTTCTCGAACTCGGCGGCGACTCCATCCTCAGCATCCAAGTCGTCTCGCGCGCTAACCGCGCCGGTCTGCCGCTCACCCTCTCGCAACTCTGGCGTCATCAGACCATCGCCGGGCTCGCCTCGCTCGTGCCGGATTTCCATCCCGCCGACGGCGACCGGGCCGCGCGGCCTCCTGACGTGACCGCCGAGACGGGTGAGGGCGAGGCTCCGTCGGCGGCGGCGGAGACGTACCGCGCGGCGCTCGAAAATTTGACCGGCGCGCGCGAGGATGTCGAAGACGTTTACCCGCTCTCACCGATGCAGCAGGGCATCCTGTTTCACAGCCTCTTTAACCCGTCGTCGGGCGAGTACGTCGAGATGTTCAGCAGCACGCTCGAAGCGTCTCTGAACGTCGCGGCCTTCAGACAGGCGTGGGAGTGGGTCGTCGCGCGGCACACGGCGCTCCGCACGTCCTTCGTCTGGGACGGGCTGGAGAAGCCGCTCCAACTTGTCCACCGGAGCGCGCGCGTCGGCGTCGAGGAGCACGACTTGCGGCAACTCCCGCCCGACGAGCGCGCTGCGCGCTTCGACGCTATCTTCCAAGCCGAGCAGCAGCGCGGAACCTTCGACTTGTCCGCGACCCCACTGCTGCGGCTCTATCTGTTCCGCATGGACGAAGAGACTTATCGCTTCGTCTGGAGCTTCCACGACATCGTGATTGACGGGTGGTCGGCCCCGCTCATCCTTGAGGAAGTGCGGGAGTATTACCTCGCCCTGAGCAGGGGCGCGGCCCCGCCGCCGCCGGAGGCTCCGCCCTACCGCGACTTTATCGAATGGCTTGGACGGCAGGACTTGTCGGGCGCGGAACTTTTCTGGCGTCGCGCGCTCGCCGGACTGAGGACGCCGACGCTGCTCGCGCCCGACGCGACGGACGAAGGCGCGGAAGCGCCGGTGAGCTACGGGCAGCGCCGCGTGCGCCTGACGCGCCAGACGACGACCCGGCTGCAAGCCTTCACGCGCCGTCATCACGTCACGCTCAACACGCTCGTGCAAGGCGCGTGGGCGCTGCTCGTCGGGCGGCTCTGCGGCGAGGACGAAGTGCTCTTCGGCAGCGTCGTGTCGGGCCGCCCGGCGGAGTTGCCCGGCGTCGAAGCGACGGTGGGCGTGCTGGTCAACACGCTGCCGGTGCGGGTGCGGCTCGACTTCGGGGCGCGGCTCTCGTTTTGGCTCCGGGAGTTGCAGGCGGCGCAGGTCGAGGCGCGTCAGTTCGAGTTCACGCCGCTCGTGCAGATTCACAAGTGGAGCGAGATTCCACCCGGTCAGTCGCTCTTCGACAGCATCGTCGCCTTCGTCAACTACCCGGAAGGCTCCGACGGCTTCTGGTCGGACAGAGACTGGCACTGGCAAAAATCCGGCTACCCGGTCTTCTTCGTCATCCGCCCCGACGCCGAGCTGTTGCTCGAAATCACCCATGACGCGCGCCGCATCGGCGACTCCGAGGTCGTAAGAATCCTCGACTACTTCCGCGAGATTCTCGAACGAGTCGCCGACGCCGACGACCCGCGACTCTCCGAGTTGCCGCTCGCGCCCGCAGGCGACCGCGCGCGGCTGTCGCGTTGGAACCGGACGGCGGTCGAGTTGCCTCTCCATACCTCCTTCGCGCAGCAGTTTGAAGAGCAGGTCGGACGGACGCCGGACGCGGTTGCCGTCGCCTGCGAAGGGCGACGGCTGACCTACGCGCAACTGAACGCGCGCGCCGACGGCCTCGCGTGGCGGCTCTCCGAACTCGGCGTCGGCCCTGAAACCGTCGTCTCCATCCTCGAAGAACGCGGCATTGATTTTCTCTCGGTCGTCCTCGGCATCTTCAAAGCGGGTGGCGCTTATCTGCCCCTCGACCCCGCGCACCCGCCCGCGCGGCTCGCGCAAATTATAGGCCGCAGCGGGACGCCGTTCGTGCTCACGTCGCCGGGTTTTGAAGCGGCGCTCGCGGAAGCCCTCGACGAGTTGCCGCGAGACGCGCGCCCGCGCGTGCTGCGTATCGCGGAGTTGGCGGGCGCAGTGAAGGACGCGCCCAGCCTCGGCGCTCGCGGCGGGCCGCACAACCTCGCCTACGTCATCTACACCTCCGGCTCGACGGGCGAGCCGAAGGGAGCCATGATTGAGCGGCGCGGGATGCTCAACCACCTGTACGCCAAAATCTTCGACCTCAAGATGACAGCCGACGACACCGTGGCGCAGACGGCCTCGCAGTGTTTCGACATTTCGGTCTGGCAATTCCTGTCGGCGCTTCTGGTCGGCGGGCGGGTTCACGTCTTTAAAGACGAGATCGCACACGAACCGGCCCGGCTGCTCGAAAGCGTCGAGGACGAAGCGGTCACGGTTTTCGAGACTGTCCCTTCGATGCTGCGGATGCTGGTTGAAGAAGTCGGGCGGCGCGGCGCCGACCGCCCGGCGCTCGGCGCGCTGCGCTGGATGATTCCGACCGGCGAGGCGCTGCCGCCCGAACTGTGCGCGCGCTGGCTCGGCCATTACCCGCACGTCCCGCTCGTCAACGCTTACGGCCCGACCGAGTGCTCGGACGACGTGACGCACTCAATGATTGAACTGCCCCCCTCTAGCGACGCATCCAGTTGCCCCGTCGGCTTTCCCGTCCTCAACACGCGTCTCTACGTGCTGGACTCCGGCGGGCGCGTGCTGCCCGTCGGCTCGCCCGGCGAGTTGCACGTCGGCGGCGCGGGCGTCGGACGCGGCTACCGCAACGACGGCGCGCGGACGGCTGAGGTGTTCGTTCCCGACCCGTTCTCCGAGGCGCCGGGCGCGCGTCTCTACCGGACGGGCGACCTCGCGCGTTATCTCGCCGACGGGCAGATTGAGTTCCTCGGTCGTCTCGACCATCAGGTCAAGATTCGCGGCTTCCGCATCGAACTCGGCGAGATCGAAACGGCGCTCGGCCAACATCCGTCCGTGCGTGAGTGCGTCGTCCACGCGGACGCCGACGGAGCGGGCGACAAGCGACTGATTGCCTACGTCGTCGCCGGAGGCTCCGCGCCCTCGGCCAGCGAGTTGCGCGCCTTCCTCAAAGAGCGGCTGCCCGATTACATGATTCCGGCGGCCTTCGTCTCGCTCGCGGCGCTGCCCTTGACGCCCAACGGCAAGCTCGACCGCAAGGCGCTGCCGCGTCCCGACGCGGACGCGACCGTGGAGGATGAGGGCTTCTTCGAGCCGCAGACGCCGACCG
>DASTQX010000189.1:0-6011 GCA_035761505.1 Pyrinomonadaceae bacterium
CGAGTTCGGGATAGAACTCGAAGGCGGCGGCGAGCTTGCGCCCGAAGGTCTCTTCGTCGAGGTGGAGCCAGACGGCGGCGGCGCGTCGGCTCTCGTGGCAGTGGTCGGGCCTTCTCACGACGGGGTAGTCGTAGCTCTCGACCTCTCGGCTCTCGGAGCGCCGCGCCATCTCGACGGCGGCGTCGGTCAAGAGGCGGCACACGTCATGGGTGGTGTTGTAGCCCTCGGAGGCGTCGCCGACGACGCGCGAGATGCCTTCGGCGACGAAGGCGTCGGCCAGCTCTTCGCTCAGAGAGACGAAGAGTTCGTAGTCGCGCCGCAGCAGCGCCGCGTAGATTTCGAGGTCTGTGAACCGCCCGTAGAGGGGCGCGGGCCGGAGGCCGAACTTCTCAAGGTAGCGGCTGGTCGAGGCGATGCGCGGCTGGCCCGCGCGCCCCGAACCGTCCGTCAGGATGAAGACCCGCGGGCGCTCGCGTTCGAGCCACCCGTGGATACGCACCTCATGGCCGGGGTGCGCGACGACGACGGCTGCGCCGCCGCCACGCGTTGCGTTGGGGGGGATATTCAATTCGGGAGTCCGCCGGGAGAAAGATTCAAAGAACGCGAGAGGCGGCTATTCTGACAGCGAGCGGCGTCCGGCGTAAAGCCTTTGAAAGCGTCTTTCACTTATAAAGAGTGCGCGTCCAAAAAATTGGACGCGCGGCGGGCATGGAGTCGAGACTCTCCGGGGCGCGGAAATTTTCGGAACCGGCCTCGGCGCGCGCGCGTGCAAGGGGATGGAAAATTCTCTCTCTGGAGGTTCTCTCGTGTCCATGAACAGAAAAGCACTGCTCACATTGAGCGCTCTCTTCATCCTCGCGCCTTCGTCGTCGGCGCGTGCGCAGCAGGCGGCCCCGCCCGCGCAGACGCCCGCGCCCACGGTCGTGCAGGCTCCTCTGTCGCCGGGGGCTTACGTTTCGACCTTCTTCTCCGCCGACAACTTCCTCGGCGTCGTGGTCGAGGAGGTGACGCGCGAGAACATGAGCCGCTACGGTCTTTCGGGCGGCGAGCCGCGCGGCGTCGGCGTCCAGTCCATCGTCAAGGGCAGCCCCGCCGAGCGCGCGGGCCTGCGCGAAAGGGATGTCATCGTCCGCTTCGACAGCGAGGCTGTGACGAGCGTGCGCAAGCTCAACCGCCTGATAGACGAGTCTTCGCCGGAGCACACGGCGCGGCTCACCGTGCTGCGCGGCGGCTCGGAACAGCAACTCTCGGCGACGCTCGGCAAGCAGGAGGGCTTCGCCCCCGCCATCGGCCAGAACTTCGGCCAGAGCTTCGGGCAGGACTTCGGCGCGCTCGCCGAGAGATACCGGGGCGACTCGGAGTTGACGAAGCAACGCGCCGAGGAACTGCGCCGCCGCGCCGAAGAGTTTCGCAAGCGGGCCGAGGAGATGCAGCGTCACAACCCCGGCGGCAACTACTTCTTCAACGTCGGCGCGGGACGCCGCATCGGCATCACCTCCACCGCGTTGGGGTCGCAGCTCGCGGATTACTTCGGCGTCTCGAAGGGCGTGCTCGTCAACTCGGTCGTGGAGAACAGCCCCGCCGCGAAGGCCGGAATCAGGGCGGGCGACGTGATCGTCGAGGCGGCGGGCGAGCAGGTCTCGGACTCCGACGACCTCACGCGCGCGCTCAACAAGCAGCAGCAGGGCGAGGTCACGCTCTCGGTCTACCGCGACCGCAAGCAGCGCACCGTCCGCGTCACGCCCGAACGCCGCGAGCCGCAATCCTTCCAGTTCGGCCCCGGACAGCTTTTCAACCTCCCGCCCGTCGCCGCCGCCGCACCGCGCGCGCCGCGCCCCGCGCAAGCGCCCCGCGCGACCATCGCGCCCCGCGTCGTCGTGCCGCCCGCGCGCGCGCTGCGCGGGACGGGACGGTTGATGTAAGTCAAGAGGAACGGGCGACGAGCCCCGAAGTGGGAGAAAGAATGTCGCTCACGGCGCGAGCCGTGAGGATACGCGGTACAAAAATTCAGAGAGCCCCGGAGGGGCGAAAGAAATCAGAGGTGCGCGATGGCGCGTCTCGAAACTTCTTTCGCCCCTCCGGGGCTCTGTCGCTTCAACTCTCGGCTGTGCCCACGGCTCGCGCCGTGAGCTACATTCTTCCGCTCACTTTTTCTCCGCCAGCTTCTTCTTCTCGGCCAGCGCCTCGCGGTACGCGCCGTCCTTCAGCTCGCCGAGGCCGATGGCGGCGTCGAACTCGCGGTGCGCCTCGTCGGTGCGTTCGAGGAAGGCGAGGATGCGACCGCTGGCGACGTGCGCGCGCGAGAGCAGAGCCTTGTCCTCCGGCGAGGCGAAGAGCACGGTCTGACGGAAGTGCGCGAGCGCGCTCGTCAACCGCTGCTCCTGCACCTCTTCGTCGAAGGCGTCGTTGGCCGAGAGCATCGCCGTCTGACCGAGGCCGAAGTAGATGCGCGGCTCTTCGCGGTGCGCGTCCTTGAGCGCGAGCAGACGCGCCTCGGCGTCCGTGTAGTTCTTCAGGCGCAGAAGTTCGTCCACGTCGCTGAGGCTCTTGATGAGCGCCGCGCGCCGCTCGTCCGTGGGCGTGCTCGGCCCCTCGGCCTCCCTCGCGGCGGCGGCGGCCTTGCGCGCCTCGGCGTAACGCGTGACGGCTTTCGCGTACTCGGCGGGGCGTTGCAACTCGCGCGCGGCATTGATGCCCGCGAGCATGTCGGGGACAAAGTTTGCGATGTCGAAGCCGGAGCCTTCGAGGCCGCGCAGTTGTTCGGCGAAGTAGAAGGCGAGCACGCCGCCGCGCTCGTAAGCCTCGGCGAGACGGGCGACCGACTCGTCCTCGATGGCCGCTTGCTTCGTCTTCGAGTCGCGGAGCGCGGCCTCGCGCGCCGAAGCGTCCTGCCCGGCGGCTTGGAGCCGCGCGCTCGTCTCAAGTTGCAGGGCGCGCACTCGCGCCGTCTCGTCCATCCGCGCGTCGGCGGCGGCCACGAGCGAGCGCGAGGCGGCGAGGAAAACGTCGGGCGTCACGTCGCCGCCTTTGCGCGCGCGCTCGGCGTCGAGCAGTTGCTTGATGTCGGGCCGCTTGGCCGCGACCTCTCGGCTGAAGCGCGCGACGAGCGGGTCAACGACGTACTGGATGTAGCCGCGCCGCATCTCGGAAGAGCGCGGGTCGGTGCCGACGGGGACGACTGCGTAGTAGTCGTCGCGGACGACGCGGAAGTTGATCGCGCCGGGCGCGGCCAGAAGGTCTGGGACGATGACGAAGCGGCGCTGCTGCTCGCGCACGACGTTCGTCTTCCGCTCCGGCTTCTTGCCGTCTTTGGGCGCGGTGGCCGCCGGCGTCTCGACGCGCTCGAAGAAGATCGTCTCAGGCCGCGTGTTGAAGTAGGTGAGCACGGCGCGCGCCATCTCGACGGCGGGGCCGCGCAGGCGGTCGCCCTCGGCGCGGTGCATCTGGAGGTAGTCGGGCAGCCGCTCCGACATCCCCGACTGGCGGACGAACTCGCGGACGAGCGGCGTGAAGTCGAGCACGTCGAGGATGCCCGAAGGCAGGTCGTCCGAGCGCGGCGGCGCTTCGAGGCCCGGCAACGGGCCGAGCGTGTAGGCGAGCGAGACGTAACGCGCCGACTGGTCGGCGGGCGTCGCCTGTGGGTCGCGCAGCCGGTAGCGCTCGTAAAAATCCTTGAGGCGCGCGCGCAGCGAAGGGTCGAGCGCGGCGAGGTCTCGGCGGACGACGCCACGGAAGGCCGAAGGCTCCGCGCCCTTCGGCGTCGGATCCCAACCGGCGGCTTCGAGCGCGGCCATCACGACGACGAGCCGCGCGTCGGGCGCGATGTGGACGCCGTAGTCGGCGAGGTCGGGGCGCGACTCGACGGGGCGGCGCGGCGGTGGCTGTTGCGCGGGCGTCGCCTGCGGCTTCGCGCCTTGCGCGTCGGACGCCTGCGGCCTCGTCTGGGCCGACACGTCCACGCGCGCGAACGCGACGCACGGCGCGCACAGGAGGGCCGCGAGGGTCAGGTTAAAAAACTGCTTCGTCATAAAATTTTCGGTGGAGAAAAAGGCCGTCAAAAGCCCTCAGTCGTGAATCGTCAGCCGTGAATCGTTGAGGAGCACCGTCTCTCTCGATTGGCGACGCCATGCGGCGGGACGGCAAGCTCAAGGTACGCGGACACGCCTTAAAAGATGCCCGCTCCCGCGCGCTGGATGCCTTGAACGCCGTGAACCGTCAGTCGTCAAACGCGAATCGTCAGGGCCGTTTTGACGATTGACGCTTCGCGTCTTTCCCCCGGCGCGCGCGCAAGAGACGTAGGGTAACAGGGTAGGCGGCCAGCGAACAAACGACGGAGAGCGCCGTCCCGCCGACGGCGAAGGGCAGCAGCACGTCCGTCCACGCGGCGAAGAGCGCGCGCCAGTACGAGGCGGTCAGAAGGTGCGGCTCGCGCAGGAGGGCGAGCCCTTCGGCGGGCAGGCTCGTCGGGCGGTTCAGGAGGAACGCGCCGACCCAGTAGGACGCGAGGATGATGGGCACGAGCGTCAGAAACGGGTTGTTGATGAACGTCCCCGTGTAGATGGCGACCTTGTTGAAGCGGAAGGCGAAGGCGACGACGGTCGCCATGATGGTGTGGAGGCCGAGGAAGGGAGAGAACGCGATGAAGACGCCGACCGAAAAAGCGAGCGCCGTCCGCTCCGGCGGGTCGTCGAGCGAGAGCAGACGGCGGATAGCGCCTCGAAACATAAGACGGTGATAAGTGATGGGTGATGAGTGATAAGAAAGTGCTTTTACTCATCACTCATCACTTTTACTTAAAGCTGTTGAGGGCGGTGGCTTCGTCGTCGTAGGTGTCGAAGACGGTCAGGAGCTTGGTGATGCCCAGCAGGTCTTGAATCTTCTGGGTGAGGTTGAGGAGCTTGAGCTGCCCGCCCTCGCGCCCGATGGTCGTGTAGCTGGAGACCAGCTCGCCGATGCCGCTCGAATCCACGTAGCCGACGCCGCCGAGGTTCAAGAGAATCTTTTTCTTGCCTTCTTCGAGCAGACGCCGGATGGCGCTGCGCACGGAGACGCTGCCCTCGCCGATGGTGATCTTGCCTTCCATGTCGAGGATCGTCACGTCCCCGGCCTGCCGCTCTCTGATGTTCAGTTCAGCCATTGCGGAAAGTCTCCTTGTTAAAAAGCATTCAGCGTTTAGCTCTTAGCTTTCGGTTCCTTGCTGAAAGCTCACGGCTCACGGCTCACAGCTTGTCTTATTTCTTCTTCGTCATGCGCACCACCGTCCCGCCCTGCGGGTGGTGCTCCCAGCGCACGTCGTCCATGAAGTTTCGCATGAAGAGGATACCACGCCCGGAAGTTTTGAGGAGGTTCTGCTCGGCGGTCGGGTCGGCGACCGAGGCCGGGTCGAAGCCCTCGCCACGGTCGCGGACGGTGATGACCATCTCCGTGCCGGAACTCGTCAAGCCCATCTCGACCGGCTTCTCCTCGTCCCGGCGGTTGCCGTGGAGGACGGCGTTAGTGACCGCCTCGCGCACGGCCATCTCGACGCCGAACAGGGCGTCTTCGCCGAGCCCCGCGCGCCGCGCGGCGTCGGTCGCCGCCGCCGCCGCCTCGCTGATGGCCTCGATGCGACTCGGAAAAATCAGTTCGACGGTCTCTTCAGTCACTGCTGCTTAAAGGGGCGACGCTCGCCCGGCGGACGGCCCGCCCCGGCCCGCCGCTTGCGGCCACCTCAGAACACTGTGTATTGCCAACTGGAAGCCTGCACGTAGTAACACGCCCGCCGCACGCCTGTCAAGAAACGCACGGGAAGGGGGCGGAGAGGCAAGGGGCGAAAAAAAGTTTGACGAAAGACGCGCCTCCGTCCTTCGCCCGCCGCCGCTCTTCACTTAGAATCGGGGCATGAGAATCGAACCGGCGAAGCGCCTGCGCGGTCGCCTCGAAGGGCTCCCCGGCGACAAGTCGGTCTCGCACCGCGCGGCGCTCGTCGCGGCCTTAGCGCGCGGCACAACGCGCATCAGGAATTACTCGAC
>DASTQX010000190.1:0-7248 GCA_035761505.1 Pyrinomonadaceae bacterium
AGACGACCGCCGCCGCCGTCGTGATAGACGAGGTCGACGCCGCGATAAAGATTCCGGTAACGAACGCTCCCGAACGTCGGCACTCCCGCGCGCCACTTCGACGGGTTGTTGCCGACGAAGTAATTGACCTTCCCTCTCAGCTCGCCTTCGCCGACGATTTCGGGGCGCGGGTTCGCGCCGGAGAACTTCATCCTCAGAAGTTGAAGAGAGGGCGCGGGGCCGCGCCCGCCGTGGGTGCTCTCCCCAAGCCCCCTTCGACGCGCCGCGCGGCCCGAAGCGCCCTCCCTTCTTTCGCCGCCCTCTTGATGCAGGGCGAGCAAAGCGCCTTCCGCCGAAAGCAGAAGCGTGTGGCGGCTGCCGCGCGAAAGAAATTTGATGCGCGCGTCCGCTTGTCCCGCGTTCGCCTCGAAGCTCGCGGGCAGATGGCCGAAGGATTTTTTGACCGGGGAGGAAGCGGGGGCCGGACTCTTCTTCAACTCGAAAGCATGAAGAGCCGGTGAGGAGCGATGTTCTGCTTCGCCCCGCTTCTCCTCCGGCGACGAGACGGCGAGCGCCGGTCGCGGCGTGAGGCCGCAGAGGAGCGTCAACGCGAGCAGCAGCGCCGTGAGTGAATCACCGTTCGTCCGAGGTTTCCGCTTGCGCACTTGTGCCCTCCTGAATCGTGAGTGTCTTTAAAAGTTGAGCTTCAGAGCGAGTTGGACGGTGCGCGGGCCGCCGACCTGATAGAGCGGGCTGAGGCCGCCGTTGACGCCGCCCGTGCCGAGGCTGCGCGCGAGCGTCTGCGTGCTGAGGCCAAAGAGGCGGCTGCCGAGGTCGCTCACGGGGTCGCCGAAGTTCGGATGGTTGAAGACGTTGAAGAACTCGGCGCGCAGTTGGAGGCGGACGCGCTCCGAGAAGGCGAACTGCCTGCGCAGCGCGAGGTCGAGTTGCGAGAGCCCGAAGCCGCGCAGGGCGTTGCGTCCGAGCGTGCCGTGCCCGCCCGGTCTGGGGCGGAAGGCTTCGGGGTTGAGACGGCGACCGCCCGGAGCATCCTCGTCGTCGAGGTAGATGGCGACGCCTTCGACGAGGTCGGGGCGACGGGCTTCAACGAGGTCGCCGAAGATGAAGCCGGTCGTCCGGAGGACGTTGATGGGCGTGGCGGTGCGCGCGCGGAAGATGGCATCTACAGACCAGCCGCGGAGGAAGATGTTGAAGGGGCCGGTGACTCGCCTCCTGACGGGCGCGGGGAGGTCGTAGGTGAGCGCGCCGCTGACGGAGTGGCGCACGTCGAAGGTCGAGGAGGCGCGCTCGGCGCGCGGGTTGGGGAGGCCGGTGAAGATGATGTTCGAGGAGTCGTCCGAGTCGTCGTCAATCGAGTGCGACCAAGTGTAGGAGGCGTGCGCCTGCAACCCTTCAGAGAGTCGGCGGCGATAGACGCCTTGCAGCGCGTGGTAGTCGGAGGTGCTCTGGTTGGTCGTGAGGCGGATGACGGTGAAGTCCGGGGTCGGTCTGAGGAGCGCGGTCTGCTTTAAGAGGTGTCGGCCCGCCGCGCCGACGTAGGTGGCCGAAAGAAAGTGGCGCGCGCCGACGGGCTGCTCTATCCCCGCGCTCCACTGGAAGGTGAGGGGCAGCCTGAGCGGGGGCGCGAAGGCGTAGATCGTGCCGAAGGGCGGGTCGAAGTTGAGCGGCGGCGGCGCGGCGTCCGAGGCGTCGAGCGGGAACGCGACGTTCGAGAGCAGCTTCTCTCGCATGTACGGGAAGACGCTGCCGAAGGCTTGCGCCGCCTGCCCCGTGCCGAGGTCGTAAAAGATACCGACGCCGCCGCGCACGGTCGTCCCCCTGTCGGGCGAGAGAGTGTAGGCGATGCCGGTGCGCGGCGCGAAGTTCATGTAGGTCGTTTGCCAGAGCGGCGTGCCGCGCGGAGCGAGGTGCGGGTTGAAGACGTTGAGGCCGCCGACGTTGTTGAAGCTCTCGCCGCCTTCGCCGAGCCCCCGGAGCGCGGCGGGGTGATTGCCGTGGCGCTCGGCGGGCGGCGGGTTCAACTCCCAACGCAAGCCGTAAACGACCGTCAGTTGCGGCGTGAGGCGCGCGGCGTCCTGCGCGTAGAGGGAGAAGTTCGTAAAAAGCGGCTCGCGCGGCCCGGCGTCGGCGTTGACGCGGACTTCGGAGGCGCGGCCCGTCCCGACGACGGCGCTCACGCCGTTCGCGGAGGCGTTGCCGAAGACGACGGATTGCGAGTAACTCAAGGGGCCGTAGATGGGCGTGAGGCGACGGTAATCGAATCCGAACTTCAACTCGTGCGCGCCGCGCACCACGGAGAGGTTGCCGACGAGGTTGAGCTGCCGCTGCCGGTTGTTGACGTTCTTGCCGACGCCGAAACCGGAGTTGAGCCCGCCGCGCAAGGTGACTTGGAAGCCGGAAGTTTCGGGCCGCGCGAACGCGGGAAACAGGAGAGACGAGTCGGGAACGCGCGCGCCGCCGAAGTCGTCTAAGGCGAGCGCCGTCTCGCCGCGCACGCCGCTGAGGTTGAAGCGCAAGTCGCCGTTGACGCGCGGGCCGAGGGCCGAGGTCGCGCCCGCCGTCAGCGTCCATGTGTCGAGCGCCGTGCGGTTGACGGTGTTGAGGCTCTGGCCCGTCGAGCCGGGCGAGGTGACGCCGCCGCGCTGCGAGGTGCGCGACGGCGCGTGCGCGTAACGCGCGAAGAGCGTCAGAGTCTCGGTCGCCACGAGGTCGAAACGCGCGCTCGCCGCGTCGAAGCGCGAGGGGTCTGAGTAACTGGCGGCAAACTCGGCGAAGCCGTTTCCGAGGTCTTTGCCGTTCGGCACGGGGAAGGCTTCGAGCAGCGCGCGCACGCCGGGCGCGAGAGCGGCGGCGCGCGCCGCGAGCGAAGGGACTTCGGTGAGCGCGACTTGCGGCTGCCGCAGGCGCATCCCTTCGTAGGAGACGAAGAAGAAGGCGCGGTTGCGGACGACGGGGCCGCCGAGACTTCCGCCAAAGTCGTGCTGCCGGATGGTCGGGCGAGCGAGCGCGCGGCTGTTGGCGAACCAGTCGTTGGCGTCCAACGCGTCGTGGCGGAAGTACTCGAAGAGTGAGCCGTGCAGCTCGCTCGTCCCCGAACGCGTGGCGATGGCGACCTGCGCGCCGGGCGTCCGCCCGAACTCCGGCGCGTAAGAAGAAGTGAGAAGGCGGAACTCTTCGAGCGCGTCGAGCGAGACGAGGTTGTTCGCGCCGCCGAGCACCGTCAGAGCGGGAAGCCCGCCCGCCGCCGCCTGCCCCGGCGCAGCGCCCGCCGAGACGCCGACGTTCGCCGACACGCCGTCCACCGTGAAGTAGTTCGCGTTCGCCCTCTGGCCGTTGACGGAGAACTGCCCCTGCTCGTTGAAGCTCGTCCGCGTCAGGACGGAGCCCGGCGCAAGCTCAAACAGAGATTGAAAGCTCCGACCGTTCAAAGGGAGGTTTTCGACGAAGCGCCGGTTGACGACCGTGCTCACCGAGGCCGACTGTTCGACGCCGGACTTCAACGCGTCAACGACGGTCACGGTCTCGCCGACCTCCCCGACTTCGAGCTTGATGCGGAGCACCTGCCGGTCGCCGACGTTCAAGACAAAGTTTCTGACTTCGAGCGTGGCGAAGCCCTCGCGCTGCGCCGTCAAAGTGTAGCGGCCCGGCGGCAGAAGCGGGATGACGAACGCGCCCTCGTCGTCCGTCTTCGCGTGTCGCTGCACGGCGATGCTCAGATTTAAGACCGTGATTTCGACCGAAGGCACGACCGCCCCGTTCTCGTCCCACACCGTCCCGCCGAGCGTCGCCGCCGGAGATTGTGCGGCGGCGGCAGCGACGGCGGCCTCAACTCGACTCGCGCCCGCCACGAAGATGAAGAGACAGAGCGCCGCCCGCAGCACGAAGCCGGGCCGCATCCTCCCGCACCGATTTCTCGCTCGCTTGGTCATCAACTCAAAGGTCAGCGCTCGTAAGCCTCCTCAATCGCCGCCGCGAGTCGTTCGGAGACGGCGAGCGTGCGCCAGAACTGCGCGGACTTGATGGAAGCCGCCGTCCCGCCCTCCTCCGAGATGGTGAAGGCCGAGCGCACCGCGCCGTCCTGCGCGTAACTCAACTGCAACAGGCGCTCGGCGGCCTGCGTGACGTTCGCTTCGCCGACCGCTTCCGCCGCCGCGCCGCCGCCGCCCGCGTCGAAGACCGTGCCGAGCTGCGAGCGCAACGCCGACACCTCTCGACGGTACGCGCCCGCGTGCTCGCGCACCATCGAGAGCCACTTCGCGCGCGCTTCGGGTTCGAGTGCCTGCGCCTCCGAAGGCTTGAACCTCCCGACCAGCCGCTTCAAAGCCGACGCGTGCAACAGCGCCTGCCTCGAACGACCCATCGCGCGCGCCGCGAACTGCTTGATCTCCGCATCCACGCGCGCGCCGTCCGCGAGCCGCGCCCCGAAGTGCGCGCGCAACTCCGCGTCCGCCGGGATGCGCCCGGCCCCGACGCTCACCTCGCGCTCGGTGACGTTCGACCCTTCGCCCTTCGCCCGCTCGCGCTTCGCCAGCGCCTCGGCCACCGTGTTCACTTCGACCACGACCGCCGGGTTGCCGATGACCGGGCCGAGGGCGCGCAAGATTGCCGCCTTGCGCCCCTCGGACTCGACGAGCGCGTCCACGCGCAGGGCTCCTCCTGTGGTGCGCCCCATGCTGACCTGCTCGCCGAGGTTCGCTTTAATTTGATTCAGCAGATAAGCGACTTCGACTTCGAGTTCCGCCGAAGCGACCGCCGCCGGCGAAGTGACGACCGCCGCAGGCTGAGCAGTTTCGCCGCGTTGAGGCCGCGCACCGGCTACTTCATCTCCCGCCGCGCCCGCCGCTCCGAGCAGTTCCGGTTCGACTTGATAAACGCCCGGCGGCACTTCATCAGTTCTCTTCCTCTCAAGGCCGCCCTCGACCAGCCTGTACTCCACGTTCGCGCCGCCGCGCCGCACGACGAGCGTCATCCTGAAAGCCCGCAGGTCTGACCTGTTCAGCCACAGCGACCCGCCGACCAACCCTTCATCAACCGACGACGACTCGTAACTCAAGACGTAAGTGGCGAGCCTCTCGTCAACCTTCAAAGCGTCGCCGCCCGCGCCGAGCGCCGAGAAGTTCCGCGCCGAAGGCTCGATGCGCCACACCTCGCCCGCGTCGAGCAGTTCCCTCGCCGTCAACGCCGCGACTTCGGCGGGCGGCTCGCCGCGCCTGTAGATCGCGCCCGTCCCGTCCGACTTCGTCCACTCGCCCGCGACGAGTCTGCCCTGCTCGTCGTAGAGCCTCCGCAGCCGGATGCCGCTCGCGCTCCCCCGCCACGTCTCGACCCGCCGCCGCGAAGCCACGCTCCGCCCGTCCGCCTTCAACTCCTCCACGAAGACCGTGCGATGCACGACGAACCCCGCGCCGCCCGCATCCGTTGACTCTTCCGCCAACGCCGCCCGCCGCAACAACTCGGCGGCGGAAACCTTCGTCACATTGAACTTCGTGAACAGCAACGCCGTGACCAGGAGCACCGCCAGCCCCGCCGCCCAAGCCCCCGGCCTCAACGCCGCGAACGGACTGAGGAGGCGAGCCACCAACTCTCTCAACCACCCCCACGCCGCCCCAAGCGCGCCCCTCTCGCCGCGCAACTCATCTCCGACCGCCGCCGCCTCTTCTCGTATCTCTTCCCCAACGCGTTCCGGCTCTCGCACCGCTTCGACGGCCATCAGAGGGTCTCGATACGCGACCCTCACCGTCGGCGCGGAATCCACGTAACTGAGCCGCGCTTCGAGCGTCCGCCCCTCGCTCAACCCCACGCTCAGAGAGCACTCGCCGCCTTCACCAGCCCACGCTGCCGGGTCGAGATACAGGAGCCTCACGTCCTGCTCGCTGAAGACCTCGACGAACGAGACTTCCTCGCCGCCGCCGACGTTCAACTTCTGCTCGTTGAAAATCGCCCCGACCTTCTGCGCCGCCAGCATCCGCCCGTTCACCGAGACGCGCAACTCACGCGGCCTGTGCTCGAACACGTCCCGCGCCCGACGCCGACACCTCCGCGCCTCCGCTTCCGACGCCCCGCCCGTCGCGTCTCCGCCTCCTTCATCATCACCACCGCCAACGCCGCCGCGCCCGCCCGCGTCGTCGCCGCCACCGCCACGACCGCCGCTTCCTTCTCCTTTGTCGTCCCCGCCCTTCCGGCTCACATCAATCCCAATCGCGTCCACCGCGTAACGCTCCGCGAGCGGCGGCAAGCCGTGCATCGTGTTGACCGCTTCAATGCAGAGCGCGCAGCTTACGACGTGCGCCAGCGTCGCACAGTCCGGCCCGCCCTTCACGTCTTCGCCGTAGAGTTTCGCCAACTGCTCTTTCGTCAAACACGTGCCCCGCCGCGCATCGAAGACGCGGCGGCGCAGATCGCTCAGTAATTCTTCTGGCGTCTGCGCGAACCCCGTGGGCTGCGACGGCAGAGAGAGAGCGCCCTCACGCGCGAGGAAGCGTAGAGAGGAAGGGTCTTTCAAAAACTGCGCGGCCTCGCTGCGCGCGACCCGCAGCCGCTCTTCGACCGCCTCGCGCGTCGAGCCGCAGACGCGCGCGACCTCCGCCGGGTAGTAACCGTGCATGAAGCGCAGGATGAGGACGCTGCCCGCCTTCGCGCTCTCCTTGCGCAGGCAGGCGTACCGGCAGACCTGCCGCAAATCGTCCTGCACGCGAATCGAGTCTCGCGGGTCGGTCGCGCGCAGCACGAACTCGGCGGAGTCGTACTCGCAGACCGCCAGAGACTCTTCGCGCCGCACGCGCGTGCGTCTCATCTGCGAGATGTTCAGGTTGCGCAGCATCCGGTAGAGATAGCCGTCGAGATTTTGCACGCGCGCGAGGTTGGGCCGGGTGAAAGTGAACTGGACGAACGCGTCGTGAACGAGGTCTTCGGCCCTCGCGGTGTCGCCTTCGGTCAGCCTCAGCGCCCACGCCCGCAAGCCCGCGTAGCGCGCGAGGAAGACCTCCTCGTGCCGCTCCCCGACGCGTGGGATTTCCGAAGGTTCCAACATCGCTCTCATCAACTAAGACGCGCGCCGCGCGCACGAACCCACGCACGCGGCGGCTTAAAAAAGAGGCTCACTCCCGTCCCGGTGCGGGAGACGGTCTCTGGGCGTCGAATCTTCTCACAAAATTCGAGGCGCGTCCGAACCGTTTCGGCGGGCGGCGGGGTCATAATGAGTGCATGGACGAGGCGTCGAAAGAGGGGCGAGAGGGCTGGTGGGTGCTG
>DASTQX010000191.1:0-4455 GCA_035761505.1 Pyrinomonadaceae bacterium
ACGGTGCCGGAGACGGGGGCGAGCACCGCCACGAGCGAGGTGTTGCGGCTGTGGTTATCGTCGTGCTCGCCCTCGGGCACGTGGAGGCCGAGCGAGCGCATCTCGTCGCGGATGTGCGCCACGTCCACACGGGCCGTCTCAACGGCGGCGCGCGCCTCCTGCACTTCCCGATTCAGGGAGATGTTGCTCTGGAAGTCGTACTCGGCCTTCGCGGTCTTATACGCGGCCTCCGCGGCGATGAGGTCTTTGCCCGCCCTCGCGCCGAGTTCGATCAGCTTCCGCGTGCGCCTGAGCGTGGCGTCGGCCTCGTCGAGCTTCGCCTTCGCGGAGAGGACGGCGACGCGGTTCTCCGACCGCATGACGCGCTCGAGGTTGCGCTCGGCCAGGGCGCGCGCGGTCTCCGCCTCGTGGAGCTTGCCGTGCATCTGCGCGATCTGCGGGCTGGAGATGACGGCCAGCACTTGGCCCGCGCGCACCGTATCGCCCAGGACGACGTTGACTCGCTCGACCCGGCCGCCGACCAGCGGGGTGGCCTGCTGCGTCTGCTGCTGGTTGGTCTCGACCGTACCCGTAACGCGCAGGAGGGCGACCGCCGGGCGCTCGGTCACGCCCTCGATCTCCAGCCCTGCGGCCTCGCGGGCCTCGGGAGTCAGCATGACCTCCTCGCCCTCTTCGTGCCCTTCGCCCGCGCCGTGTTCGTCGCCACCGGCGGCCTTACCCGCTTCCGCGGTCACTTTCACTTCGGTGGAGTCCGGCGTCCGGCCGCTCCGCCACAGGAGCAGCGCGATGAGGGCGAAGACGGCGACGATGGCGACCGTGGCGATGACGGCCGCGTTCCGCCGACGAGTTCCGCCGGGCTCCGCGCGGACCGTCTCCACTTCTACTCTCGACCTGTCGCCGCCGGCGTGCTCCGTCACCTCGGTGACGCGCTCGACCTCGACGGCCTCGGCGCCGTCATGCGGCCCGCGGTGGGGCGGGTTCGTATCAGCGTCATGATTCTTAGTCTGGTCTGACATGCTTCGATCCCTCACTGCTGATTGACGGGCGCGCCGACGGCCGATTGGAGGTCGGCTAGTGCCCGGTACTGCTCGGCCAGCGCCTCGGTGAAGTCGCGCTGGGAGTCGACGAGGCGGCGCTGCTCGGCCAAAAGCTCCGTCACGCTGAACTGGCCCAGCTCGTAGGCGGCGCGCATGACGCGGACGTTGTCCTGCGAGCGCTGGATGACGCCCTGCTCGTAGGTGAGCAGCGCCTTCGACGCGGCTTCGTAGCGCGCGTAGGCGCTCGCCACCTCGGAGCGCACCACGGCTTCGAGGAACTCGCGCCGGGCGCGGGCCTGCGAGATGACGGCGGCCGCCTCGGCCTTCGCGCCCTGGTTCTTGTTGAAGACGGGTATACCGACCGACACGCCGAAGGTGAGCAGGCGATCCTTGTCGCGCAGCGTCCCGACGGGCGTGTCGTCGAACGCGCCGCGGCTGACCGTGTAGCGGGTGAAGGCGGTGACTTCGGGTGAGCTTTGCGCGCGTACGAGCCGCAGGCCCGCCTCGGCGACCTCCTCCGTGAGCCGGGCGAGGCGAACGTCCGGGCGCGTGCGCAGCGCGACCTCAACCGCGGCTTCGACCGAGCCGGGTGGCTGTCGCAGCGCCGGCCTGGCGAGTTCCTCACGCAGCCGGAGCGGCTCGGCGTGGGGAACCCCTGCCAGCAGCTTCAGCCGCAGGAGCGTGGCTTGGAGCCGGCCCTCGGTGAGGGCGCGGCGCGTGCGCAGGCGCTCCACCTCGGCCCTCAGCAGGTTCAATTCAATCGGCGCAGACTCGCCCTCGTTGACGCGCGCCTGCACGACGACCACGGTCTTCAGGTCGAGGTCGGTCAGCCCCTCAGTGATATCCAGCTCGCGCAGAGACGACAGCGCCTCGGCGTAGAGGCCAAGCACCTCGGCCGCGAGCCGTCGCTCGCGGTCGGCGACCTCGGCCTCCGCGGCTTCGAGCTCGACGCGCGCCACCTCTATGCGCCTCCGCCGCTGCCCGCCGAGTTCGAGCGGCACCGAGACGCCGACGCTCGTCTCGCTCTCGCCCGCCGAGCCGGTCAGCCGGCCCGTCGTCTGTTCGAAGTCGAGTGTGGGGTTGGGCCGCAGGCCCGCCTGGCGAAGGCGCGCGCGGGCGCGCTCTATATCGAGGCGCGCGGCTGCCAGCTCGCCGTTCGATTGAAGCGCCCGCCGCACGAGGTCGGTCGAGGACGCCCCCTGGAGCGGGTCGTAGTAGAGCCGGACGGCCGAACCCGCGGGCGGTGCGCCGCCGGGTCCCGGCGGACGCGCCGGGCCCGCGGTACTCGCCACGGCCCCCGACGCCCCGGGGTCGCCCTGCGCGAGGGCGTCCGGGCCGAAAACACAAAGGGCTAACGCGAGCGCAGAAAGCGCCCGCCAGAAGACGGTCATCGCTCTAAACCTTTCCGGTGAAAGTGTTGAGGTAGGCTCGGGGCGGCGGTGCGGTTTCAGGCCGTGCTTTACGCGACGGCCGGAGTTGGCGCGGCTCTTGGAAGAGACACGACGGCGCACCGAAAGTGCCCGAGCGGACTTTCAGATGGACGAGAAAAGTATTAGGCGGAGCGAGGAGGGTGGTACGGGAGCTGGAGCGCGGGTGAAGGGAGGGACTGCTGTTTCTGAGGCGGCTCCGGAGATCTCAGTTCGGCGGTGGCGGCGCGGGTGAATGCCAGGGCCGGCAGGACGTGCGCGCAGCAGCAGAAGCAATCTTCCTCGTGCGGCGCTTCGTCGGGGACTTGCCCGGGGAGCGAGTCTTCGGGCGCGGGCACGGCGGAACGTTCAGTGCCGGGGTCGGCGGCTTCGGCCGGGGCGGCGGCGACATGGCTGAGGGGCAGGCCCCCCACCTCCTCGCCGCCGCAGAAGTACTGCGGAAGGGCGATGTCGGCGACGGTGAACAGGACGAAGAAGAGGGCCACGGCGCGGATGACCCGCCCGTGCCTCTTCCTGATACCGTCGATGGTGAATTTCTGCTTCATCCGCGCAAAAAACCGCACGGTGTTTGTAGCACAGGCATAACTGGGGGTCAATTCGACGCGGGCGCGCCTATCGATTCAAACCCGTCGCTCCTAAGGAGATCAACTTCCTACCCGGTCAAGCCACTCCGCATCCCAGATGTGGGGCAGCATGCTCGTCATTCAGGCGTCGCCGCGCGTCCTTATCAGATAAGTGCGTGAAGCACACATGCTCGAGAGTAAGCACTTCAGGTGACGAGCCATGCCTTACTCTGCGTTTGCACCTTTGCGGCGTCGCGCGACAGCCGCGCTGTGCAGGTCCCGCTTGACGGCGATGCGCTGCACGTACACCGTCGTCGTGCTCAGGTTCGCGTGATCGAGCGCGTCCTGCGTCGCCGTCATCGAGCCTGTCTCCTCCGCCACGATGCGCCCGAAGGTGTGCCGCGTCTGGTGCAGATGCGCGTGATCGAGTCCGGCCTCCCTCGCGTAGAGTTTCAGGTTGCGCGCGAAAGCGTGAGAGGTGAGCGGCTCGCCGGCTAATTTTGGGTGGTCGTGTCTGGTCCACACCGGCGCGTCACTCTTCAGCACGTGCAGGCGCCCCGCCGCCGTCAAGTAGTCGAGCAGCGCGGCCTTCGTCTCTGGGTCTCGCACTTCCCTCGCCCGGTAGCGCCCGCCTTTGACGCGCCCGCCGATGATGAGACCGTCCTCCGCCACCTGAATGTCACGCCCCCGCAAGCCGATAACTTCTTCGCGCCGCAGACCCGTGCTCGTGTACATCAGGAGGAGTGCCAGGTCGCGTTTGCCGACCAAGTCGCCGCCCGCCGCGCGCCCAGCGATGACCGAGGTGATCCGGCGCAGTTCCTCATCCGTCCACGACTTCGTCGATTCCGTCTGGTACGGCTTCGGCGCTTTGGGCCTGGCGAGCAGTGCCGGGTTAGCGCGAAGCCCCAGTTCGCGCTGCGCCCAGGCGTAGAAGGAGGAGAGGAAAGAGACCCGCGCGTAAAGGGTCGCGGCCGCCGGGCGGCGGTCATCTTCCCTTCTCATCGAGTCGCACCACCCCTGCACGTCCAGGGGCGTCACCTCACCGGGGTCGCGGCCTACTTTCGCGAAGAAGCCTTCGACCACCTTGCGCTTCTTGGCGATTAGTTCCTCGCGCCGGCGTGTGGTTCCGCCTGTCGAACTCGCCGCCCACACTTCAATCGCGGTGCGCAGCGCCACGCCGCGCCTGTCGGCGACGGCGAGGGCCGTCTGTCCTATGGCTTGGGTCTCACTCGTCATCGCACTCGCCGCCTCTCATCGGGCGGGAGTCGCCGCACTTCTTCAATGATTCTTTCCATGTCCGCGGATGCCACGGCCCTTTAACCCTCTCCTGAAGTAGCCCTGCCGGCTGAATTCGGACTATATCACACCTCTTCCATGTGCTTACAGAAATGGTGAATTCCTGTAAGCGGTAGCTACCTTGAGTCTCAT
>DASTQX010000192.1:0-11149 GCA_035761505.1 Pyrinomonadaceae bacterium
GGCCACAGCATACCAATTTCCGCCAGACCATACTCTACATCCGCGTGGAAATCAAGACTTTTTACCACTTAGCGCGAAAAAAGAGTACACTTTTTTGTCACGCATAGATGCCGCGCATCCGCGTATCATAGGCCACGCGGTCTATCGCCAGCATGTAGGCGGCGGTGCGCGTATCCACCGCATGTGTCTCGGCGTACTTCGCCACGTCGTTGAAGCTGGCGACCATAATGTCCTGTAATCGTTCGTTGACGACATCTTCCTTCCAGTAGTAGCCCATCCGGTTCTGCACCCACTCGAAATACGAGACTGTCACCCCGCCCGCGTTGGCTAAAATGTCCGGGACGACGAAGACACCGTTTTCGTGCAGGATTTTGTCGGCCCCGGCGGTCGTCGGCCCGTTCGCGCCCTCGGCGAGGATGCGGCACTTGATGCGGTTAGCGTTCTCCGATCTGATCTGGTTCTCGGTGGCACAGGGGGCCAGAACATCACAGTCGAGTTCCAGAAGTTCTTGATTCGTAACCTTTTCGACGCCGGGGAACTCCTCAAACGAGCGGGTCGCGCGGAGGTGCGCGAGGGCAGCGGGGATGTCTATGCCGTCGGGGTTGTAAATGCCGCCGAAGATGTCCGAGATGGCGACGACCTTGTAGCCCGCCTCGTGGAGCAGTTGCGCGCCGATGCCGCCGACGTTGCCGGAGCCCTGAACGACGACGCGCGTGCTCGGCGGCGTCATTTTGAAGCGCTTGATGGCCTCGTTGATGACGAAGAGGATGCCTCGGCCCGTGGCCTCGCGCCGCCCGCGCGAGCCGCCGAGTTCGACCGGCTTGCCGGTGACGACGGCGTTGACGGTGTGGCGGGCGTGCATGGAGTAAGTGTCCATGATCCATGCCATCGTCTGCTCGTTAGTGTTCATGTCGGGCGCGGGCACGTCCTTCTCCGGCCCGATGAAGTCAATGAGTTCGGCGGCGTAGCGGCGCGTGAGGCGTTCCAACTCGCCGAGAGACATCTGCGTGGGGTCGCAAACGACTCCGCCCTTGCCGCCGCCGAAGGGGACGTTGACGACCGCGCACTTCCAGGTCATCCACGCGGCGAGGGCGCGCACTTCGTCAATCGTCACGTCGGGCGAGTAGCGGATGCCGCCTTTGGCAGGGCCGCGCGCGAAGTTGTGCTGGACGCGGTAGCCCTCGAAGACCTCCATCCGCCCGGAATCCATCCGCACGGGGATATAGACCTTCAGCTCGCGGTTCGGGACGCGCATCACGGCGTAGAGGTCGGGGTTGAGGTCGAGCTTCTGCGCCGCACGGTCGAAGCGCTCCATCATGGACTCGAACGGGTTCTCTTCGTGCACCCGCCGCGTATCATCCACCATCGAGTTTGCCATATTCATCTCCAAGCAGGTGATAAGTGATGAGTGATAAGTGATAAGAAAAGACCGGCTTCTTTTCTTATCACTTATCACTCATCACTTATCACGGGTTTTAAGACTTCGTTCATCGCGCCCGTGCGGTAGCCGTGGAGGTCGAGTGTGACGTAGCGAAAGCCGAGGGCGCGGAAGCGGCGCGCGAGTTCGTCGGCGACCGGGCGTGCGAGGGCGCGGTCGAGTTCGTCGGGCGCGACTTCGAGCCTCACCAGCTCGTCGTGATGGCGGACGCGGAACTCGCGGAAGCCGAGCGCGCGCATGACCTCTTCGCCGCGATCCACGGTGCTCAGGCGCTCGATGGTGACGGGCGTGCCGTAGGCGATGCGCGAGGAGAGACAAGGGCTCGCGGGCTTGTCCCAAGTGGGGAGCCCTCGGCGGCGGCTCAGCTCGCGCACCTCGCGCTTCGACATCCCGACCTCGACGAGCGGGCTGCGGACGCCGCGCTCGGAGGCCGCCGCGCGACCGGGCCGGTAGTCGCCGAGGTCGTCGGTCGTCGAGCCGTCGAGGACAGCCGCGAGCCCACGCTCTGCGGCGAGCGGCGCGAGCTTCGAGTAGAGTTCGGACTTGCAGAAGTAGCAGCGGTCGCCCGCGTTGCGCGCGTAGCGCGGGTCTTCGACTTCGCCCGTGTTGATGATTTCGTGCCGGAGGCCAAATCTTTGGACGAGCGCGGCGACCTCTGCGCGCTGGTTGGAGGCGAGGCTCGGCGACTCGCCCGTCACGCAGAGCGAGCGCGCGCCGAGTTCTTCGTTGGCGACGTGCGCGACGTAGGTGCTGTCCACGCCGCCGGAGAAGGCGACGAGCGCCGAGCCCAGTTCGCGCAGAAGAGCGCGGAGCGCCTGCTCCTTCGCCAGCGCTTCGTGGGAGGCAGCGTCCTCTTCGCGGTTCGCGGTCTCCTCGGCGGCCAGTGCTTCGGCGGTCAGGCTGTTCACACTCCTTCTGTGCTCCGTGGCGGCCTCTGCGGACGCAAAGGCGCGCGGGCGTGCGCCCTCCAAATGTAGTCTCAACCGCGAGATGAAAAGATTTCTTTTTTGAATCGCTGGGGGCGCATGTTATCTCAACCCATTCTGGCCGCGCAACCCGCAAGCGTCGCGGAGTCATCAACATGGGTGTGGCTTCCGGCAGGGCGCGTGGACGCTCCCGTGGGCGCGTGTTATATTCGCCCGCGTAAACTTCCGAAGAGCCGGTCTCCCTGCTTCGAGAGAAAACTCAAAACTAACGTTTCCATCACGAGTGGCAGTTCCCGCATGCTTTCTCGCCTCTACCGACACGTCTTCGTCTCCGCCTTCACCCTCGCGCTCCTCGTCTGCTTCGCGCCCGCCGTCGCGGCTCAGGGCGACGAGTTGAGCGACGACGAGGGCGATCCCGTCAAGCTCTTCAATCAGGGACAGGACGCGCACGCGAAGAAGGACTACGAGCTGGCGCTCGAATTCTACGAGCAGGCCGTCAAGCTGCGGCCCGAATTCCCCGAAGCCGAGTACCAGAAGGGTGCGGCGCTCGCCGCGCTCAAGCGATTGCCCGAAGCCGAGCGGGCTTACCGCCGCGCGATGGAGTTGCGCCCCGACTGGCCGTACCCGCCCGCCGCGCTCGGCGTGCTGCTCGCGCGCGCCGAAGGGAGAGAGAAGGAGGCCGAGCAGGTCTTGCTCCGCGCTCTCGAACTCGACAGGAGAAGCCTCACGTCGCTCGTCGCTTTGGCCGAAGTGCGGACGCGTCTTGAAGACCTCCGCGGGGCCGTGGAGTTGTGGCAGCGCGTGACGGCGGAGAAAGGCGACGACGCCTCTCTGTGGCTCGCACGGAGCGCCGTGGAGCACAGGGCGAAGGACACGGCGGCGGCGCTCAAGAGCCTCGACCGCGCGTTGGACTTGGAACCGAACCACGCCGAGGCGCGGATGCGGCGCGCGGAGCTGCTGCTTGAGACGGGCGAAACGGCGCGCGCCGCCGAGGACGCGCGCGCGCTCGAAGCGGCGGCGAAGACCAACGCGCAAGCCGTGCTCGTCGCGGCCAACATCTACGGGCGGGCCGGGCTCTTCGACGAAGCGCGGCGCGTTTATGACTCGCTGTCCGAAGCGTCGAAGAACTCGGACGAAGGCCGGAAGCTGCGCGAGGCTCTGAACGCGCGCTGCGAGGACTCGCCGGAGTCGCGCGAGGCGCTCTCCAAACTCGTCGAGCGCGAGCCGCGCAACGCCGCCGCTCACGCCTGTCTGGGGAGCCTCCTGCGCCGCAGCGACCCGCCGCGCTCGCTCGAACTCTACAAGCGCGCCGTCGAGGTCGAGCCGCGCAACGTCGAGTACGCGACCGGCTACGCGGCGGCGCTCCTCCAACTCCGCAAATTCGCCGAGGCCGCAACCATCCTCGAACGCATCCTCCGAGTCGCCCCCGACAACTACGCGGCGCACGCCAACATGGCCGCCGCGCTCTACGAGTTGAAGCTTTACAAGCAGGCCATTGTCGAATACAAATGGATCAACGAGGCGCGGCCCGAACTCGCCGTCGTCCACTTCTTCATCGCCACCGCGCACGACCGGCTCGGCGAATACGAAGACGCGCTCGCGGCCTACGAGACCTTCATCCGGCGCGCCGACCCACAGGCGAACGGGTTGGAGATAGAGAAAGTAAATCTGCGCCTGCCGAGCCTGCGCCGTCAGATCAAGCAGGGCGAGGGAGTCAAGCGGGGGAAGAAGTCGCCGTGATGGAGCCTATCAAACGCACATGGCCGCCGCCGGGCGGCGAGTCTCCGCTGTCTCTGAAGACGGCGCGGGCGCTCATCTTTTTCACCTGCGTCGCGCTGGCGTGCGGTCAGGCGCGCGGGCAAGTCTCGTCCGCGCAGCTTCAGGAGGACGCGCCGCCGCCGCCGATGCGCTACGTGCCGGAAGCGTTACGCGCGCAACTCTCCGGCAAGCAGCGCGACCTGAAGGGGCGCACGCGCCTGAGTCTCGAACTGGCCGACGCGCAGATCGTGCTCGCGGGCGATCACGTCAACGCCGAGCGCTTTGAAGAGGCGACGCGCGAACTCGGCATCTACGAGGCTTTAATCGGCGACGCCATCGCCTTCGTCCAGAAGTCCGGGCCGGTGGACAACAAGCGGCGCGACCAGTACAAGCGCATCGAGATGGCCCTCCGCGCGCACGTCCCGCGCATCGAGTCCATCCGCCGCAGCCTCCCTTCGCAGAACGCCGTCTATGCCAAAGCGACGCTCGACTACATTCGCGGCCTGCGCACCGAGGCGCTCAACGCCTTCTACGACGACACCGTGCTCCGCGACATGCCGCCCCTGTCGCCGCCGAAGCAGGAGACGAAGCCGGGCGGCGACGCCTTGCAGCAGACGCCGCCGAGGAGCCAGAAGAAGCCTTGACGAAGTGCGCCATCCCGGCCCGCGACCGGCGCGCCGTGAAGGCTCGAAGAGAGAATCCATCGCCCGACTCACCCATCCGCGAAAGCCATGAACAAAGAACCCAGACGCAGCGCGCGCGCGCTGCTAATCTTCTTCGCCCTCGTCGTTTCCCTTCCCGCGCACGCCGCCGCGCCACAGCGCGAGCACCTGACGCCCGAAGAGGTGGAAATCATCCGCGACACGCAGGAACTCGACAAGCGCACCGCCGTCTTCATCAAGGCCGCCGAGCGCCGCTTGCTCGCGCTCTCAGACCCTTCGGCCAAGCAACTCAAAGACGACTTGGAGAAGTGGGGCGAGGTCAAAGGCACGCGCACGCAACTGCTCTCGGACGTGGCGCGCATCCTCGACGAAGCGGTCGTCAACATTGACGACGCGCACACGCACAACCAGAAGAGCCCGCTTCTGCGCCGGGCGCTCTACAAGCTCTCCGAAGCGTCGGGCCGCTTCATCCCGCAACTCGTCCCGTTGCGCGCCGCCGCGCAGACCGAGCCCGAACGCGAAATGCTCGAACAGGCCATCGAGCAGGCCCAGCAAATCGTCGAGGCCGCCAAGACTCACGCCATCAACGAAGACGACGCCAAAGAGAAGAGCGGCAAGAAAGGCAACTGAACAGTGAGCAGAAAGCGGTGAGCAGTAAGCAGTTTAAGAAGCCTCAATTTCAAATTTGAAATCTCAAATCTCAAATCTGAAATCGCTTTACTGCTCACTGCTCACCGCTTTCTGCTCACGGTCTTGAACCTCGCCGCAGGTTTAGGCGTAGAATAGGGATTATGGACAGCAGATATTATCCCGGCGTCGAGGTTGACGCCCCGCAATTATTGAAGGAACTGCGCGCGCTCTTCGACGGCGACGAGGGTTACGAGTTGCAGGAGATGCAGGTCGCCTCGTCCTCCGTGTTGCAGGCGCGCAAGTCGAGCATGCTGCGCGACCTGACCGGGCTCTCCGCCGCGCTCACCATCAAGGTCACGTCCGAGCACGGCGGGACGCGCGTCGAGATGGGGATGCAGAAGTGGTTGGAGAAGGCGGCGGTCGGCGCGGTCGCTTATCTGGTCTTTCCGCCGCTCTTGGCCCTGCCCGCGCTCGGCGCGTACTGGCAGCACAAGCTGACCGAAGACGCCTGGAAGATGATCGAAGGCCACATCGCGCGCAAGGCGGGCGGCTACGTGCCGCCGCTGCCCGGTCGCTGCGGGACGTGCGGCTCGGCGGCGACTTCGGGCTCGGCCTTCTGCTCGACCTGCGGCGCGGACATGCGCGTCAAACGCTCCTGCGAATCCTGCGGCGCGGAGCAGAAAGACCCTACGGCCCGCTTCTGCAATCGCTGCGGCAAGCCGCTTTCCGCTTGAGACTGAAAACGAGATGAAGGATTCCGCTTTACTGGTTGTTGACGTGCAGGTGGGTCTGGTCGGGGCTCCGCGCCACGCGTACCGGGGCGAGGAGGTCGTCGCGCGCATCAAGTCGCTCGTCGAGGCGGCGCGCGCGACCGGTACGCCCGTCGTCTTCGTCCAGCACGACGGCGAAGAGTCCGGCCCCGTCTCGCCCGGCTCGCCCGGCTGGCACATCCACCCGGAAATCGCGCCCGCCGCAGGCGAGACCATCGTCCGCAAACACGCCAGCGACTCTTTCCTCGGCACGACGCTTCAGGCCGAACTCGACGCGCTCGGCGCGCAACGCCTCTTCGTCGTCGGCCTCAACACCGAGTACTGCGTGGATACGACCTGCCGGAGCGCCGTCAGCCACGGCTACGACGTGACGCTTGTCGCCGACGCGCACACGACGACCGGCAACGCCGCGCTCTCCGCCGAGCAGATTATCGAGCACCACAATTTGACGCTCGACGACTTCGGCACGGACGAGCACGTCGTCACCGTCAAGGGTTCGAGCGAGATTAGCTTCGATTGATTTTCCCGCCGGAGACTTCTGCTGCAAAAGTCGCGCGGGAGGCGGTTGGTTTCAGGCGGCGTGCGCGTCGCTCTCTTCGAGCCCCAGTTCTTCGGCACAGTCGCGGCAGAGCCAGACGATGACGTGCGCGGCGTCAGACCAGAAGAAGGGCGCGACCTTGCCCGCGAAGCTCACGGCGGCGGCGCTGCGCAGCCTCTGAAGACCCTTGACGTACCTGACGCCACGGTAGTACTCGCCCTCGGCCCCGCGCGCGCGGTGGACACATTCGCGCTCCCTGAAGTCTTGCTCACTCATCGCCGGTCGAACCTCTTTGATTTCGTTATGGGATAAATTCGCGCGCGTTGAGGAGGGTCGTTTTTCCGCACGCGACACACGATTAACATAACACGCGCGCCGGTGTCATTGCATTGTCATTGTAAAGCGATTATGTTGCTTGCCCTTCGGGAGGGATGAGAAGACTAAAAATGGACGAAACGCAGCCCGCCGACCTGACCATCTTGGTCGTGGAGGATTACGAAGACACGAGTTTGGCGATGCGCCTTGCGCTCGAAGACCGGGGCTACCGGATTCTCGAAGCCGCCGACGGCGCGCAGGCCGTCGAGGTCGCCGCCCGCGAGCGGCCCGACATCATCTTGATGGACTTGCAACTCCCCGTCCTCGACGGCCTCGCGGCCACCGAGCGCATCCGCGCCAACCCCGAACTGAGCGAAATCATCATCGTCGCCGTCACCGCGCATCAGGAGGCAGACTACCGCGCCCGCGCGCTCGCCGCCGGGTGCAACGCCTTCGTCACCAAGCCGATTGACTTCGAGTGGCTCAACGACCTGCTCGTCAGCCTCGTCCAATGAAGGGACGGGCGGACGAAAACGAACTGAGGGAGAGAAAGACGATGGAGAAGCCCGCCGAGACCGAGCACCCGACGCACGAACTTATCCGCCGGCGTTGGAGCCCCAGAGCCTTCGACGCGCGGGCGGTCGAGCCGGAGAAGCTGCGCTCCGTGCTCGAAGCGGCGCGCTGGGCCGCGTCCTGCTTCAACGAGCAGCCGTGGAGTTTCATCGTCGCCGCGAAGGATTCCGAAGGCGACGTTTACGAACGTCTCCTCGGCTGCCTCGCCGAATCCAACGCGCTCTGGGCGGGACGCGCGCCCGTCCTCATGATTTCCGTCGCGCGGCTCGCCTTCCAACGCAACGACAAGCCGAACCGCCACGCCTTCCACGACACGGGGCAGGCCGCCGCGCACCTCGCGCTCCAAGCCACGGCGCTCGGCCTCTCCGTCCACCAGATGGCCGGTTTCGACGCCGCGCGGGTGCGCGCACAGTTCCACATCCCCGAAGGCTTCGAGCCGGTGGCGGCCATCGCCCTCGGCTATCCCGGCGACCCCGCAGACCTCCCCGAAAACCTCCGCGAAAAGGAGTTAGCGCCGCGCACGCGCAAGCCCCTCGCAGAGTTCGTCTTCGGCGAGAGCTGGGGCCAGACCTCGGCTCTTGTGCGCTAGAGAGGGGCGCGCCCCGCCCGTCTCAAACGCCGTTTCCGTCGCTTAAATCACCCGCCTTCCGGCATCTCGAATTATTTTTCTGTTTCACCGATGAAATTCTGTTCCATTTCCGCGCGACTTGTGCTACAGTGCCCGGCGTCGGACGAAAGCCTGCGCTCAGAGGCGCTTGGGAGCCAACACTTCAAGGAAGCGTTGAGGACGTTTCCGAGAGGACAGACGCCGGAACTGGCTGACGAGGTGAAAGAAAAATGAGTAACACGACGAAACCGAGAATCAACCCTTTGAGCCGCCGCCCGCGCGAGCAGCGCCTCGTGATGGCGGTGCGCGGCGGCGCGGGCACGGGCAAGAGCCACTTCCTGCGCAGCATGTCGGACGCCGGATTGGGCCGCCTCTGCATCTTCGACGTGGAGCGCAAGACGCGGCTTTTGAAGGGCGTCGGGACGCAGTTCGACGGGCTCGAAATCGAGCACCCGGACGAGTTGCCGGAGTTCATAGACTGGGCGCTTTCGGGCGAGGGGCGCGAGCAGAACTACGGCTGCTTCGGCCTCGACTCGTGGGCCGCCTACTTCGGCGCGAAGCACAGCGAGACGATTGCGGCGGTGCGCGAGCGCACGGGCGACCCGCTCGCCCAGCCGACCGCCGAAGAGCTGGCCGCCGACCAGATGATTCTGCAAGGCGTCCTCCGGCGGCTCTGCATGGAGAGCGGCAAGTCGGTCGTCATCGTCGACCAGATTCCGGCGAAGGGCAAAGAGGCGAAGGAGGACAACGAGGTCGGGCGCGTTTTGCCGATGACGGCTTCGGGTCTGGAATACTTCGTAGATGTGATGGTCGAAGTCTCTTTGCAGGAGCGCGACGGCGAGATCGTCCGCGTCTTTCAGGTCGTCAAGTCGAACAGCCCGGCCTTCGAGGTCGGCTTCGAGTTGACGGGCGACGTGACCTTCAAGAGCTTCCTCGAACACATGCTCAAGGAGACGGGCGGCGACTTCGAGCGCAGCGCGGCGAAGATGCCGGAAGCGCCGGAGACTCTGGAAGAGAAGCCCTCGCCGCTCACGCTCGTCGCGCCGCAGATGACGGTGCAGGAGTTGGTGACGAAGGCCGAGCGGCTGGGCTTCAAGCAGGCCGACGTGGTGACGGGCGCGCGCGTCTATCACAACCAGCCGAACATCTACCGCCTGACGCCCGAACAGGTCGCAGACCTCGACCGCCGCATGACGGCCCGCGCCGAGCGGATGAAGATGGCGCACCAGACCGACGACAAGCAAACGGCGGAAGCGGCCCCGCGCGCGCAGGCCGCCCGCAACATCAAACGCGCCTGAGCCCTCGCCGGGGCTCTCAGGCCGCAACACCTCGGAAGCAGCTTCCTCCTCAGTGACAAAAGAGCGCGAAGGCCGTCGTCGAAAGGCGTCGGCCTTCTTCACTTTTCGCCCGCCCGCCGCGCGTTCCGGAAAAACGTCAGGTATCAACTGGAAATCCGTGTCGCCGTCCGCCTATAATCCGAGTCGTTCAATCCCCTTCTCTTAGTTCCCCCGGAAGTCTTTAATCTCGCGCGCCGTCGCGGCGTCGCGTCGCATTGAACGTTTCTCGTTGACCATTCCGATTTCACGGGGGGAGCATGGCAAAGACCGAGAAGAAGAAAGATAAGGACGCGAAGAAGAAGGAGAAGCAGGCGAAGAAAGAGCGCAAGGCGTCGAAGAAGTCAGGCGCGGCGAAGTCGGCGGCGGGGGCCGTGCTTCAGGAAGAGCCTTTGTCGCCGATGCCCGCGCAGCACCAGCGGAAGCCGGGGCTCGAATCGAAGATGGAGCCGAGGCCGGAGTTCGAGGCTCCGCTCTATCGCGGGTCGGGCAAGCTTCAGGGCAAGGCGGCGCTCATCACGGGCGGCGACAGCGGCATCGGTCGCGCCGTGGCCGTCCTCTTCGCGCGCGAGGGCGCGGACGTGGCGCTCATCTACCTGCCCGTGGAACAGTCCGACGCCGAAGAGACGCAAGCCGCCATCGAGGCCGAAGGCCGCCGCGCGCTGCTCATCCCCGGCGACGTGCGCCAGTCCGCGTTCTGCCGCAAGGCGGTCAAGCGGGTCGTTAAAGAGTTCGGCAAGCTTGATGTGCTCGTCAACAACGCGGCCTTCCAGCAGCACCGGAAGTCGCTCGAAGACGTGTCCGACGAGCAGTGGGACAGGACTTTCAAGACGAACATCTACGGCTACTTCTACATGACGAAGGCGGCGCTGCCGCACTTGAAGGAGGGCAGCTCAATCGTCAACACCGGCTCCATCACCGGGCTCGAAGGCAGCAAGGAGTTGCTCGACTACGCGGCGACGAAGGGAGCCATCCACGCCTTCACCAAGTCTCTGGCGCAGAACTTGGTCGAGCGGCGCGTGCGCGTCAACTGCGTCTCGCCGGGGCCGGTCTGGACGCCTCTGAACCCTTCGGACAAGCCCGCCAAAGAGGTCGCCGAGTTCGGCGCGGACACGCCGATGAAGCGCCCCGCGCAGCCCGAAGAGATTGCGCCCGCCTTCGTCTTCTTCGCCTCCGAAGCTGATTCCAGTTACGTCACGGGCGAAGTCCTGACGCTGCTCGGCGGCGAGACGACGGCGGGCTGAGACTCTTCACTTTCTTAACCAAACAGACGGGAGGGATTCATGTCAGACAAAGACCGACGGAAGAAGGACGGCCAACGCAAGGACAAGAAGAATCAGGCGCGGCGCGAGAGCGAGAACCCGGTCGTGCAGGAGACGAACTCGCCCTTGCAGGGGCGCGACCAGTCGAACTTCACCGAGACGCAGCCCGGCGCGGCTGACACCTCCGGCCACAACAAGGGGAGGTGAGCTTTTATGGCACACGAAACCGACGAGAAGAAGTGCGCGCACCAGAAATGCAACTGCATGGTGACGGGCGAGAGGCGCTATTGCAGCGACTACTGCGAAGACGCCGCCGACTCCGACCCGACCTCCGAA
>DASTQX010000193.1:0-3322 GCA_035761505.1 Pyrinomonadaceae bacterium
TCTGGATCATGCGCCGCTGTTTCAGGTGATGCTGGCGTTGGACAACACGGGACGTGGGGGGTTGCGGCTGGGAGGATTGGAGGCGGAGGCCGAGGAGGTGGAGGCGGGAGCGGCGAAGTTCGACCTCACGCTGTCGGTGCGCGAGGAGAATGGAACATTATCCGGGGCGCTCGTCTATAGCACCGACCTCTTCGACGAGGCGACCGCCTCTCGCCTCGCCGCGCACTTCGAGCGTCTCCTGCGTGCCGCCGCTCACGACCCCGCCCGCCCCCTCTCCACGCTCCCGCTCTTGAGTCCAGCCGAGCGCCGCCGCCACGTCCAAGAGTGGAACCGCACGGCGCGCGACTTCGGCGCGGAGCGGACGCTCGATGCGCTCGTCGCGGAGCAGGCCGCGCGCACGCCCGCAGCGGTGGCGGTGATGGCCGGGGACGAGGAGCTAAGTTACGCCGAGCTTGAGGAGCGGGCGGAGGTGGTGGCGAGGTACTTGCGGAGTCTGGGGGTGGGTGCGGAGAGGCGCGTCGGGGTGCTGATGGGGCGTGGGGTGGGGATGGTGGTGGGGGTGCTGGGGGTGCTCAAGGCGGGCGGAGCGTATGTGCCGTTGGACGCGGAGTACCCGGCGGCGAGGCTGCGGTGGATGGCGGAGGACGCGGGGTTGGTGGCGGTGGTGACGGAGGGGAGGTTGAGGGGCGTGGCCGAGGGGCTGGGCGTGGGTGAGGTGGTGAGCGTGGATGAAGAATGGGGGCGGATTCGTCAACAGGCGGGTGAGGCAACCGGGGAGGGGGAAGAAGGCGGAGTCAGCCCGGAGAATTTGGCGTATGTCATCTACACGTCGGGCTCGACGGGGAGGCCGAAAGGTGTCGGGTGTAGTCATCGGGGCGTGGTTAATCTACTGGCGGATGCTCATTCGAGGAAGCCGCTGGCGGCGGGCGACGTGTGTAGCTTCTGGACGAGTCTGAGTTTTGATGTCTCCGTCTATGAAATCTTTTCGAGTCTGAGTTCGGGCGCGACGCTGAACATTGTTCCCGAAGAGGTTCGCGCCGAGAGTGGGGCCTTCGTCGAGTGGTTGGCTTTGAACGGGATTACGAGCGGATACGTCCCGGCCTTCGCGCTTGCCGAGTTGAGTAGATGGGCTGAGAAAAAGGAGAGGCCGTCGGCGCTGCGACGGCTGCTGGTCGGGGTCGAGCCGATTGAGGAAGAACTACTCGCCGCCATTCAGTCGGACATCCCCGGCCTGCACATCTTCAACGGCTACGGCCCGACGGAAGCGACCATCTACGCGACTCTGTATCCCGTCCCCGCGACCTGCGACCAAAGGAGAAGAACGCCCGTCGGGAGGCCGATTGCGAACACACAAGCCTACGTCCTCGACCGTCACTTAGAGTCCGTGCCCGTGGGCGTCGCCGGGGAGTTGTACCTCGGCGGCGAAGGGCTCGCGCGCGGCTACTTGAACCGCCCCGCGTTGACGGCGGAGAAGTTCATCCCCGACCCGTTCTCTGGGGAGCCGGGCGCGCGTCTGTACCGCACGGGCGACCTCGCGCGCCATCTGCCGGACGGCGAATTAGTGTTCGTCGGGCGGCGAGACGAGCAGTTGAAGGTGCGCGGCTTCCGTGTCGAGGCGGGCGAGGTCGAGGCGGCGCTCGAAGCGCATCCGCTCGTGCGTGCCAGCCACGTCATGTCGAGGGCCGATGACGCGCATGCGCGGCTGGTGGCATACGTGTCGGCGGAGCCGGGTTCCGTCCTCGCGTCCGGCGAGTTGCGGCGTCATCTCAAAGAGCAGTTGCCGGAGTACATGATCCCTTCGGCCTTCGTCACGCTCGATACGTTGCCGCTGACGCCGGGCGGCAAAGTTGACCGGGGGCGCTTGCCCGCGCCGGAAGGCGAGCCGTCGGAGGGGGCGGACTCGACCGAGGCGCGGACGCCGACCGAGGAGTTGGTGGCGGGCATCTGGTGCGAGGTGCTGGGGCGCGAGCGCGTCGGCACGCGCGAGAACTTCTTCGAGGCGGGCGGCCACTCGCTGCTGGCGACCCAAATCGTGGCGCGCGCCCGCGCCGTCTTCGGCGTCGAACTCCCGCTCCGCGCCCTCTTCGAGCACCCGACAGTAGCGGAGCTGAGCGCGGCGATTGACGCGACGGCGCGCAGCGTGAGCGGGCCGCCGATTAGGCCCGCCGAAAGGGGCGAGGCGCTGCCGATGTCTTTCGCGCAGCAGCGCCTCTGGTTCCTCGACCAGTTGGAGCCGGGGAATCCTTCTTACAATCAAGCGTCGGCAATCCGTTTCCGTGGCGAGTTAAACAGCGAGGCGCTCGAACAATGTCTCAACGAGATTGTGAGGCGGCACGAAGTTTTGCGCACCGTCTTTACAAATCACGAAGGGCATCCGCGACAAGTCATCATCCCGTCGCTGACGATTCCGCTGCGCCGGTACGACCTGCGCGACCTGCGCGACGACGAGCGCGAGTCTGAACTACGACGATTGATGAATACGGAAGGGCGTCTCCCGTTCGACCTCGCGCGCGGGCCGCTGCTGCGCATCACGCTCATTCAACTCGACGAGACGGAACACGTGCTCCTCTTTACCACGCATCACATCGTCTCGGACGGGTGGTCAATGGGGGTGCTCATCCGCGAGGCGGGCCTCCTCTACGACGCCTTCTCGCGCGGGGCTGACTCGCCGCTCCCGGAGTTGCCCGTGCAGTACGCCGACTACGCCGTGTGGCAAGCCTCACAGGAAGAAAACCACCGCGCACAACTCGACTACTGGGTGGAGCGGCTGGCCGATGCCCCGCCGCTGCTCGCACTTCCGACCGACCGACCGCGCCCAAGCATCCAGACGCACCGCGGCGCGTCCGTCCCGTTCGCGCTGAGCCAAGAGTTGATGGACAGTTTGCGGCGGCTGGCGCGGCGGCGCTCGGCCACGCTCTTCATGGTCTTGCTCGCCGGGCTCAAGGCACTGCTCTTGCGCTACACGGGCGAGACTGACTTAGTGGTCGGCACGCCGGTCGCCAACCGGACGCGCTCCGAGGTCGAGGGGCTCGTCGGCTTCTTCGTCAACACGCTGGCGCTGCGGACGGACTTATCCGGCGACCCGACGTTTGCGGAGTTGCTCGCGCGGGTGCGGGACGTGGCACTCGGCGCCTACGCGCATCAGGAGGTGCCGTTTGAGCGGGTGGTCGAGGAGGTGCGTCCGGAGCGGAGTCTGGATCATGCGCCGCTGTTTCAGGTGATGCTGGCGTTGGACAACACGGGACGTGGGGGGTTGCGGCTGGGAGGATTGGAGGCGGAGGCCGAGGAGGTGGAGGCGGGAGCGGCGAAGTTCGACCTCACG
>DASTQX010000194.1:0-4429 GCA_035761505.1 Pyrinomonadaceae bacterium
AATTTTCGAGATCGCACGTTCGCCGAAGACTCGCCCGTCGGGTAGTAGCTGCACGGTGCGCGCCGTGCCGCGCCCGAGGAACATCGCATTGCCCGCGCGGTAAGAAATTCCGAGGTGTCCTAAGAAGACAATTTCGCCCTGCACGTTCGTGCGGCGCACGTCGTCGGCGAAGGCCAGTAGCCCGGTGAAGCCCATCCGGGTCAGCAGCTCTCTACACCGCGCGTGAAACCAGGATTCGCCATTCAATTCTACTTCGTCGCTGAGTACGAAGCGGCCGCAGTCGGTCGGCATGCCCTCGCTATCGGGGAAGACCTTCGCGAGCACGCGCTTGCCCTGCGGCACGCTCGACACGAAGGTCCCGCACAGCTTCTCCCCGCGGAAGAGGCCGAAGCTGACGAGCGCCGACGGGAACGAGCCCGAGTAATGATTTTCGACTACGAAGGCGCGCGCGACGCGCTCCTCGATCTCGGCGACCTCGTAGTGGCGCGAGTTGAAAGTCTCGCCGCGGATGCCGGCGAGCTTGTACGTCGCCCTCCGGTCGCGCCAGCGTTGGGTGAAGTCGGTGATCATGGTGGGCCGGCGTCTTATGCGGTAGTGATGTTCACGTCCCAGACCCACGCGGGAACCAGTAGCCGGTAGTACTCGTGCCCATCAGCACGGGGGTAGTCGCGCCACCGCCAGAAGTGGGCATATCTGTTCGAGTCTGCCGGCTTTAATTCGTGCGCCGGAATTCGTATGCCCGGCCCGCCGGAACAATCCACGTCTACGGCCGCTCGCGGTCCGAGGTAGGCGTTGGAAGGCCCGCGGAAGGCGCCGCCCGATTCCGCACCGAATATGACGAGATATTCGTCGGCCTCGTATCCGACCCACCCGTTGATGATCCCGCCCGCGCGTCGGGGGTAATCCCAGTACGCGCCGGTGAACGACGGCCCGAGCATCACGAAGTCACCCGGCATCGGCCTCAGCTCGGCGGGCTCGCCGTAGCTCGCGGCGAACGGCCCGAACTCGCGGCAGAACCGCTCGAAGGTGATGTCCGGTTTCGGGGATGATTCATCGGCGAGGTAGATCAGGTGGGCGAGCTCGAAGCAGCCGGCGCGGAACAATCCGACCTGATACGCCGTGTCGAGTCGCGGCTTAGCGTCGGGCATCGGCTCTACTCCTCTCCGTCCGTCGCCGACAAGATGGCGGCTCGCTGCGGGCAGAAGGCGGCGACACGGCAGTAGAAGAGGCACCGCGTGCTCTGGCCGGGGCGCGGCTCGATGTAGTGCTGCCCCGAGGTCATGTTGCCGCGCGCCGTCTCTTCGTCGTCGTAGACCTTGACCGCCCTCTGCCTTCCGGCCTTCATGAGCGCGTACTTGGTCGGCTTCTCCCACCGTTCCTCCGGCGAGCACGGCGGGTAGGTGCCGCCGTCGGCGGCCTGGTGCAGCGCGAGCCGCGCGCGGAGGAAGGCGGAGGCCTCTTCGGGTTCCCAGAGGGGGATGTCGAAGGTTTGGACTTCCGCGCGCGGGTAGCCCTCCTCGCGGGCGCGCGAGGCCGTCCAGTCCTTGAACATCCCGACGACGGTCAGAGCGGTGACGGCGCGACCGCGGCGGCGGAGGATTTCGGCGTACAGGTTTAGGCGCTCCACCCAGTCCTGCGGCACGCCTTTCGACACGCGCCAGGTCGAGACGGACCTGTACTCGACCAGCTCTGTGCCGACGAGCAGTACGTCGAAGCTGCCCGCGACCACGCCGTCGTCCGTCGCGTAGCTCAGGAGCCTCTCGACCTTGCGCCCGCCGGTGCCTCCGAGCCGCTCTAGTACGTGGTGGAGCAGACCGTCGTTGAATCGGCGGAGGCGCGAGGCGACGTCTTCTGTCAGTTCATGCTGGTGCTTGCGGGTGAGTATGCGTATCTGCGGCGGCGCTATTAGCTCCGTCACCGAGAAGGTGCCGGGCTTGGTGGCGCGGCGGTCGGGCGTGAGCGCGGCGGCCAGGACTTCGGGCAGCCCCGCCTCGTTCGTGTGGATCATGGTCGGCCTCTCGGTTAATGTCGCTGTTACTGCCCGCCGCTCGTGCTTCAGCCTTCACCCGCCGCGGCCGAACCCTCGGCCAGCAGGGTTCGCGTCATCTCGTCCACGTCCATGCCCAACATGCCGGCGAGTTCCCGGAAAGACCTGTCGGCTTCGAGGGAGAGGCGTAGTATCTCTTTCATGATGACTTCGGGCGGGTCGTACTCCTCCCGCTCGAAGGTGACTTCCTGGTAGCGGGCGAGCTGGAGGATGTAGTCGTTCTCGCGGAGTTCTTCGACGGGGACGTAGAAGCCGCGCGCCTTGCGGTCGCCGCCCGTCTCGCGGCGCGCCCGCCAGCGCCCGAGCACGTCGGGCAGGTCGTCGTCGCCGGTGGGCCTTCTCTTGTTGTCGAGCGTGTAGCCGAGCGATGTGATTTCGTCGAACCAGACGGCGTCAGTAGGCCCGGTCTGCCTCTCGAAAAGGATGACGCTGGTGGCACTCCCCGCGTATGGCTTGAACGCGCCGGCGGGGACGTGGATGACTGCGAGGAGTTTGTTCTCCTCGATGAGCATCCGGCGAATCCGGAGGTGTGCCTTGCTGCCGCCGAAGAGGACGCCGCCGGGTACCAGTACACAGCCCCGCCCGCCCGGGCGGAGCGAGGTCAGTATCGTGTCGAGGAAGAGCAGCTCGGTCTTTCTCGTCTTGAGGGCGTCTTCGCGGCGGCGTTCGTGGGCGTCTTCGTCCACGTTGCCGCCGAACGGGGGGTTGGTGATGACGAGGTCGAAGGCGCCCTTCGACTCCTCGGCCGTCGTGGTGATCGAGTCCTGGCAGAGGACGGCGCGGGGTTCCGGCCAGACGCGCGCCGCCGGCGCGGCCGTATTGCTGTGGGGGGCGGTAGCTTCGAGGATTCTCGAAAGCGAGGCCGACGCCTCGCGCAGTCTTCCCCCGGCCCCCGACGCCGGATCGTGGAGAGCTGTGCACATAGCCGCGGCCTCTTAAAAATCGAAAAGTGTTGTCTGCCTGCCTGCCGAAGTTTGCGCGCCGCGTGGTGTTTCGACGGCGGGTAATACGTCGCGGGCGTCCGGGCGGTGCGGCACGCGCTCGGCCGCCTCCGCGTCGGCGGCTGCACTCTCAAGAATGTGGGCGGGGATGGGGAAGGCGAGCCACGGGCAATGACATGCTGAATTGATGAGGGTGACTACTACGCAGACGGGGTCGATGTCCGCCGCCGTGAGGGCGAGGGAATGGTTCGACGCGTGTAGTAGTTGTCGCGCGCTGCCGACCGCGGGCTCGTGAACGCGTGCGCGCCTGATGTCGCCCTCGAAGTCCTCCAGTGCGAGGGCGGCCATCAGCTCGCAGACGCGATCATGCGTGAGGAAGAACCCTTGGAAGCGTTTGCTGTTGCCGCGCTCCTCCTCCAAGAGATGGCCCATGTAATCGTAAGGCCAAGTCAGGAAGGCCGTGATGTCCAGTTGTTCGTACAGCCAGCGGGCGGTCTTCTCCGAGACGTCGGGGCGGGCGTCGCATATGCCGAGGCCGAATGCGATCCACTCGATCAGGGTGTTGAGAGCGCGTTCGCCGTAGCCGTGTTCTCGGCCGAGTTTCTCGACGAGCTTGCGCAGGTGAGAGAGTGTGCCGTCCTTCGTCTGGGGCGGGGTGCTGAAGCTGAGCGGCGGGATGGGTCGGTCGAGAATACGTCCCGCCGCGAGCGTCTCGAAGTAATAAATCCAGCGCGAATGGATGCCGCGAGTCCCGCTCAAAAGCCAAACTTGAAACAGCATCCAGCCCCGGTAGGAGTGGGCCGCCCGCATGTCTCCGAGCCGCGGCACGCGGCCTTCGGATTTAATGTGCTCGAAGAAGCGCGGGTCGATGATGCGAGGGAACCAGGGCGCGTTGACTAGGGCTTCGATCTGAGCGACGGCCTCCTCCGCGTCCGTCTCTTGCTGGAGTAGTGCGGCTGGCATGGCGGTCCTCGTCGCTCGGCCTTCATTCGGCTTCGAGCTGTTTGGTAAGCAGGACGGTCAGCCTTTTGAGCACCATCAAGAGGGAGAGCGAGAGGTTGGCGGCGAGGTAGATGCAGACGAACAAGGCCGAGTGTTTCAGGAGTGCGGTCGCGTCGCCGCCGGCGTGCCGCCCGAAGACCGCGTGGAAGATCGAGGCCGTCGCCAGCAGGACGGAAGCTAACAGCGTGTATGAGATGTTGGCGTGAGACTCCCTGATGAGTTTCAACCTCGTCGCGGAGTGGGAGGATTGCGCGCAGGCGTTCGCGTGGGCGTCACTCGACAGGTGCAGGAGGAGGGACAGCGCGCTCACCATCGCGACGCCGGTGAGCCCGGCGAAGAGGACGAGGCTCGTGTTCAGGTCCCTCACTTGCTCCGTGCCGACGAAGAGCGCGAGGAACGCGGCGGCGGCGGGCAGGGCGAAGAACAGGATGAAGTCGGC
>DASTQX010000195.1:0-1315 GCA_035761505.1 Pyrinomonadaceae bacterium
CTCTCTGCCGTCGTCCAAAGGCTGACGCAGTTTGAGCACCCAACCCGGCTCGGCGGACTCGTCGCGCGCCTTTATCAAGAGCCACTGGCCGCCGCGCCCCTTCATCTCGACGAGCGAGAACGCGCCGCGCAGCTTCTCGCCCTTCAACTCGAAGGCCAGCTTCCCCGCTTCGAGTTGTGCGAGCGCGTCCTTGCCTTCCGTCAGTTCAAACGTCCCCTCGTCCCAGATCATGTGGTCGCCCGCGCCGTACTCGCCGTCGGGGATGCGCCCCTCGAACTTCAGATACTCTACGGGGTGGTCTTCGGTCTGCACGGCGAGGCGCTTGTCCGCGGGGTCGAGCGAAGGCCCGCGCGGGATTGACCAACTCTTGAGCACACCGCCGAGTTCCAGACGGAAATCGAAATGGAGTTTCGAGGCGTGATGCTCCTGCACGACGAAGCGGCGGCGGTTCGCCTTCGAGACTTTCCCCTTCGGCTCAGGCGTCCGCCTGAAGTCACGCATCCTTTGATATGTTTCGAGCGGCCCCATGCGCCTCACGCTCCGTCCGGGTTCACAACTTCTTCAGCTCTCGTTTGAGGAGGGCGAAATCTTCCTTGACCTTCTCGCCCAAGTCTTCGCGGTAGAACCTGACCGCCGGGTGATAGCCGACTAAGAACTTGCGCCCGTCGCGCTCGACGACGCGCCCGCGCACTTCGCCGATGCTCTTGACGCCGAGCACGGTCTTCGCCGCCGTCGCGCCGAGCAGCATGACGAGCTTCGGGTTCAGCAGCTCAATCTGCTCGAAGAGGTAGTTGGCCGTACACGTCCCGACTTCAATCTTGCGCGGCACGCGGTTCTTCGGCGGGCGGCACTTGACGGTGTTGGTGATGAAGAAGTCGCTCCTTTCAAGCCCCGTCCCTTCGAGGACGTGGTTGAGGAAGCGCCCGGCGGAGCCGACGAACGGATGGCCGCTCTCGTCCTCCTCCTTGCCCGGAGCCTCGCCGATAATCATCACCTTCGCCGTGTACTTGCCGTCTCCCGGTACAGCCAATGTACGCGACTCGTGCAGCGGGCAGCGCGTGCAGACGCGTATCTGCGCGGCCAATTCGTCCAATCTCGCAGCTTTTTTCGATTTCGCCATCCGCCGTCCCGCAGCCCTTCGCCGCGAAATCAAGAGACTTGCAACTTGCATGCGCAAGGCGTCGAAGCCGTCAGGAAAACTTGAAACGATGAACTGAAAGACAGAAGCCTTTTGTCTTTCAGTTCGTCGTTCCGCGTTCATCGCTTCTTCTTCTTCCTTACCGTTTCTGCTTCGTGCCCGGCGACGGCGAACTCG
>DASTQX010000196.1:0-3338 GCA_035761505.1 Pyrinomonadaceae bacterium
ATTCTCCGCGAGGACGAGGACGGAGGGCGCGTCCGCCGCCGTCCTCACTTCGACGCGGTTCGGCTCGTACCTCGTCACCTCCGCGCGGCCCTCAAAGGCGTTCGCGTCCGAGAGGCTGAAGCCTTCGGGCGTTGCCTCCAAGAGCGCCGTCCGTCCCGGCTCCCACACCGCGCCGCCGGGCAAGCGGCCCGTGCGGATGGCCGCGAGCGTCGCCTGCTCGTCCAAGACTTCCGCGCCCGGCGTGAGCCACGCGCGGGGCATCGCGCGCGTGTTCTCGTAAATCAGGACGTTGCCCGCCTGCGCCACGCGCCGCCAGCGCTCGGAGGCCGAAGGGGTCGCGGCGGCGGGAGTCGCGGTCGCCTGAGTTGCCTGCTGAGTCGCCTGTCCTGAAGAGGGCGCTGAAGCCTTCTTCATCCACTCCGCGCGGAGCGCGAGGGTGTTCCCGCTCGTGGAATCCGCGAGTGAGACGCGGACGACGTTGAGGCCGAGGTCAGGCGCGGCTTCGTATCTGGCGACGGCGATTTCGCCGCCCGTGATAACGACCCTTTCGGGGAGCGCGAAGGACGCGAGATAAGTGTGCCCTTCATACTTGCCTTGCGCGTCCTCGACCGCGTAGCTCGTCGCCACGGGCGCGCGTCTGTGGCGCACGGCGCGGCGGATGTCGGCGCGGTCGTAGGCCCACTCGGAGGTGTGCTCGCCCGCGCGCAGAGCGAAGTCGAAGGTGCGGCCGTCCTCGGCGCGGAGCCGCACGCTCCCGACCTGTGTGCCGTCGGGCACGGCGACCGACCAAGAGAGGTTCGTGAGCAAGGCGAAGCGGTCAGCCGCGACGCGCGGCACGTCGAACGTGAGGCGCTCGCCCCGGTCGAGCGGCGGGACGTTCAAGTTCTCCGCCGCGAAGAGCTGCCCGCCGTAATCCTCGGTGGCCGGAGGCGGCGGGAGTCCGGGGGCTTCGGTTGATGAAGGGGCTGCCCCTTGAGCGTCTGCTGGCGGCGAAGCGGCGCGGCTCTGGCCTTTCGGCAAGAGGGGGCGCGTCAGGAGGTAACGGACGCCCAAGAGGTCGAACTCGCGGCCCGGCCCTCGGAGGCTGCGCTCGTGGTCGGTCACGTCGCCCCAGACCTTCATGTCGTCGGCGAAGCGGCTGTAACGCGCGAGGCCGAAGCCGTCGTAACCGGCGGCGTTCTGGATGCCGTGCGCCATGTACGGGTCGGGTTGGAGCGCGTACTCGTTCGCTTCGGGCGTCTGCGTTTCGTCGAAGGGCACGGCGGGGTCGAAGCTCTGCCAGACGGTGAGGATGCGGAAGAGTCCCGCTTCCTGCGCGCCTCGCTCGCGCAGGAACTTGACGGGCGCGGTTCCCTGCCACAGCTCGCTCTGTGGCCGTGGGCTCGAACGCCGCCAGCCGCTCGACTGTCCCCACAGGCACAAATCGAGCGCGAGGACGGCGAGCAGCAAGAGCGCCGCGCCGCGCTTCCTCCGGCGCGCGAAACGCCACAGCGCCAACGCGCTCAAGACGGCGAGGGCGACGGGCAGGAACAGTTCGGGCGCGCGCAGAAGCGTGACGGGCGCGTCGCGGTTCAGCCGGAACTCCGACGGTCGTCCCACGGTCACGACGAGGGACGTGAGCAGCGCTACCGATGCGCCGACGATGAGCGCCCACTTTTTGACTCGCTCGCGGTTCTCGTCGGCGACTAAGGCCGTCAGTCCTCTGCCCGCTAAGACGGCGAGCGCGAAGTCCACCTCCATCATGTGCCGCGCCGAGACGCGGAAGAGGTTGAGGACGGGCACGTAGTAAACGACGCCGTAGAGCTTGAAGGGCCAGTTGCGTCCGAGCGCGAGCGCGAGCGCGACCAGCGCCGCCGCCGCCCAGAACTTCGTCCGCGCGTCGCGCTTCTTCAAGGCGACGGCGAGCGCGGCCAGCATCACCGTCAGCAACCCGACGTAGCCGATGTATTCGCCGTAGTACGGCTCGTCGGTGTAAGGCGCGCGAAAGAGCGCGCCGTCGCCGCCGCCCAGAACGTAAGGCGCGAAGAAGGTCAGGAGGAAGCGCGGCGGCAGGGAGAACGAGCTGAAGAAGTCGTAGGAGGTGCCTGCGCGCACGCTGTTGCGCATCAACTCGTAGGTCGGTAAGATTTGCACCGCCGCGAGCAACATCCCCGCCGCCAGAAGCACCAGCGACCAGAGATACCAACTCCGCGCGGGACGCGCCGCGCGTTGCATCACGAGCGCGTAAGCGGCGGCGAGCAGGAGCGAATAGACGAGCGTCTGCTGATGACCGGCGAACGCTTGCAGCATGACGACGGCGGCGAGCACGACGCCTCGCCCTCTCTTCCCGGTCGCGCCGTAGCCGTCCACGGCCCACAGGAGCCACGGCAGCAGCGCCGCCACCTGCACGACGTTCGTGTGCCCGATCTGCGCGACGAGGAAGCCGCTCCATTGATAAGCGAGGCTCGTCAGGACTGAGCCCTCGATGCTCGAACCCGTGCGCCGCGCGTAGAGGTACGCGCCGAGCGCGGCGACCGCGTAGGTCGAGAGCATCATGAGGTTCGTCGCGGCGGGCGCGTCGAAGGCGAGATAGAACCAGTTGAGCGGGAAGAGCAAGCCTCCTTGTGCCGCGCCGTGCAGGGGCATCCCGCCGAAGATGTAAGGGTTCCAGAGCGGCAGGTGGCCTTCGAGCACGACGCGCGCCGCCGCCATTCTGAGAGGGATGTTGAAGAGCACGCCGTCGTCGGGTGAGAGAAAGAGGCGGCCCGCGACCGCTTGGTGGAAGTAGATGAAGGGCGCGAGCGTGACGAGGAGCGCCGCCCACGCGTCGAGTCCGTTTTTAAGTCCGAGCCGAGATGGAAGAGTCATTGAAACAGGAACGTGAGCCGTTCGGGGCGGAGGCCGTCGCCGTCGCCGACGATGCCGCCGTCGCGGTCGCGCCGCGCCGCGCGTTTCTCGCTTCGGTCAGGGGCGTCGCCCTCGAACGCGGGGCCGAGTTGCTGTGTGCGCTCCTGCTCGCGTTGATGTCTCTGAACCTGCTCACGGTCGTCGCGCGCAAGAGCATCACCGTGGATGAGATCGTGATGATTCCGTCGGCATACTATCATCTCGTCGCGGGCAACTACCAACTCGTCAACGAGCACCCGCCGCTCTCGAAGTTTCTGGCGGCGCTGCCGCTGCTCTTCATCCAGCCGCGCGAGATGCGGCCCGCAGAGACGAACGTCCCGCCGAACACGCCGGGCGAGGAGTGGGTCTATCAGGAGCGCTTCTGGGAGGACAACCGCGAAGACTTCCGAACCATTTCGTTCTGGTCACGCGTGCCGATGGTCGCGCTCGCCGTCGGGCTCGGCGTCCTCGTC
>DASTQX010000197.1:0-9799 GCA_035761505.1 Pyrinomonadaceae bacterium
GTCGCCGCCGACGGCCCAGCCGGTCTTTTTGTCGAGATAGAGCGCGTAGAGGTTCTGCCGGGTGCGGCTCTCCTGTTCGACCCACGTCTGGCCGCCGTCCTCGGAGCGGAGGCTGACGCCGCCGCGCCCGACGATCCAGCCGTCGTCGTCGTTGGCGAACTTGACGCTCAGCAGCGTCGAGCGGGCGGGCGAGCCCACGGCCTCCCACGTTGCGCCGCCGTCGCGCGTCCGCAGGATCGTCCCGCGCTCGCCGACGGCCCAGCCCCGGTCGTCGCCGTTGAAATCAACGTGATACAGCACCGCCTTCGTGTTCGACGTTTGCAGCGCCCACGTCTCGCCGCCGTCGCGCGTGTGGAGGATGCGCCCCGCTGCGCCGACGATCCAGCCGCGCTTGTCGCTGTCGAAGTCGAGATGAATCAACTCGTCCTGCACGGGCACGCGCAGGCGCTGCCAGGAGGTTCCGCCGTCCCCGGTGTGGAGCACGAGGCTGTCGGTCACGCGGTCGCGGCGGCTGAGCGAGCCGACGATCCAGCCGCGCTTCTTGCTGGTGAAGCGCACGCTGTAGAGTTCCGGGTCGGCCCCGCCGAAGGTCGCGCTCTGGAAGCGGTTCGACATCCGCCACGTCGCGCCGCCGTCCTCGGTCGTGAAGATGCGGTCGCCCGCCAGAAGGTAGCCGTCCTCCTTGTCGCGGAAGTAGATGTCGTTGACGCTCTCTCCGGTCTCGACGCGCTGCGCCGCCCAAGTGCGCCCGCCGTCCTGCGTGTGCAGGACGAGGCCGCCGTCGCCCGCCACCCACCCGCGCTTCGAGTCGGCGAAGTAGACCGCGTTCAAATCCTTGCCCGCCTGCCCGCGCCGCTCGCCGACCCACCCGGCGTCCTGCGCCCGCGCGCCCGAAGCCGCCCCAGTCGCCAGCGCCAACAGAAGGGCCGCGCACACCCGCCGCGCGGCCCGGCCAAAAAACGTCTGATGCGAAATCATCTCTGACACACTCTCCGTCGTCGGGACTTGCCAACACCCTCCTCGAACGCTTTTCTCACTTCGTTTGTACATGAATCGAGGCGGACAAGACAAGGGACACGGAAGCAGAAGAATCGTTCGGAGACATCATCCCCGAAGTGGATGAAGATCATAGCCGGTGGCAAGCGAAGTTGCGAGAGCGCCTGAGCGCCGCCCAGAAGAGCTGAGAAAAGAGTTCCGACCCTGAAGGGGCCGCACCGCGCATGGCGTCTGCGACCCCTTCAGGGTCGGAATTTTTAGCTACTTGTTACCGGGCGCGTCGTGCTTAAGCACTCACCTCCGGCTATTGTCTTGAGCCCTTTCAAGACTCGCCTTTGTTATTTCGTCGCCCCGGCGCTGACGCGATAGACGCGCCCCTTGTGGACGACGACGACGCGCTCGCCGAGGGCGAAGAAGCGCGCGAGTTCGGGCTCGCGGCTGACAAGCGCGAAGTACTCGTCGCTGCCGAAGACGAGCGCCGTCTCAGGCAGTTTCGCTTCCGGCTTGAACGTGGAGTCAACCCACACCCCTTCGCGCAGGTAGAAGGTCTTGTCGCCGACCTTGCGCGAGCCGCCGACGGGCGGCACGCTGTCCACGTCGTCCAGACGCAAGGCTTCCTGCTGCGCGCGCGCGCGGCGACTCTCCCTGACCGCCGCCTCGCCCGTGACGGCCTGCGCGGATTCTCGCTTCGGCGCTGGGGGCGGCGACTCGTCGGACATGTCGCGCGCCGTCGTCGGTGCGCCCGCGCCTCCGGCGGCCCCTTGCGGGACGGGAGCCCTGCGCACGACGGACTTGTTCCGGGCCGCGTCGCCGAACGTGAACGTCCGGTTGCTCGTCACCGCGGCTGCCTCCGCCGCTTCGAGCGCGAGGTAAGAAGTGTAGGGCGTGACGATGCCGTAGCGCGTGCCGAGGTCTGTGATCTCGTCAACGAGTTCCTTCTGCTCGCCGTTCGAGCGCACCTGCTCCATCAGCCAGCCGACGCGGCGCGTGGCCCAGAGGCGCGGGAGAAAGTCGTTCGCGCTGTTTTCGAGCGGGAAGCGGAGGTTCGGGTAGTCGAACGAGCGCGTCTGTGAGCCGGTGCGGCCCGTCAGACGGAGGTTCGTGAAGGGCACGTCACCGGCGTTGCGGTAACGACCGATGAGCGTCACCTGCGTGCCGCGAAAGAGGTCGGGCAGTTCGCGCGGGTAGAGCAGGTCGGCCTCGACCGCGCCCATCTCCAACGCGAGGTTGGTCAGGACGGGATGGTTAATCTTGGTGAAGAAGCTTGAGACTTTGACTTCCAAGTCTTCGCGCGGCTCGACGTACTCGGCGACGCCGCCGTTCTCCGCCGCGAGCTTGTCGAGCAGGGCCGTGTTCACGTCGTAGCCGACGCCGAAGGTGAAGAGGCGGACTCCGGCGACGCGCGCCGCCTTCGCGTTCTCGATGATGCGCGCGACGTTCGTCTCGCCGACGGTCGGCAAGCCGTCCGTCATGAAGACGAGCATCCGGGGGCGCTCGCTCTGCTCGAAGAGTTCCATCGAAGTGACGAGCGCGCCGTTGATGTTCGTCCCGCCGACGGGCCGCAGTTCTTTGACGAACTGCTCGCCGAGCGCGCGGCCCGGCGCGTCGGCCTGAATGAGTTCGCGCGACATCAGGCGCTCTTCGCCCGCGAAGCTGACGACGTTGAAGCGGTCGCCGTCGCGCAGGCTGCGCACGCCGAAGAGGAGCGCGGCCCGCGCCTTCTCCATTTTCCCGGCCTCGGCCATCGAGCCCGAAGTGTCGAGCACGAAGACGATGTCTTTGGAGGCGTACTCCTGCTCGGCCAGCCCGTCCTTCGGCGAGAGCGTCAACAGGAAGTAGCCCTGCTTGCCCGGCTCGCGGTGCGTCAGAAGCGTCATCCCGAAGTCTTCGTCCGAGACGGCGTAGAAGAGTTGGAAGTCCTGCGGCTCGCGCCCCGGCTTCGACTCGAAGGAGACGCGCGCGCGCTGCCCGCCGGACGAGGGCCGCACGTCTATCTGGTGACTCGGCGAGTAGATGTTGCGCAGGGCTTGCCGCGCCTCGACCTCGACGGTGCCGGAGACCGTCCCGACCTCGTTCATGTTACGCCCCGTCGCCAGAGGGTAGCGGTAAGAGACCGTGCCGGACTCGGCCTTGAGCGCCTGCGTGTAGGTCAGCTCCAATTTCTTGTCCGAGCGCGGCGGGATGGGGAAGATGCTGGCCTGAAAGAGGTCTCGGCCCGCGTATTCGAGCAGGCCGGGGTCGCGCTGCTTGCGGACGATCTCATCGTAGATGCGCCGCGCCTCGTCGCGCGAGCGCACCTCGCCGACGAGCCGCTTGTCTCCGTCCCAGATGGCGAACTCGGAGATGGAGGCCGATTCGGGGATGGGGAAAAAGTAGGTGCCTTCGAGGGTCGCGTCCGTGTCGTTGCGGAAGATTTGCTCGACGTGCGTGGTCGCCACCTGCGCGCGGACTTTGGTCTCAATCTTGATGGACTTGACGGGCAGCGCGCGGGGCAGTGGGACGGGGCGCGGCGGGACGGGGCAGCGGACGCACGGGCGCGGGACGATGACGCCCTGCGCGTTCGCCGTCGCCGACACGAACGCCAGCAGCAGGACGCCGAAAAAGAGGCACAGCAAATCTCTGGTGGTTCTCATCGCTCTCTCCTCAAAAGCTCTCGAAGGAAATCGAAACTCTCCGACCGGCTCACGCACGCGTGCACCGGCCTGCTGATAGAACGCCCGCCGTGCTCTTTCTTGCAACTCTGAATCCGGCTGCCGCCGGAAACGTTGCCTCACCGAAACGCCGAACGCGGAACGCCGAGTGCTGAACTGAAAGGCAAACTGCCTTCTTGCCTCCCCGGTTCGGCGTTCCGCGTTCCGCGTTCGTCGTTTTTATAGTTCCCGCAGGCGCGGGCTGCTCCAAGCGACCCACACGACGAAGAGGGCGATAAAGAGGCCGCAGGCGGTGAGCGTCCAGCGCGGGCCGAAGCGTTCGGCGGCGGCCCCCGAAAGGAAACTGCCAAGCGGCATCGTCCCGATGAAGGTCAGAATCCACATGCTCATCACGCGCCCGCGCATCCGGTCTGTGACGAGGTGCTGGACGAGCGCGTTGCCGACGGCGAAGAAAGAGACCATCGAGAAGCCGATGCCGAAGAGCAGAGGAAGCGCAACCGCCGCGCGCGTCGCCGTCGAGAAGCCGACCACGCAGACCGCCGCCGAGAATGCGCTCGTCAGCGCGAACCTCCCCTTGCGCCTGAAGTCGCCGAGATAGGCCACCATCAGCGCCCCGCACAGAGCGCCCGCGCCCGCCGTCCCCATCAGAAGCGAGAGCCCCGTCTCGCCCCAACCGAAGACGTTCTTGGCGAAGACGGGCATCAGCACGAGGTACGGCGCGCCGAAGAGGCTCACCACCGCCGAGCACAAAATCAGAAGGCTCACGCGCGGGCGGCTCTTCACGTAACTGAAGCCTTCGAGCAAGTCCCGCAACACGGCCCGCACGCCGCCCCGCGCGCGCGGCGTCGCGGCCACATCCGCCGCCGCGACCTCCGCGCCCTCCGGCGCGTTAACGCTTGCCGCCTCGCTCACGACCGCCGCCGCCGCCTCGCCTTCTTCATCCTTCTTAAACTTCACCTGCGCGAGCGCGGCGACGATTGCCAGATAAGACAGTCCGTTGATGAGGAAGCAACCGGCGAGCCCCGCGAACTTGATGGTGAGCGCCGCAAGCAGAGGGCCGACGACGCGCGCGAGTTGGAACTGCGTGGAGTTGAGCGCGATGGCGTTTGTGAGGTCTTCGCGCTCCACGAGGTCAATCGTCATCGCCTGAAACGAAGGCCCCGCCACCGACCAGCAGCAGCCCGTCACGAACGTCAGGCCGAGCACCATCCAGACCTCGACCGCCCCGGCCCACACGAGCGCCGCAAGCACGAGCGCCGACAGGCCCGCGCCCGCCTGCATGAAGATGAGCAGGCGCTTGCGGTCGAAGAGGTCTGCATAGACGCCCGCGGGCAAGGTCAGCAGGAGCCCCGGCGCGCTCGCCATGAACGTGTCGAGGCCGAGCCAGAAGGCCGAGTTAGTCAACTCCAAAACGAGCCAGCTCTGCGCGACCGTCTGCATCCACGAGCCCGTGCCGGAGAGGAACGCGCCCGTCCACATGAGCCGGTAGTTGCGGTGTGAGAGCGCGCGGAACATCTTGCCCGCGCGGCGCAGCCCCCCTTGTGGCGTTGACATAAATCCTTGATTGAAGTGGCCGGAGCATTAATAATGCACCGCCCGCACTTTGAGGGCGAGCCGCAGACTCTACAATGCCCCCAACCGCCCGCAGACCGCAAGGAGCACGGATGATCCGCGAGAAGCTTTTGAGTCAGGGCGTCGGCGAGGAGTTCGGCTTCCGCTGGCGCGGTCAGGACGTGACGCGCATCGAGGCTCTGAGCGACGCCGTCTTCGGCTTCGCCATCACCCTCCTCGTCGTCTCGCTCGAAGTCCCGCAGACTTTCGACGAACTGCTCTACATGATGCGCGGCTTCGTCGCCTTCGCCATCTGCTTCGCGCTCCTTATGCTGGTCTGGTATCAGCAGTATATTTTCTTCCGCCGCTACGGGATGCGCGACACCGGGACAATCGTCCTCAACGCCGTCCTGCTCTTCGTCGTCCTCTTCTACATCTACCCGCTCAAGTTCGTCTGGAACTTTCTGACGAACCTCCTCCTGACCTTCGACCTGCGCGTGCGCCTGCCGGGCGGCGAGATGATCTACCCGGTCGCGCGCGAGCAGGCCGGGATGATGATGATCGTCTTCGGCGTCGGCTACGTCGCCGTCTTCGCCGTCTTCACGCTCCTCTACCTGCGCGCCTACCGCAAGCGCGAAGAGCTTGAGCTGAACCAGCTCGAACTCTTCGACACGCGCACCGAGATCGAGAGCCTGCTCCTCCAAGTCGCCATCGGACTCGTCTCCCTCGCCATCGCCTCCGTCGGCGGCTGGCGCTTCGCCGGCCCCTCCGGTTGGGTCTATGCCCTCATCGGCCCCGTCCTCACAGTCCACGGCAGGAGGAGAGGCAAGCGACGCAGGCGCATGGAAGCCGACATCCGCGCCGAAGCGCCGGAGCCCGTTGCCGCTTAAGAGGTCAAAAGCAGAAAGGCAAAGGGCAAAAGTGAAGAGACGTTTGCGCCTCCCTCTTTTGCCCTTCGCCTTCTTGCTTTTGCCTTCTTTTATTCCCGCCGCCACGCGGAGAGCGGAGCGCCCGTGCCGCCGCGCCGCTCGGCGACGATCTCGGCGATGACGGAGAGCGCGACCTCCTCCGGCGAGACCGCGCCGAGGTCGAGCCCGATGGGCGCGCGCACGCGTCGCAACTCCTCTGCGTCGAAGCCCGCCTCGCGCAGCCGCGCAAGCACGATGTTCGTCCGCCGGCGGCTCCCGATCATCCCCACGTAGCGCGGACGGGCGGCCAGCACCGCCTTCATGCACTCTTCGTCCTCGTTGTGCCCGCGCGTTACGACCGCGACGTACACGCCCCGCCCCGCGCCGACCGCCCTCTTCACGGCCTCCGTCCAACCCGCCCCGGCGGCGACGAGTTCGACCGACTCTTCGGGGAAGCGCTCGCGCGTCACGAAGTCCGCGCGGTCGTCCAGGAGCGTGACCTGATAACCGACCGCGTGCGCCAGCCGCGCCAGAGCCGCGCCCACGTGCCCCGCGCCGCAGACGACGACGCGTGGCTCCGTCTCGACGCGCTCGAACAAGACCCGCCCGCCGCGCAACTCTTCCCTCCCCGGCGCGACCTCTTCCAGCGTGAAGGTGCGCGCCTCCGCGTGCGAGCCGAGGAACGTGCGAAAGTAAGTCGAGAGACTTTCGTCGAGCGCCGCGTCGCCCGTCGAGCCCGTGCGCGCGCCCGACTCTTCGAGCAGCACTTTCGCGCCCACGCGCACGAAAGCGCCGGACGCTCCCACGGCGCGCGGCGCTTCGACGATTGTCGCGAGCGCCGCCGGAGAGCCCTCGTCGAGGACTCGCGCCGCCGCCCGCGTGATGTCTTGTGCTGAAACTCGCCCGCTCGCGTCGCTCATCCCGTTCAGGGCGCGCGCTTGTCGAGCGGCGCGCGCTGCGCCGCCGGGCGCAGGATGCCGACCGCGCCGAGCGCCCGCCGCACGAGCCACACGGGGCCGACGATGAGGTACACCGGGTTGCGGAAGAAGGCGGGCTGATTCCCCTCAATCGCGTGCCCGACGAATTGCAGAATCCACCCCACGACGAAGAGCCCCAGCGCCCAACGCCAGTCCCGGAAGAACAGCGGCAGCGAGACGACGATCATCGGGATGCCGACGCTGTGCGTCAACTTGTTCAAAGGGTGCCGGTGCTTCGCCTTGTACTCTTCGATGAAAGATGTCGGCATACTCTCAACCTCCGTGACGGGTGAACCGTGACAGGTGACAGGAAGGAGCAAAAGATAAGCTTTTTTCCTTCACTTGTCACGGTTCACGGCTTTTCCGCTTCCCACACGTCAATGAAAATCTCCATCGTGCCGCCGCAGACCATGCCTTCCTCGCTGGCCTCGTCGGCGGTGAGGCTGAAGTTGTGGAGGGCGGAGTGGCCGGTGCGAAGGGCGGCGCGGGCCTCGGCCCAGACTTCGGCCTCGATGCAGCCGCCGCCGACCGTGCCGGTGGTCTGGCCGCCCTCGAAGAAGAGCATCTTCGCGCCGCGTCGCTGCGGCGTCGAGCCGCGCGTGTGCGCGACCGTCGCCACGACGACGCGCTCGCCGCGCCGCCCGGCCTCTTCGATGAGACGGTAAAGCTCGGACTGAGAAATCGTACCCATAAAAGTTAAATGACGAGTGCGGAATGATGAATGAAAGACGCGTCGCTCTTTATTCATCATTCATCATTCCGCGCTCGTCATTTCTCAGCTCGGCGGTTCGGCGGGCGGGTTCGCGGGCGTCGGCGCGGCGGTGGTGTTGGTCGTCGCGTTGGCGGAACCGGCCTGCGGCGGCTGTGGCTGTTGCAGGTCGTGGGCTTCGAGGCGCTGGCGGAGGCGTTCGACTTCGGCCTCGGCGCTGACGACCGCCGCTTCGAGGCGCGAGCGGCTGTTGGTGACGAGTTCGAGTTGCTTGCGCGTGCGCTCGCGCTCGCGCTCAAGGCTGCGCTGAAGTTGGTCGCGCACCGCCGAAGGGTTGAGCGTGCCGACGAGCGCGGAGCGACGCTGGATGGAGGCGGGGTCGAGTTCGTCTTCGATCTGCGCGAGCCGCTCCTCGTGGACAAACTGCTTGTCGGTCACGTCGCGCAGTTGCGCGCGCAGGGTCTCGGCGCGCTGCTCGGCGCGGTTCAGGCGTTCGAGGTCGAAGAGCGCGCGCTGGTCGCTCTTCATCGTCGAGATGTCTTCCGTCAGCTTCTCGACCTGCGTCGAGAGCCGCGTCACGGTCGAGCGCAAGGGGTCTGGCTCCGGCTCCGGCGCGCTCGTCGTCGTGCGGCGGGTCGTGCGCGAAGTGCTGCGGCGCGGCGTCTCGTCCTGCGCCTCTTCGTCGGCGGTGGAGACGAGGCGCGGCTCGCCCGACGCCGGGGGCGCTGGTGTGGGCTGGGCGGAGGGCGTCTGCGTGGCGGGGGTCGTCGCGCGGCGCGAAGGACGCCTGCGCTGCTGCGCGAAGCCTTGCGGCAGACAAGCCGCGAGGAAGGCGAGCGCCATCAAGGTCGAGCCCAGCCGCCGGGCGATTTTTTCGTACTTCATAAAACCTCCGTCCCCATTCCGCCAAAAACCTTACACGCGCGCCGGGTGCGTTTGTTCCCTCACGCGGGCTGCATCTTGAAGCTGATGTCCACGGCGCGCGCCGAGTGCGTGAGCGCGCCGATGCTGATGAGGTCAACGCCCGCCTCGGCGTAGGCGCGCACGTTCTCCAAGGTGATGCCGCCCGACGATTCGAGCAGGACGTTCGGCGCGAGTTCGCGCGCGACCGAGACCATCCGCGCCGTCTCTTCCGGCGAGAGGTTGTCGAGCATCACGATGTCCGCGCCGCCGCGCAGCGCCTCGCGCAAGTCCGACTCCTTCGAGACTTCGACCTCTATCTTATGCAGGTGTCCGACGGCCTTGCGCGCGCGCTCGACCGCCGTGATGACTCCGCCCGCGAGCGCGATGTGGTTGTCTTTAATCAGCACGCCATCGTCCAAGCCGAAGCGGTGGTTGCGCCCGCCGCCCGCCTGCACGGCGTACTTCTCAAGCATCCGCAGGCCCGGCGTCGTCTTGCGCGTATCTACGATCTGCGCGCCCGTGCCCTCGACGGCCTCGACGTAGCGGCGCGTCAAAGTCGCGATGCCGGAGAGGCGTTGCAGGAGGTTGAGCGCCAGACGCTCGCCGCCGAGCAGCACGTCGGCGAAGCCGGTCGTGCGCGCGATGACCTTTCCGGCTTCGACTTCGTCGCCGTCCGAGACGAAGGCTTCGAGCTGCTGCTGCGAATCGAGCGTCGAGAAGACCGACTCGGCGGCTTCGAGCCCGGCGACGACCATCGGTTCTTTGGCGAGGAAGCGACCGCGCGCGCTCTGCTGCCGCATCACCGTGGATTGCGTCGTGATGTCGCCCCGCCCCAAATCTTCGTTCAGGAATGCGCCGATCTGCGAGAACAGCGCGCCTTCGTCGAGCCAGTTCATCCTTCGAGCGCCTCCCGCATCTGCCGCATCGCCTCACTTCGTTGCCGGATGTCGGCCAGCCGTTGCCGCAATTCCTCGACCTTCTCGGCGGGCGCGCGCTCGACGAACTGCGGGTTCGACAGTTGCGCCTCGACCTTCTGCAACTCTTTATTCAACTTCTCAATCTCGCGCGTCAGTCGCTCGCGCTCCTGCTCGAAGTCAATCAAGC
>DASTQX010000198.1:0-3266 GCA_035761505.1 Pyrinomonadaceae bacterium
TCCTCGCGGCGCTCACGCTCGTCGCCGTCGCGCACTTCTGCTACGGCGTCTATCTCCGCAACGTCCAGACGAACGACGGCGCTCCGGCGCAACTCACGCAGAGCCTTCAGACGGCGCGCGGGAGTGAAGAAGTCTTCCGCAGCGCCTTCGACTGTGCGGCCATCGGCATGGCGCTCGTCTCGCCGAAAGGCCAGTGGCTTCAGGTCAACCGCAGCTTGTGCGAGATACTCGGCTACACGGAAGAGGAGTTGCTTGAGAAGAACTTTCAGGACGTGACTCACCCGGACGACCTCGGCCCGACGCTCGCAAGCCTCAAGAACCTCATCAAGGGGAAGACGCACGCCTATCAGGCCGAGAAGCGTTACGTGCGTAAAGGCGGCGAGTTGGTGTGGGGCTTGTGGACGGCGGCGCGCATCGTCGAGTCCGAGACCAACGCCACGCGCCTCATCTTTCAGGTGCAGGACATCACCGAGCGCAAGCTCTCGGAAGAGCGCCTGATGCACGACGCCTTCCACGATGCGCTCACGGGGCTGCCGAACCGCGCGCTCCTCATAGACCACATCAAGCTCACTATCGCGCGCTCGAAGCGCCGCGAGGGACACCTCTTCGCCGTCCTCTTCCTCGACCTCGACCGCTTCAAGATCATCAACGACTCGCTCGGTCACATGATCGGCGACCAACTTCTGGTCGGCGTCGCGCGCAGACTGGAAACTTGCCTGCGCGACGGCGACACCGTGGCGCGCGTCGGCGGCGACGAGTTCACCATCCTGCTCGAAGACATCGAGCACGAAACCGAGGCCGTCTCCGTCGCCGAAAGAATCGAGAAGGAGATGTCCGCGCCGTTTCATCTGAGCGGCCACGAAGTCTTCACCACCGTCAGCGTCGGCATCGCGCCGAGCACGACCGGCTACGACGACCCCGAAGATATCCTCCGCGACGCCGACACGGCGATGTACCGCGCGAAGTCTCTGGGCAAGGCCCGCCACGAGGTCTTCGACAAGGCGATGCACGCCTTCGCCGTCAACCTCCTCCAACTCGAAACCGACCTCCGAAAGGCTTTGGAGCGGCGCGAATTCTACATGCTCTATCAGCCCATCGTCGCCTTGGACGACTTCCACCTCTGCGGCTTCGAGGCTCTGGTGCGCTGGCAGCATCCGGAGCGCGGGCTCATCTCGCCGATGGACTTCATCCCCGTCGCCGAGGACACCGGCCAGATCGTCGCCATCGGCGAGTGGGCGCTCTTCGAGGCGTGCCGCCAGATGCGCCGGTGGCAGAAGCAGTTTCCCACGGACTCGCCGCTCTTCATCAGCGTCAACTTGTCGAGCAAGCAGTTCATGCAGCCCAACCTGATCGAGCAGGTACGCACCATTATCGAGAAGACGAAACTCAACCCGCGCAGCCTCAAGCTCGAAATCACCGAGAGCGCCGTGATGGAGAACATAGACACGACGACCGAGATGCTCCGCCAACTCCGCTCGCTCGGCGTCCAGCTCGCCATTGACGACTTCGGGACGGGCTACTCGTCTTTGAGTTACCTCCACCGCTTCCCGATTGACACGCTCAAGATTGACCGCTCGTTCGTCACGCGGATGGTGGATAACAGCGAGAACATCGAGATCGTCCGCACCATCGTCATGCTCGCGCAGGTGCTCGGCATGGACGTGGTGGCCGAGGGCGTCGAGACGAAGGAGCAGTTGGCGCTCTTGCGCAAGCTCGGCTGCGAGAACGGGCAGGGCTACTACTTCTCGCGCCCGACGAACACGACCGAGGCCGAGAAGATTATCGCCGTCACCTGCGCGCGCCCGCAGCCCGCGCAACCGAAGGCTGGCAGCCAAGCGACCGGCGACGAGGAGAAGGGCTTCGAGATGGAATCGAGCGCTCTGCTTGACGACAAGGTCAAGACCGTCAAGATGCCGACCACCGCGTAGGCTTTATGATTACCAAAGAGCGCAGAGAGAAGGAGCGCGTGCGGGCCGACCTCGAAGCCCACTGGGAAGGCGTGCTCGCGCGCCGCGACGGGCGCGTCGTGGACATCAGCGCCAGTGGCTGCTTCATCCTCACCGACGACGAGGTGCGCGTGGAAGAACTGATCCGGCTCGAAATCCGGCTCCCCACGGGCCGAAGGATTTATCTCTGGGGCGAGGTCGTCTATAAGGTCGAGGAGATGGGCTTCGCGCTCCGCTTCACCGGCAGCGACGAGGCCGAGCTGCGGATGCTCGGCGTGCTGATTGACTACGCGCGCGGAAATTGACGCGCCGACGCGCGCGACCGAAGCAGACGAGACAGACCCGCCCCACGCGAGATGCGACAGAGCAAGACCAAGCCGACGATGACGACGACGCAGACGAACGAGCGCCCCGCGCTGTCCGTCGTCGTGCGCTGGCGCGAGGGCGCGGGCGCGGAGCGCGTCGAGACGACGACGCTCCACGGCGCGACGCCGCGCAGCGCGACGCTCACGCTCGAAGGCCAGCCCGAACTCGGACAGCTCCTCTGCCTCCTCCTGCCCTCCGCCGCGCGCCGCGCCGCCGGTCAACGCAAAGAGTCCGACACTCTCAATCGCCTGTGGGCTTTGGTGTGGGCCGTCTCGCGCGCCGCCGGTGGGCGAGAGGAGCAGCGGCGGCCCGTGCGGAACCACGTCAGCGTCGTCTTCCTCGGCGGCGAAGCGCCCGCGCGCCAAGACGAGCAACGCGCCGGGCTCTACGCGTATCTCGCCGAAGAGGACGGGCGCTTCCGCCTGCAACAAGGGGCGGACGGCGCGGACGCCGCGGACGCCGAAAGCCCTCCGAGGCGCGACTCGCGGCTGTTGCTCCCCATCGAAGTCACGGTCGAGTTGCTCAACGAGGACGGCTCGGCGTCGGCGCGAGAGCAGACGGTGACGGAGAACATCAGCCGCCGGGGGGCTTGCGTCTGGACGATGTTCGGCGTCGGGCGCGGCAGTTTCGTCCGGTTGACGTGCGAGCAGCAGAACGTCTCGCTCATCTCGGTCGTCCGCGCGCGCCGCACCGGCGACGACGGCATCGGTCGCCTCCACCTCGAATTCGTGGACGGCCAGTGGCCCATCGGCGCGAACGGCTGAGGCGTCAAAATTCTTCGCAGAGAAAAAAACCGTAGGCGCGGGGCTCGTCCCTTGCGCTTACGGTTTTGAGTTTGAGATTTGAGTCCGGCGGGCGGAGCGCCTGCGCCGGATGAGCCAGAGGGCGAGGGCGGCGGCGGCGACGAGGAGGAGGACGACGACGTAAGGCCGGTTCCGAAAAATCCCGAAGGCC
>DASTQX010000199.1:0-6189 GCA_035761505.1 Pyrinomonadaceae bacterium
TGCGCACGCTGCGGCTCAACGGGAAGGTGGAGCGGACGCACCGCACGGACAAAGCAGAGTTCTACCAGTTGCTGACCTCCACGGGCGATGTCGGTCTCAACGTGAAGCTGGAGGAGTGGCAGAACTTCTCCAACTATCACCGTCCGCATAGCGCGCTGGCCGGTAAGACGCCATACGAGACGCTGCGAGAGAAGTTAAGCTTGAATGTAGCCCAAGCAAGAGTAGAATGATTCAACTCGTCAACCGTGGTGCTGCGTCACACAAGCAAAATATCTATCCGGCCTGGGTCAAGTTCTAGGGCCGTTCACGTCAATTTCCAGAGAGCCTCATCGGGCTGGCTAACGCTAAGTAGACGTACTACAAGTCACCGGTAAAGACGCCCCATTTGAGGATATGAGATTTTAGCTGAGGTCGGTCGCGAGATAACGTTAGCGCTTTAAGTCCGCCGTCCAGTTCAGGACGACCGTTATGGGCGCGGGGGCGTTCTCTTCGACGGGCACGTTAAATAGGAAGCGCTGGCCGTCGGCGGAGACGTCATAAAGGGGGGCACCGGTGAGCGAGGCGATGCGGGTCTCGAAGAGCGGCTTGGGAAGGCTGGGCTTGAACGTGTCGGCACTGCCACCAACTTCGACCGCCATCAGTTTCTTGTCCGCGGAGAGGTAGAATAGCTCGCGCCCGTCGCGCCGCCATCGGGGCGCGGCCCCGCCGCCGTTCGAGACCTGCCACTTTCCGCCCGAAGCCGGGAAGCTCTGCACATAGACCTCAAACCTCCCGGACTCGTTCGAGACGTATGCGATCCAACGCCCGTCGGGCGAGAAGCGGCCACTCACTTCCTGAAAGTCCGTTCGCAGGAAAGGCTCAGGCCGCCGCTCCCCGAAAAGCGGCAGCACCCACAGGTCGACACTTTGCCGGCTCAGGACGTGATACAGGACATAGCGCCCGTCCGGCGACCAGTCGGTAGCAAACTTCGCTTCGTCCGACTTGAGGAGGAGTTCTTCGCCGCCCGCACCGCTCGAAAGCTTCTGGTAGAGGTTCGGCAGGCCCTCCCTCATCGAGGAGAAGACGATGCGGCTGCCGTCGGGCGACCAGACGGCGTCGCTGTCGTTGGCCGGGTCGAACGTCAGGCGCGAGGTGGTGCCGCGCGCGAGTTCGATCAGCCAGATGTCGGAGCTTGCCTTTTCCGGGTCGAGGCGCTGGAACGCGACGCGCTTCCCGTCCGGCGAGAGGCGGATATCCGAGTAGCGCCCGACCGTGCCGACCGTGTCGAGTTGTTTGCCCGCCCGGTCGAACCAGACGAGTTGCGCGTTCGCCGCCGCGGTGTTACTGCGGTAGAGGAGCGTGCCCGTCTCCGAGACGGAGAAGTGCGCCCACGCGCTGCCGAGTGTGAAGCCGATCTGTTTGACGACGGAGACGGACTCGCCCGTCAGCTCTAGCCTGTCGGCGTCGAATGGCCGCGCCACCAGATTGCCCTCAAGCGCGTAGAGCAGGTAGCCCGGCGGCGCGTAAGCCACGCTCGATTCGACGTTGAGCAGCAGGCGGGTCTGCTTCGAGTCGAGTGAGCCGAGGAAGATCGCGCTCTTCTCCCGCGGCGAGGTGCCGGCGACGTAAAGGAAGTGGCGTCCGTCGGGCAGGAAGTAGGGCCACGCGTGAACGTATTCGTTGCGCGACTTGTCGAGCGTGGTCAGGGGCTCGGGCATGCCGCCGGTGGCGGGAATGCGGTAGAGGCCCTCCGTGGCACTGCGGGAGAAGACGATGACCCCTTCGCGATTCCACGCCCCCCCTACGCTGACCGCGTCAGACAGCGTCTGCGCCGGCCCGCCCGACACGTCAAGCTTCTTGAGCTTGCCCGCGGCGATAAAACCTATGGAGCGCCCGTCCGGCGACCAGAAGGGCTGACCGCCGTCTTCAGTCCCGGCGAGCTGCTGCGCGTCGAGCGCGTCGAGCGGCCGGAGCCACAGGCTCTGCTTCCCGGCGGCGTCCCTCACCACCAGCACCACGCGGCGACCGTCGGGCGAGATCGCGGGTGCGCCCAAGTCCTCCCCCTCCCCCGGCGGAGTTATGAGGAAGCGCGTCGCGGCGGCTGGCGCTTCCGGCGGCGCGCGCCGCAGGGGGGGAAGAACTAGAGCCAACAACGCCGCCAGCAGTGTCGCGCCCGCTACGCCCCACGCGATGAGTTCACGGCGTCTGACGCCACGGCCCGTGAGCGCGTGCGTCGAGGCCGCCTGCTCGCCGGAGACGGCGGTCGCGCCCGGCAGCGCTTCGAGGGCGAAGGCGAGGTCGTTGGCGGAATGAAACCGCGCCGCCGGGTCCTTCTCCAAGCAGTGCAGCACGAGCCGTTCGAGCCCCGGCGCGACGTTACGGTTCGACTCGGAGAGGGGGGGCGGGTCTTCCTTGAGGACGGCCAAGAGCGTGTCGGCCACCGACTCGCCGCGAAAAGCGCGCCGCCCCGTCAGCATCTCGTAGAGGACGGTGCCGAACGAGAAGATGTCGGCGCGGTGATCCACCCTCTGACCGCGCACCTGCTCCGGTGCCATGTAGCCGACAGTCCCCATCACCGCGCCGGGGTCCGTGTCCAAGCGCCGCGTCGGAATCTCCGTCTGTGACTGCCGCCCGTCCCCCTGCGTCAGCTTCGCCAGCCCGAAGTCCAGAATCTTTGCGCGCCCATCCGAAGTGATGAAGATGTTTTCGGGCTTGAGGTCGCGGTGTACAATTCCGCGCTCGTGCGCGGCGGCGAGGCCGCGCGCGATCTGCGATGCGTAGTCAACAGCCTTGCGCTGCGAGAGCGGCGCGCCCCGCAGCTTCTCGCGCAGCGTCTCGCCTTCGAGCAACTCGGAGACGACGAAGGGGGCGCCGTCGTGCTGCCCAACGTCGTGGACGGCGAGGACGTTCGGGTGGTTGAGCGCGCCGGCGGCGCACGCCTCCTGCTCAAAGCGTGCGAGGCGTTCGGCGTCAGCCGAGAACTGCGCGGGCAGCACTTTAATCGCCACGTCGCGCCCGATCTTCGGGTCGCGTGCGAGATAGACCTCGCCCATCCCGCCCTCGCCGAGCAGGGAGCGGATTTCGTAGCGTCCGAGGAGAGTGTTAGGGGAAAGAGCCATGCGCGAAAGTCACGGAACGCTGCCGGCAGTTTGCACAAGAATCTGTTATCAAAGTGCGAAAAGTCAACAACATCTCGCCACGCGATGAATCTCTTAGCCTGCAACCAGCACGCGCGAATAGCACGCGCGCCGATGAAGGCGGCCCCCCGCGAGTGCATGGCCGGGTGGTCGCTTGACCCGCCGACAGAAATCTCGCTCATTCGAGGAAGCCATGAGGCTTTGGTGCTAGTCAGCCGCCTACAAGCGTGAGGAGGAGGCTGAGCGTATCGGCGAGCTGATCGGGGCGGGTTACGCCGAAGATCGGAGGCAGATGACGCCAGAGAGGCGCGCGTATCCGCTCGAACTCTTCCGGCTTGAGGTTGTGCGTGGCGACACGGCTTCTACTCTTTGAGCGTCTCGTCGAGCGCGTCGCGCAGCTCCGTCGGCTTGACGCGCCCCATGTGTTTGAAGACGAGCGCGCCCGATCGGTCGTAGAGGAAGGTCGCGGGAAGCTCGCCGCTCCATGTCGAGTCCACGAGGTTGATGGCGGCGTCCGAGTCGTCGGCGTTCAGAAGGTAAGAGGGGAAGGCCGCAGCCCGCGCCTCGGCCAGAAACTCCGGCACGGCCTTGCCGATGTCCGAAGGGTCGTCGAGCGAGACGAGGACGAAGTCGAGCCGGTCGGCGGCGAACTGCTCTCTAATCTGAACGAGGTCGGGGAACTCCTCGCGGCACGGCGCGCACCACGTCGCCCAGAAGTTGACGAGCAGCGGGCGCTTGCGGCCAGCGCCCGCTCCGAGGAGAGACTTAAGGTCTGCCTCCTTGATCTCGGTCACCTTCGGGGCGGTCGCCGCTGATTTCACGCCGCCGCCTTCCGGCTCCGCAGCGCCGCCCTGCGGTTTGGCCGCGGGCTTCGCCGCGCCCTGCTTCGGTGCCGCGCCCTGCCCGCCGCACGCGGACGTGAGTCCAGCCGCGCAGGTGAGCGCCGCGCAGAGTGCCGCGGTCGTCAGAAGTCCCCTCGTCATTCCCCTACAGCCTTCCTCTCTTACACGCGCTTGATGGAGCACCCGAACGCCTTGGCCCCGGCCTTCTCGACGGGGTTGCCGGCGAGCGTCGCCTCGATGGCGTCGCGCAGCTCGGTCGAGGTGATCAAATAGCCGGTGCGCGAGTTGTCGATGCGCCCGTGGTAGATGAGCTTGCCGGAGGCGTCGAGCAGGTAAGCCTCAGGCGTGACCTGCGCGTCGTAGCGGTCGGCGATCTGGTTGCCGGAGTCCTTCAGGATGGTGAAGTTGAGCCCGTTGTCGGCGGCGTGCTGCTTGACTTCGGTGGCCGGCTCGGTCGAGTTCGAGTTGATGCCGACGACGTTAACGCCGCGCGCGCGGTAGTCGTCCGCGAGCTTCTGCATGCGCGCGTTGTAGGCGTTCGAGTACGGGCACTGGGTCGCGACGAAGAGGATGAGCGTGCCGGCCTTGCCCTTGAGCGAGGCGAGCGAGTGCTCCTTGCCGTCGGCGTCGGGCAGCGTGAAGTCGGGGGCGGCGGCCCCGATGGCGAGCGCGGCCTTCGCGTTCGGCGTGTCGGAATCCTCCGTCGCGCACCCCGCCGTGGAGGCGAACGCGAGCGCGAGCAGGAGTGCGATTGCGGAGAGCTTCTTCATAACCTTGTCTTCAGACTCCTTTCGGGGAAGTCAGGGAAGTGGCGCCAGCTGCCTGACGGAGAGTAGGGGAGCCCTCCGGTTGATCGTGGATCATCTCTTCGGTAATTTCGGGCAGCCTTGTTTGAATCGTCATCTACAAGCATAAACGTGCGTGGCGGCGGGTTATTAACAACGAAGAGAAATAAATTTTCACATCAAGGACAACGGGCGCCGGGGTGATGCACGCCCAGTATCCGTCATCCTTCCGCCCGCAAGGAATGGCGCAAGACCGCCCCAGCCCAGCCGAGGCCCCATCAAGCCGCCGCTTTAAGTCCGCCATCGTCACCCCCTCCGTATGCCTTCTCTAAATTCCGGCGCATCTCGGCGCAGGCTTCGGGCGGATGCCGCAAAGCCGGGAACTCTTCGCCCCCGTATGCGCGCGAGAGCCTGCCACACGGGCGCCCACGCCTCGCACGGGGCGGCGGCCTCGGCGACCATCCCGGCACCCTGCTCTACTTTTGCGAATCTGCCTGATGTTCACGCCCCTCCACGGGCCTGCCGTGGGAGTACCTGCCGCCCGAGATGGGCTGCGGCTCTGGGATGACCTGCTGGCGCAGGCTCAAGGAGTGGCACGAGGCTGGCGTCTGGCAGCGGCTGCACCGAGTGCTGCTCGACCGGCTCAACGAGGCGGACCGCATCGACTGGTCGCGGGCTTCACTCGACTCTTCGAGCGTGCCCGCACAAAAGGGGGCGCTGAAGCCGGGCCGAATCCGACTGATCGCGGCAAATCGGGCACGAAGCGCCATCTTGTGGTTGAAGCCTCGGGCATCCCGCTCGCGGTGACGGTGAGCGCAGCCAACGTCCACGACTCCCGCATGATGCTTGAGACCGTGGACGCCATCGCGCCCGTGGGAGGCCGCCGAGGTCGGCCGCGCAAGCGCCCGGCGAAGCTACACGCCGACAAGGCTTACGACAGCCGGGCGCTGCGAGAAGAGTTGCGCCGGCGCGGCATCACGCCGCGCATCGCCCGCCGCGGCGTCGAGTCGAGCGAGCGGCTGGGGCGCTACCGCTGGGTGGTCGAGCGGACGATCTCGTGGCTCAACCGCTTCCGCCGCCCGCGCATCCGGTATGAGCGCAGAGCTGAAGTCGTCACCGCTGCGCTTGTTGCGGCCTTCAACTTCGGCGGCAACGTCGAGCGCAGCCGCTCGTTCCTGCAAGAGACCGGCTTGATGCCGCGCATGCTCTCTCGCTCGCGCCTGAACCGGCGGCTTCACCGGGTCGCGGGGCTCGTCCACACGCTCTTTCACCAGCGGGAGTTCATGGTTTCCCTTGAATAGATTTATTGGCACTCCAGAATTAAAGTTAGTACGGAGTAGCCACTACATACCTCTCATTTCAAAATAAGAGAGCCGCCGGAGACGTTCCCCGGCGGCTCTCTTATTCCTTGAAGCAGAGTCCGCATCTTAATTGTGCAGTCCGCTT
>DASTQX010000200.1:0-7795 GCA_035761505.1 Pyrinomonadaceae bacterium
GCCAAGTGCTGCGCGGCCAACTCCGCCATCTCGCCCGCGCCGACCAGAAGCACGGTCGAGCCCTTGAGCGAGCCGAAAATCTTCCGCCCCAGCTCGACCGCCGTGTAGCTGATGGAGACCGCCGAGGCGGCGATGCCCGTCTCGGTGCGGACTCGCTTGGCGACGCGCAACGCGTGGTGAACCAGACGGTGGAGCACGCGGCCCGCCGTCCCCGCCTCGACCGCGAGCGAGTAGGCGCGGCGCACCTGCCCCAAGACCTGCGGCTCGCCGACGACCATCGAGTCGAGCGAGGAGGCGACGCGGAAGACGTGACGGACGGCGGACTCTTCGGCATGCGTGTAGAGATGTTCGGCGAAGGTCGCGGCGGGTATCGAGCGTGACTCGCTGAGGAAGCGGCTGAGGCGCGAGACGGCCTCCGCGCCGCGCGCGTCGGCGGCAGAAGCGAGAATCTCCACGCGGTTGCAGGTCGAGACAATCAGCCCCTCGGACACGACCGCGCCGTCCACGAGCGCGCGCAAGGCGTCGGCGCACGACTCGTCCGTGAACGCCAAACGCTCGCGCACCTCCACCGGCGCAGTCTTGTGATTGAGTCCGACGAGAACAATGGACATAAGCGCGATAACTCAGAAGCCGGGATACGAAACCTGCATCAACGTTTACGAATCAAAATTAGAGAACGGTTTGCGCCACGGGCCGCCGCGTCCGACGCACAAGCGATTTCGACTTCACCCTCCGTTGCGTTCGCCCCGCACGATGTCAATCAAAGCGTCGAGCCGCCGGTCGGTGTGGGCCTGCGATTCCGCGAGCCGCGTTAAAGCCGCGCTCACGGCCTCGTTGAAGACTCTCTGTGATGCGCTGGCCTCTCTCACGGACTCGTTGAACTCTTTCTGTAATTTCTCGGCTGCTCGGACGGACTGGTTGAACTCCTCCTGTAATTTCTCGGCAGCCCTGACGGATTGTTTGAACTTTCTGTGCTCTTCATTTATGTGCGCCTGCTCCCCGAAGGTGCGAGTCACGACCCGCATCAGGTCGGCCTGTAAGTCCGCGAAGGCGGCGATCTGCCGGTCGGTCTGCTCGAACCGCGCGTCGAGTCGGGCATCACGTTCCGCCTGCGCCGCTTCACGTTCCGCCTCGCGTCGCGCCCACTCGGCCTCGCGTTGTTCCAGCCGTGCCTCGAAATTGGCTTGGCTCTTGAGCAGAAATTCGATGGCCCGCTCCATCTCCTCGTTGGTCATCTTTCATTCTCCTTCTTCTCGGAAGTCCTTGAGAGACAGGCGGAGTCAAAGGGTGAATTTCAGCCGAACACGTGATAGCCGCCGAGGACGACGGCCCCGGCGAAGGTGCAGACGACGAGGCAGAAGCCCGCGACGCCGAGCCACGCGGCCTTGCGCCCGCGCCACTGGACGCGGAAGTGCAGGAGCGTGAGATAGAGCACCCACGTCAGGAGCGCGAAGAACTCGACGGGGTCGTTGTGCCAGACGCGACCGCTGCGCGCCTGCGACCAGATGACGCCCGTCAAGATGCCGAGCGTGAGCAGCGTGAAGCCGACGCTCGCGGCGGTCGAGGCGATGTCGTCCACGGTCGTCAGAGACGGCAGGCGGTGGAAGACCGCGCCGAACTTCTTGAGCCGCAGCTCACGCTCCTGCCAGAGATACATCACGCTTGCGGCGAAGGCGACGAAGAAGGAGGCGTAGGCGAACAGCAGCAGCGTCGTGTGGACGGGGAAGAGCCACGCCGCGCCGCCGTCGGTCACGCGGCTCGCGTCCAAGCCCTCGCCCCCGCGCACGACGTTCGACGCGAAGACCAGCAGCGAGATGACCGGGAGCAAAAACGCGCCGAGCGCCTGCACCGCGTACCGCGAGGCGACGACGGCGTAGGCGATGACGAGCGTCCACGCCAGAAACGAGATCGTCTCGTGGAGGTGGAAGAGCGGGTAGTGACCGTCGAGCACCCAGTCAATGGCAATCGCCAGCGTGTGCGCCGCGAAGCCGCCGACCAGCGAATAGAAGGTGATACGCTCGGCGGCCCGCCGCTTGTTGACGAACGCCAGAACGGCATGAATGGCGGCGATCACGTAACCCGCCAGTGCTGCGTAGAGAAAGGGTTTCATCTTCTGAGACGACGGAGAGAACTGCTCACGGGACATTGTAGTTGATGGAGAAATCGGCGGCAAGCATCTCCCCCGAAGACGTTTTGAAAGGCGGGCTCGGTCGTGAGAAACTAGGCTCACGGAGACTTTCGCCGCACTTCTAAAGTATCAGAGGAGAGCCCTTCATGCCCGACCGACAGGACGCCTGGGAGTTGCTGTGCGAGTACACGAAGGGGAAGAGCCTGCGGCAGCACGCGCTGGCGGTCGAGGCGGCGATGCGGGCGTGCGCGCCGCGCTACGGCGGCCCCGACGAGGACGTGGAGGAGTGGGGCATCACGGGGATGCTGCACGACTTCGACTACGAGATGTTCCCGACGGCGGAGGAGCATCCCTACAAGGGCGCGAACATCCTCTGCGGGCGCGGCTACCCGGAGCGCATCATCCGCGCCATCATGGGCCACGCGACCTACACGGGCGTGCCGCGCGACACGCGGATGGCGCAGGCGCTCTTCGCCACCGACGAGTTGTGCGGCTTCCTCGTCGCCTGCGCGCTCGTCCGCCCGTCGAAGAGCCTCGACGACCTCGAAGTCTCGTCCGTCAAGAAGAAGCTCAAGGACAAAGGCTTCGCGCGCTCCGTCAACCGCGAAGACATCCGGCAGGGCGTCGCCGAACTCGGCGTCGAAGCCGACGAGCACTTCCGCTTCGTCATCGAAGCCCTCAAGCCCGTGCAGGAACAGATCGGGCTCAAGGGCGTGCCGAGTGATGAGTGACAAGCAAGAAGCTCACTTCAATTCATCACTCGTCACCTGTCACTCGTCACTTGCTTTTCTGTTACTCTGAGTCAGACGAGGCTGGCGACGGGGCGGGGCGGCAACGGGTCCGGGTTGACGGTCATGCCGCCGGAGAAGAGCGAGGCCGCGAGGAGTGCGGTGAGCGTCAGCAGGAGCGAGAGCAGGGCGGTCGCCGCCGCTTGGAGCGCGCGCCGCCGGGACGTGCGGCGATAGACGAAGACGCTCGCGTAAGTGGTCGCCGCGACCGGCAGAAGGAGCGTCGTGGCGACGGCCCAGTCCGAGAGGGCGGAGCGGCCCGCGCCGAAGACGAAGCGCGAGGCGGCGAGGCTCGCGCCCGCGCCCGCGAGGGCGGCGAGCACGGAGGCGATGATGAGCAGTTTCCAGCGCACTTCGACAGTCGGCTTAAAAGTTCTGCGGATGATGGCTTGCTTAGGGAACCGGCGAGGGGTCAAACGCGGCCAAGCATAACACACGCGCCGCCGCCCGCATCAACCGAATCCGCCCCGTCTTGGGGGCCCAAAATTTCGGACGAACGAACAAGATAATGGTCACCAGAGACGCGCTCATTTTCCTCTCGCGGCACGAGGGTCTGAAGGACTTCGCGACGCGCTTCAAGCCCTTCAAGCGGATGACGACGCGCTTCGTCGCGGGCGAGACGCTGGAGCAGACCGTCGAGGCCATCCGCGAGTTGAACGCGCACGGCTGCACGGCTTCGTTCGACCACCTCAACGAAGGCGTGACGAAGGAGTCCGAGACGCTCGAAGAGGTGCGCGAGTACCAGCGCATCCTCGCGGCCATCGAGTCGTCGGGGATTGACTCGAACGTCTCCATCAAGCTCACGCAGTTCGGCCTCGACATTGATCCTGAGCTGACCTACCGCAACGCGCGCACGGTCGTCGAAGAGGCCGACCGGCGCGGCAACTTCGTCCGCGTGGACATGGAGGACTCGAAGGTCACGCAGCTCACGCTCGACATCTTCCGCCGCCTGCGCGGCGAGTTCGGACTCGACACCGTCGGCATCGTCGTCCAGTCTTATTTGCGGCGCACTTACGGCGACGTGCAAGACCTCTTGAAGATTCCGGCGCGCATCCGTCTCTGCAAGGGCGCGTACAACGAGCCGCCGGAGGTCGCCTTCCCAGACAAGCGCGACACCGACGAGAACTACGTGCGCTGCATGCAACTGCTTCTGGCGAGCGGGACGTATCACGGCATCGCGACGCACGACGAGAAGATGATTGACGCCACCGTCGCCTTCGCGCAGAAGGAGGGCATCGGCAAGGACGCCTTCGAGTTCCAGATGCTCTACGGCGTGCGGCGTGACTTGCAGTTGAAACTGGCGCGCGACGGCTACCGGATGCGCGTCTATGTCCCTTACGGCAAGCACTGGTATCCGTATTTCATGCGGCGTCTGGCCGAGCGACCGGCCAACGTCTGGTTCGTCTTAAAGAACATGTTCAAGGGTTAAGCGGACGACCGACTTCCGCGAACCCGCAGCCCTGCGCCGGGGGCGCGATACACAGAGATGAATCAACAACTCACGTGGATTCTGTGGACGATACTCGGCGTGCTGCTCATCATCGCCGAAATCTTTACGCCCGGCTTCGTCCTTCTGTGGTTCGGCGTCGGGGCGCTCGCCGCCGCGCTCGCAGCCATCTTCGGCTTCGGACTCCCGCTTCAGTTCTTCATCTTCATCGCCGCCTCGGTCGCGCTGACGGCGCTCTCGCGCACGATCTTCGTCAACTACTTCTCGAAGGAGGGCGAGACTTCGGGCCACAAGTTCGGCGCGGACTCGATGCCGGGACAGGTCGGGACGGTCGTCACTTCGAGCCGTGGGGCTTTGCAGGAGGGCGCGGTGAAGGTCTTCGGCTCGGTGTGGACGGCTTACCCGGCGGAGGGCGAAGACCCGCTCGAAGCGGGCGAGCGCGTCGTCGTCGAAAGGCTGCAAGGCGCTTCGATCTACGTCCGCCGCGTTAGCTCTCTGCCCGAATGGAGGGCGAGGGAACTTCCGCCCGAAGGCGGCGAGGGGCAGTCGTAGAAGGCGGGAATCGTCGCGGGCTAAACTTCCTCTTCGCGCGTTCGATTGAGGCGGAGGGTGAAGATTTCCTGATCATCGAGCATCGCGCCCGTACCCTCGAAACCAAGACTCAGGTACAGTCTCCGAGCGCCGACGTTATCGGGGTCAACCGTGAGCGAAATCTCCTCGCAGCGCTCGTTCTCGCGGATGAGCTTCAGCAGTTCCAGCATCGCCGCTCGCCCGTAGCCACGCCCCTGAAATCTCCGGTCAATCATCAAGCGTTGCACGTAATGCCTCTTCGCGCTCGCCGGGTCGCACGAGTACATCGCGAAGCCGACCAACTGTTCGCCGTCGTAGATGGCGAGCGGGCGATAGGTCGGCAACTCCGGTTTGACGTAAGCCTCGGCCAGCGAGTGGACGTTCGAGGCGACGAAGTGCTCCTGATCGGGATTCAGTTCGAGCCGCAGAGCCTGCCGCCAGTTACCGGCGTCAATGTCCCGTAGTCGAATCTCCATAACAATCAGCGTGACCTTCATCAAAGCCCTGCCGCGACGCTTGGCAGCGCGGCGCGAAATCCAACGCGTTGGATTTTAATCCCGCGCGCGATTCTCCCTCGTGCCCCGATTATTTTGCAATTATTTTACATCCACCCGGCGGGCGCGTCGTTATAATGGCGGCCTGTTTCGGACTCAGCACCGAAGGGCCGAAAGCGCTTCCGGCCCGCAACGCGATTCGACTTGCAGCGCCCGCCGCACACATTCACGCGAAGGAGATTTCCGAAGATGAAGAGAACGAGCGTCAAGGCCGTCGTCAGCGTTTTGATTCTGCTCTCGTGCCTGTCAGCCGTCGCGTCGGCGCAGACGAAGGCCGACTGGCCGCAGTGGCGCGGGCCGAACCGCGACGGCGTCTCGAAGGAGACGGGGCTCTTGAAGCAGTGGCCGAAGGACGGGCCGCCGCTCGTCAGGAAATTGACGGGCGCGGGGCGCGGCTACTCTTCGCTCGCCTTCGCGGACGGGCTCATCTACACGATGGGGCTGCGCGGAGAGCGCGAGTACGTCATCGCCTTCGACCTTGCGAGCGGGAAAGAGGCTTGGGCGACCGCGCACGGCGCGGCCTTCAAGAACGACCGGGGCGACGGCCCGCGCGGCACGCCGACCGTCGAAGGCGGGCGCGTCTATTCGCTCGGCGGCAACGGCGACCTCTCGGCGCTCGACGCGCGCACCGGGAAACTCATCTGGGGGATGAACGTGCTCCAGAAGTTCGGCGGCTCGAACATCACTTGGGGCATCAGCGAGTCGCCGCTTATCCTCGGCGAGAAGATTCTGGTCAACGCGGGCGGCCCCGGCGCTTCGGTCGTCGCGCTCAACAAGAAGGACGGCTCGCTCATCTGGAAGAGCCAGAGCGACCGTTCGGGCTACTCGTCGGCGATGCCCGTCGAGGTCGGCGGCAAGACGCAGGTCGTCTTCTTCACGCACACGCGCGTCGTCGGGCTCGACCTCGCCGACGGGAAACTGCTGTGGGAGTATCCGCGCGCGGCCAACAACGTCGCCAACGCGGCGACGCCCGTGGTGCGCGGCAACCGCGTCTGGGTCTCTTCGGACTACGGGAACGGCGGCGGGCTCGTCGAGCTGAAGCCGGGCGAGCGGGGCGCGGTCGCGGCGCGCGAGGTCTATTTCACGAAGGACATGCGCAACCACCACAGCAGCTCGATCCTCATCGGCGAACACCTCTACGGCTTTTCGGGCGGCATCCTGACGGCCATGCACTTCGACACGGGCGAGATCGCCTGGCGCGACCGCAGCGTGGGCAAGGGCTCGCTTGTCTTCGCCGACGGGCACCTCTACTGCCTGAGCGAGAACGGCGTCGTCGGGCTCGTCGAGGCCACGCCCGAAGCCTACCGCGAGAAGGGGCGTTTCAGCATCCCGCAGGATTCGCTGCCGACCTGGACGCATCCCGTGGTCGCGGGCGGGCATCTCTACCTGCGCGATCAGGATGTCATCTACGACTTCGACGTGAGACAGAAAAAGTAGGCCGAGGCAAAGCGGCGAGTCTCAAACTGAGAGGGGGAACGCGCGACGGGCGCGGCCCCCTCATTTTTTGTCGAGCAGGTTCGTCGTCCCTTCGGTGACGCTCGGCGGGCGGACGACCTCGGCGGTGTGGACGGGCGGGCGCACGCCGACGTTCGTCACGGGGACGCTGTGGGCCGGAGGCAGCGCGTGTTCCTGAGAACGCGCGGAGCGGCGGAAGAGTCCGGGCTTCGAGGCGGCGGGGGCCGCCGAGCGCGTCGCCGCATCGTCCTTGCCGAAGAAGTAGCGCCAGAGCGGGCGGACGTTGAGGAGGAAGGTCAGCACGAACCACCAGCAGATGAGGATGATGACGGGCGCTTCGTCGTCGGGCGGCGCGTCGAGAGTTCCGACTACCACTAAGAGCGCGACGATGAACATGAGGAACACGCCCACGGTCTTGTCCCTCTGCCGTCGCGTAGGCGCGGGCGCGCTGCTGGGCGGCGCGGGAACGAGCGGGCTCGTCACCTGCGACTCGTCGGCGGCGAGCGCCGCTTTGACCACGCCGAGCTGAAAACCGCAGCGCGAACAGAAACGCGCCTCTTCGGAGTTTTGCTGCTGACTACACTTCGGACAGAACATTATTAAAACCTCACGAGGGAAGGGAATCGGGCGTCAAAGCGCTCGCGGGGGATAACGAACGGGGGGCGTCTAAAGTTCGGCCCGGCCTCTCAACTTCGCGGGGGATTGATTGAACGAAGATGCACCGACGGCTCGACGCTCTCGAAGACGAGAAGCCGAGTCCGCGCTGGCGGCTTTGGGGAGTCTCTATTTTAGCGCAGGTTTTCCGTCGTGTCGTCGTCGCGGTTGAAGGTGTCTTCGCCTTCGGGCGTGGTGA
>DASTQX010000201.1:0-6504 GCA_035761505.1 Pyrinomonadaceae bacterium
AGCAAACAGAACCCAGGTTTTGAGAAGGAACGACGGAGGAAGAATTATGACCAACCGCATTCTCGCGATGGTAAAGCCACTCGCACTCAGTATCGCCGCCATCGCGTTCTTCACCCTCGCTCAGGGCGTCGCGCGGGCCGACGAGGTGACTATCACCGGCTCCACGACGGGCGTCGTGAGCGGCGTCCCCCAGTTGACTTTCACCGGCAACGCCAATTTCACCGGCACCACCAACCTCGGCATCGGCTCTTTGAGCGGCCCGAACAGTCTCGGCTCGTTTTTCCTGAGCACGGCTCCGTCGCAGTTGGTCGCCGGGTCTTTCACCCTGAACGTCACGTTCACCGTCCCGTCCGGCATCGCCGGAGGGCAGGGCGCGACCTACACGGCGACCATCGTCGGCAGCGTCTCGCCGAACATCAATCAGGGCGGCGTCAATATTGACTTCGATAATACGCCCCAGGTCTTTACCTTCAACGACGGGACGAACACCGGCTCGTTCTCGCTGACCATCGCCGACCTGTTCGTCCAATCGGGGCAGGCCGCCAATGTGACCGCCGGGATCACAGGGTCACAAAACCCGATTCCCGAACCGGCGACGATGCTTCTGCTCGGCACGGGACTCTCCGGCATCGCCGCGGGAGTTCGTCGCCGCCGCAAAGCCGCGGCAGCGAAATAAGCGCGCGGGCGGTTCTTCCCCGTCTGCAACCGCACGGGCACAGAAAGTCGAAGCCGGACGAGATTCGCTCTCGTCCGGCTTTCGATTTTTCCCTTCCTTCGATTTTCCCCGCCTTTTACGCCTTCCAGTCGAGCGCGGAAAATATTTTCTAAAATTTCTGGAGGGCCAAACCCATTAAACATATCTCTTGGGTACAACGACAAAATGGGGCTCGGCGGGCGGCAGGCGTGGCGGACAGGCGACGGCGGCGCGCCTTTTTTAATTTGAGGCCGACTTTTCTCCCGCAGACGCATTTCCGCCTTGGAATCTCACGCCGGGGCGCTCGTCAGGTTTGACCGGCGCACGACTCCCTCTTTATCATCCCCTCCGTGCAGAAAATCATCACGGCAGCCGAGATGCGCGAGATTGACCGCCTGACGACCGAGCGGTACTCGACGCCCTCTCTGCTCTTGATGGAGGCCGCCGCGAACGCCTCGGCGCGGGCCGTCGCTGCGCATTTCGGCCAAGACCTCCGGTGCAAGACCGTGCAGGTGCTCTGCGGGCGCGGCAACAACGGGGGCGACGGCGCGGCTCTGGCGCGCGCTCTCTGGATGCTTGGGGCGCGCGTGGATGTCGTCCTCTTCGGGCGGGTCGAGGACGCGAAAGGCGATGCGCGCACGAATTTTGAGATCGTCCGAAGCCTCGGCAGTTTCGCCGCCGGGTCGCACGAACACCCGTCGCCGCTCTCCTTCGTCGAGTGCCCGGACATCGCCGCTTGGGAGGGACTTGCCAGCACGCGTCACGGCTACGACGTTTTGATTGACGCGCTCTTCGGGACGGGGCTCGCGCGTCCGCTCGAAGGCATCTACACGAAAGTTGTGGCGCACCTCGACCTGCTCCGCGCGTCGCGCGAGCAAGCAGGGAGGGCGACGCCGCTCGTCGTCTCGCTCGACCTGCCTTCGGGCCTCGACGCCGATTCCGCTTTCCCCAAAGGCGTCGCCGTCCGCGCCGATTTGACCGTCACCTTCACCGCGCCGAAACCGGCCAACGTGCTCCCGCCCGCCGCGCACTTCAACGGCCAACTCTCCGTCGCCGACATCGGCTCGCCGCCCGCGCTTCTGGACTCGGCCCCCTCGAAACTCTTTCTGACCGCAGCCGAGGACGTGCGCGGCTGGCTCGAAGCGACGCGCTACGCGCCCGACTCTTACAAGAACACGCACGGCCACGCGCTCGTCGTCGCCGGTTCACGCGGCATGACGGGCGCGGCGGTGCTGTGCGCGGATGCGGCGATGCGCTCCGGCGCGGGGCTCGTGACGGTGGCGACCGCCGCTTCGGCGCTTCCGGCGGTGGCGGCGCGCGTGTCGCCGGAGGTGATGACGGCGGCGCTGCCGGAGACGGAAGCGGGCGCGGTCGGCGGCGGCGAAGCGTTCGAGCAGTTGAGAAAGCTTTCGGAGCGCGCCACGGTCGTCGCCGTCGGCTGCGGGCTTTCCAGAGAGTCAGAGGAGACGCGCCGCTTCGTCCGCGAGTTGGTCGAGCGACGGACGACGCCGGTCGTCATTGACGCCGACGCGCTGAACGCGCTCGCGCCGTGGCCTTCGGAACTGCGCGGCACGCGCCAAGCGCCGCTCATCCTCACGCCGCACGAAGGCGAGATACTGCGCCTGCTCGGCGCGCAAAGCGGCGACGCGCTCACGGAACGCGTGCGCGTGCTCTCCGAATTTGCCACGGAGCACGAGTTGATCGTCGTCCTCAAGGGTACGCGCACGCTCGTCGCCGCGCCGGACGGTCGCGTCTTCGTCAACCCGACGGGCAACGCGGGACTCGGCACCGCCGGGTCGGGCGACACCTTGACGGGCATCATCGCGGGCTTCAACGCGCAAGCCTTCGCCACGCTCAAGGACGAGGCCGACGCCTTACAGGCGACCGTCGCCGCCGTCTATGTCGGCGGACTCGCCGGAGACTTCGCGGCGCAAGAACGAGGGCTGCGCGCGATGGTGGCTTCCGACATCCGCCACCACTTGGGCGCGGCCCTCCGCGCGCTCGACGCGAAAGGAGAGCGGCCTTGAGCGCTTCGACGCACGACGGGACGATCCCCACGGGCGAGTGGACTTCGCACAGCGCCGGGGAGACTTTCGACCTCGGACGAACCGTGGGCGAAAGACTCGCGGGCGGCGAGATAATCCTGCTCGGCGGCGCGCTCGGCGCGGGGAAAACGGTCTTCGTCAAAGGGCTCGCCGCCGCGCTCGGCGTTGACCCGGACGAGGTTTCAAGCCCGTCCTTCACGCTCGTCAACCGCTACGACGAAGGCCGCCTGACGCTCTATCACCTCGACCTCTACCGCCTCGAAGAAGGCGCGAGCGCCGCGCACGCCGTCGAACTCGACGAGCTGCTCGCGGACGAGCGCGCCGTCCTCGTCATCGAGTGGGCCGAACGCATGGGCCGCTATCCTCTGCCCCAACCGCTGTGGCGCGTCGCCATCGGCGGCGACGGCGAAGACCCCCGCACCATCCGCGTCTCGCGCGGCGGCGACGCGTCGGGCGGCTGAAGCGTCTCGTGTGTTAAATTACTCCCGGACACCTTTTAGAAAGCAGTAAAGGAGAACTGAACATGCCGTATTCCGAAATTCTCATCAAACCCATGCGCGAGGACTTGACGCGCCACGGCGTCGAGGAGACGCGCACGCCGGAGCAGGTCGAAGAAGCCATCAACGAGACGAAGGGGACGCTCCTTGTGGTCGTCAACTCCGTCTGCGGCTGCGCGGCGGGCAAGGCCCGACCGGGCGTCGCTATGGCCTTGCAGAACGAAGCGCGGCCCGACCGCGCTATCACCGTCTTCGCCGGGGCCGACATCGAGGCGACGACCAAAGCGCGCGAGCACTTTGCGCCCTATCCGCCCTCCTCGCCGCAGATTGCGCTCTTCAAGGACGGCCAGCTCGTCTATATGTTGGAGCGCCACCAGATCGAAAACCGCTTCGCCGAGCAGATCGCGCAGGAACTCACCCAAGCCTTCGACCGCTTCTGCGCCCCCGCCAACACGGCGACGGCGTAAAGGCACAGGATGAACGCGGGACGCGGAACGAGGAACTGAAAGGCAGGAGTCAGAAGTCAGGAGTCAGGAGCCAGAATGAAGTGGCGGCCTCCTTCTTCTGACTTCTGGATTCTGTCTCCTGTCTCCTTCCCTCGGTTCCTCGTTCCGCGTTCGGCGTTCACCGTTTCTTTCCATGTCTCTCTCGCTCAACACGCCCGTGCTTGAGTTGTCGAAGCAGGGCATCGCGCGGCTCGGCGCGCCGACGGCGCGGAAACTGGCGCTCGCGCTGGCGAACGTGTCGGACAAGCGCGACGCGTCGGAAGCGACGGTCGAAGACCTGCTCAACTACCTGCCGATGCGTTACGAGGACAGGTCGAACCTCGCGCGCATCGCCGATTTGAGCGACGGCGTGGAGGCTTCGCTTGAGCTTTACGTGCGGGTCGCGGGCGGCTTTCAGGTCGGCAAGAATCGAGGGAGCAAAGCGCCGCCGCTTTTTATCTTCGAGGTCACGGCGGGCGACCCTGAGCGGACAGGCAAGCCGGTCGTCGTCTGGTGGTTCGTTTCCGGTCGGCAGGCGCACCGCATCGTCGCCTACCACCGCCAGAAGTTCGAGCGCGGCGCGCGCTTCGTCGCCTTCGGCAGATGGGAGTGGGACGCGCGGCGCAACACCTTCTCGCTGCGTCTGGCGAAACCCGACGAGTTAGAGATGCTGCCCGGCACGTTCACGCCGCCGGAGAACGCGCTCATCCGCATCGCCGAGCAGGGCGAAGCACAAAGCAACCTCGGAGGCGTCGGCGCAAACGGCGACGCGCAAGCGGACGACGCTTCATCCCCGGCGGGCGAAGAGTTGCACGGCGACGATGACGAAGCGGCTGACGAAGAAGCGTTAGAAGAGGCCGCCGACCCGACGCTCGCGGCGATTCACGTCGGGCGGCGCGTGCCCGTGTATCGCAAGCTCGGCGAGTTCCGCACGAAGCGCTTGCGCGAGATCACGCACGCCGTCCTCTCCAAGCTCGAAGACACAGCCTTCACGGAGACGCTGCCCGCCGAACTCATCTCAAGGCTCAAACTGGCGAGCCGCGCCGACGCCATGCGCCGCATCCACTTTCCCACGGACGACGCGGCGCTCGCCGAGTACGAGCGCGCGCGCAGCCCCGCGCACCTCCGTCTCATCTTCGAGGAGTTCTTCTGGGTCGCCCTCGCGCTCGCCCTCCGCCGGGGCGAGCGCGTCAAGGAACCCAAAGGCGCGGTCATCGAAATCACCGAGCCGATGTATGAGCGCATCCTCTCCGTGCTCCCCTTCACCCTGACGGGCGCGCAGGAGCGGGCCGTGACGCGCATCCTCGAAGACATGCAATCGGACGCGCCGATGAACCGGCTGCTGCAAGGCGACGTGGGGAGCGGCAAGACGGCGGTCGCGCTGCTCTCGATGCTCGCGGCGATGGAGAACGGCTACCAGTCCGCCTTGATGGTGCCCACGGAAATCCTCGCCGAGCAGCACGCGCGCAACTTAAAGCGCCTCCTCGCGCCGACGCCTTACCGCGTCGAACTGCTCACCGGCTCGCTCAGGGCGACTGAGAAGCGGCGGCTGCACGCCGACCTCGCGGCGGGCGAGATACATGCTGCCGTCGGCACGCACGCGCTCATTCAAGAATCCGTCTCCTTCTCCAAACTCGGCCTCGTCGTCATTGACGAGCAGCACCGCTTCGGCGTCCTCCAACGCGCCGCCTTGCGCGAGCGCGGCTTCAACCCAGACGTGCTGGTGATGACGGCGACGCCCATCCCGCGCTCTCTGGCGATGACCGTCTATGGAGACCTCGACGTTTCGGTCATTGACGAGCTTCCGCCCGGACGCACGCCCATCAAGACGGTCGTCGTCGGCGAAGACAAGCGCGCCGGAGTTTACAAGGGCGTCGAGCGAGAGGTGAGAGCAGGCCGTCAGGCTTACATCGTCTATCCGCTCGTCGAAGAGTCGGAGAAGATGGACTTAAAAGACGCGACGCGGATGTACGAACACCTCCGCGACCGGGTCTTCCCACACTTCTCCATCGGGCTGCTCCACGGCAAGATGAAGGCCGCCGAGAAAGAGGACGTGATGCGCCGCTTCGTCGCGGGCGAGATTCACGTCCTCGTGGCGACGACCGTCGTCGAGGTCGGCGTGGACGTGCCGAACGCCTCCGTGATGGTCATCGAACACGCCGAGCGCTTCGGCCTCTCGCAACTCCACCAACTGCGAGGGCGCGTCGGTCGCGGCGCGGAAGCCTCGGCCTGCGTGCTGATGGCTTCGGACAAGCAGACCTCGGTGGCGCGCGAGCGGCTCGGCATCATGGAAGAGACCAACGACGGCTTCCGCATCGCCGAGAAAGACCTCGAAATTCGCGGCCCCGGCGAGGTCATGGGCACGCGCCAGTCCGGCGTCCCCACGTTCCGCGTCGGCAACCTCGTCCGCGACCTCCACATCCTCGAAGAAGCCCGCCGCGAAGCCGAGCACTACCTCACCGCCCGCCGCCACACGCGCGAAACCTCCCAGCTCATCGAACGCGTCCGCGCCGACGCGCGCTTCGGCCTCGCCGCCGTCGGCTAAAAATTCCCGCCGTCTGGAACAAACGGACGCCTCCGCGCCTCTAACAACCCGAAGCATTAAGAACGTTCGGCAGGAGAAAATTATGAAGAGCATGAAGCATCTCAAGCCCCTCGTCTTGTCCGTCCTGCTCGTCGGCTGCGCGTCCGGGTGCGCGAAGAAGGAGCCGCCGCGCCTGACGCGCCTGCTGGTGACGGGTGAGGCGGATTTGAAGGAGCAGCCGGACACGGCGGTCGTCGTC
>DASTQX010000202.1:0-5213 GCA_035761505.1 Pyrinomonadaceae bacterium
GGTCTTTAACAAATCTCTAAGTCGCCACCCTCTCGCCTCCGGCCTCTTTCTTATGGAACTCATCATCGGTTCGCGCGGGTCGAAACTCGCGTTGTGGCAGGCGAACTGGGTCAGGGAGCAGCTCGAAGCGCTCGACCTGGAGGCCGAGGTGCGCGTCGAGGTCATCAAGACGACGGGCGACGTGAAGACCGACGTGCCGCTCTCGACCATCGGCGGGCAGGGCGCTTTCACGAAAGAGCTTGAGCAGGCGCTCCTCGACAAGCGCATTGACATCGCCGTCCACTCCTTGAAGGACTTGCCTACCGTCCTCCCCGAAGGGCTCACAATCTCGGCCATCACGGAGCGCGAGGACGCGCGCGACGCGCTCGTGCTGCGCGAGGGCGATTCGGCGCGCGTCGCCTCTCTCAAGGATTTACGCGCGGGGGCGATTATCGGCACGTCGAGCCAGCGGCGCGTCGCGCAGTTGAAAAACTTGCGCCCCGATGTCGTTTTAAAAGACGTGCGCGGGAACGTTGATACGCGCCTGCGCAAGCTCGACGCGGGCTGGTACGACGCGTTGATTCTGGCGTCCGCGGGCTTGCGGCGGCTCGGATTGGAGCAGCGCATCAGCGCGCCGATTACCGTCGAAGAGATGCTGCCCGCCGTCGGTCAGGGCGCGCTCGGCATCGAGACGCGTGATGATGGCGGCGCGGCGGCGCGACTCGTCGCGCGGCTCGACCACAGGCCGACGCGCGCGGCATGCGTCGCCGAGCGCGCCCTGCTCCGAAGGCTCGGCGGCGGCTGTCAGGTTCCCATCGCCGCGCACGGCACTTTAGGAGACGGCGTGTTGCGGCTCGAAGGTTTGGTCGCCGCGCTCGACGGCTCGCGGGTCATCCGCGACTCTCTGGAAGCCGACGCCGAAGGAGACACGCTCGGCGAAGCGCTCGCCGAACGACTTCTCGAACGCGGCGCGGCGGCGCTGCTAGCCGAAGGTTAGACGGGCGAAGATGATGGAACGAGAGTCCGAGACGACGGCGCGAGCTTCGTTGATGAAAGGGCTGCCTCTGGACGGGCGCACGGTGATGATTACGCGCGCGCGGGAGCAGGCGGCGGAGTTCGCCTCGGAACTCGAACGCTTCGGCGCGCGCGTCGTTGCCTGCCCGACCATCGAGATCGTCCCGCCTGAGACTTACGCCGCGCTCGACGAGGCCGTGGAGAATCTCTACGGCTACGACTGGATCGTCTTTACGAGCGTGAACGGCGTCGAGCACTTCCTCAGTCGGCTCGAAGCCGTCGGCAAAGAGGTGAGCGAACTTGACGAGGTGCGTGTCTGCGCCGTCGGGACGGCGACCGCCGAACGTTTGGCCGAAGCCTTCGTCCACGTGGACGTGGTGCCGGAAAAATTTCAGGCCGAGGGCGTCTTCGCGGCGCTCGAAGCCTACGCGGGCGGGCGGGAGAATTTGAAGAGCCTCAACTTCCTGCTCCCGCGCGCGGCGGCGGCGCGGGACTTTCTGCCGCGTGCGTTGGAGGAGGCGGGCGCGCGCGTTGATGACGTGGCTGCTTACCGAACCGTCCGGCCTGAGACGACCGACCGCGCGAAGGCCGAGGCGCTCGTCGTCGGCGGCGGCGTGGATTGCGTCACCTTCACCAGCTCTTCCACCGTCCGCAACTTCGCGCAACTCTTCGACACGCGCGACCTCTCGCCTCTGCTCAAGGGCGTGCGCGTCGCCTGCATCGGCGAGATTACCGCGCGCACCGCCGCCGACTACGGCCTCGACGTTGACATTCGCCCGGCGGAGTCCACCACCGCCGCGCTCGCCCGCGCCGTCGCGGACTATTTCGAGAGGCAAGAGGGAAACGCGGAACGCGGAACGATGGACTGAAAAGAGCCTGACTTTCAGTCCATCGTTCCGCATTCCGCATGCATCATTCCGCCTTTGCTTCCCGCGCCTCTCCTGCCCCTTTTCCCAACTGTGCTAAACTCGGATTTATGTCGAAGCGACGCGTCCTCATCGTTGATGACGAGCCAGCCATAGTTGACAGCCTGAGCGAACTGCTCCAAGGCTGGGGCTACGAAACGTCCGTCGCGGCGGACGGCTTGGCCGGGCTCGCCGCCCTCGAAGAGTTCCGCCCTTCGGTCATCATCACCGACGTTTACATGCCGCAGCTCGACGGCTTCGGCCTTCTCCGCGAGGCGCGCGAGCTGCACTCAGGCATCGCCGTCATCCTTCTCACCGGCGCGGGGACAATCGAGATGGCGGTGCGCGCCATTCAGGAGGAGGGCGCGTTCCACTATTTCGAGAAGCCGATTGACTTCGCCAAGCTCCGGCTCGTCGTCGAGCGCGCCGTCGAGTACAGCGAGGCGCGGCGCGAGAACGACGCGCTGCGGCGGCAACTCCGAGACCGCGGGGCCTTCGGCGAGCTGGTCGGGACGAGCGAGCCGATGCGGCAGATTTACGCGCTCATCGAACAGGTCGCGCCCTCGACCGCCTCAGTCCTCATCACGGGCGAGTCGGGCACGGGCAAGGAACTCGTCGCGCGCACCATCCACAACCTCAGCCCGCGCAAGAATGCGCCGTTCGTGGCGATCAACTGTTCGGCGATCCCGGAAACCTTGATGGAGTCGGAACTGTTCGGCCACGAGCGCGGCGCGTTCACGGGCGCGGCCTCGCGCCGCCTCGGCTGCTTCGAGCTGGCGAACGGCGGGACGCTCTTACTTGACGAGATTGCGGAGATGCCCTTCTCGCTTCAGGCGAAGCTCTTGCGCGTCCTGGAGGACAGGAAGATCAGGCGGCTCGGAGCGGCGCACGAAGTCTCGGTTGACGTGCGCGTGCTGGCGGCGACCAACCGCGACCCGCTTGAGTCGGTGCGGCGCGGCGTGTTCCGCGAAGACCTGCTCTACCGCCTCAACGTCATCACGGTTGACTTGCCACCGCTCCGCCGTCGCAAGGAGGACATCCCGCTCCTCGCGCAGCACCTCACGACGATTCTGGCCGAGAGGCACGAGCGCCCGGCGCGTTTCCTGAGTCCCGCCGCCGTCGAGGCGCTGCAATCGCACCACTGGCCCGGCAACGTCCGCGAGATGCGCAATGTCATCGAGCGCGCCGTCATCATCTGCTCCGGCGAGGCCATCGAGCGCCACCACCTCGCGCCCTACCCGCTCGACCAGCGCGCCCGCGCGCGCGAGCAGGACACCATCACGCTCCCCATCGGCACGCCCATCGAAGAGGTCGAGCGCCAGATGATTATGCGGACGCTGAAGAAGACCGAGAACAACAAGACGCGCGCCGCCGAACTACTGCAAATCAGCCTTAAGACGCTCCACAACAAGCTCCGCAACTACCGCGAGCGCGGGCTCCTCGCCGAAGGCGACGAGACCCGTTTGAAGAGCGACGCCCTCTCGTCGGGCGAGCGCGAGCCGGAGCATCAAGGCGTCGAGCGCAGGTCGAGCAGCCAGTGATTGCAGCGCATCGGTTGCCCGTCCCAAGCCCCGTCCCAGTCGAGGTCTAACTCTTCAACCAAAGTGAATCCCACCCTCCGGCAGACGGCGTTGGAGTTCCATCACCTTTCCGCCTTCTCGCCTTTCTGTTTGAGCAGTTCGCTTATCGCCGCGTCGAGCTGCGCGTCGCGCCCGGTGTAGCTCTCGCCGACGGCGCGGCGGACGGGCACGTCCACGGGGCGCGGGTTGCGCTCCATGTTGACGCCCTCGGCGGTTTCGATGCGGATGTAAGGGAGGCGGAAGACCGTGCCGTCGAGGAGCGTGACGTTCGAGGTGTAGATAATCCACCCCGATGTCGGCTCGCCCACGACCTTGCCGAGCCGGAGCGCGCGATAGCCTTCCGTAAAGTCTTCGGCATCCGAGAGCGAATACTGGTCGGTGACGAGCACGGTCGGAAGCTCCAGAGCGCGCTGGCCGAGCAGCGTGCGCGCGGGCGCGGTGACTAGGCCGCGCGGGGTCATCCTCAAGTAACTGCGGCGCGCGAGCGCGTCAATGGCATAGACGTTGACGAAGCCGCCGTTGTTCTGCCTCACGTCCACGACGACGCCTTCGCGCGATTGGTTCTCGGCGTCCAAGTCAACGTAGAGCTGCGAGAGCGAGGCCGACGACATGTCGAACATGTGGACGTAGCCGAGCCGCCCGCCACTCTTCTGCGCGACGTAAGCGCGCCGCTCCTCGACCCACTTGCGATAGCGCAAGCCCTTCTCCGTGCCCAGACTCACGGGCCGCACGTCAAGCTCCTTCTTCCCCGCCCCGTCGGGCGAAGCGGCGACCGTGAGCGTCACGCGACGGTTGATTTTATAGTTGAGCAGCTCGTCCAGATTCGTCCGCGCGTCGAGCGTCTTATCGTCCACGCTCAAGATGTACTCGCCGACTTTGACTTCGCGCGTGCGCTCCGGCGCAGAGGCGTCGCGCGCCAGAGCCGCCGGGCCGAGCGGGATGACTTCGGTCACGCGGAGGCGTCCCGCCCGCTCGTACTCCTCGCGGTCGAAGGCGAGGCCGAGCCGTCCCGTCGTGGTCTGCGCCGAGCCGCCCGGCGCGTTCACGCCGAGGTGCGAGGCGTTCAGCTCGCCGACCATCAGACGCATCAGGCGGCGCATCTCGTCGGGCGTGCGCGCGCCCGCGACGAGCGGCAGGTACTCGCCGCGCAGAGCGAGCCAGTCCGCGCCGTGATAGTTCGGGTCGTAAAAATAGTCGCGCATGTACTCCCAGCCCTGCTGGAATACGGCGAGCTTTTCCTGCGCGAAGTCCACGTCCATCTCGGCGACGACGGCGAGCGCGCGCGGCGTCTGCCGCTGGTCGACGGGCGCGATTTGAATCCGCCCCTGTTCGAGATAGAAGACCTCGCGGCTGTCAGGCGAGAACTGCGCGTAGCTCTTGAAGCCCTGCGTCGAAGTGAGTTGCCGCGTTACGGCGGGCTCGCGCGAGAGTTCGTCGAGCGGGTAGAGATAGAGGTTCGTCTGGTTGACCGCGCCCGCAATCATCAACACATATTTCCCGTCGGGGCTGATGGTCTGATAGAACACGTCCACGCCGACGGGCAGGAGACTCAGGCGACGGCGCACGCCCTCGAAGACGACTTCCGTCGGCTTGACCTTCTTCTGCTCGTCCCTCGCGCCGGGCGCGGGCGTCGGGCTCGGAGTTGTCGAAGGCGTCGGCGAAGGAGTCGGAGTCGCCGTCGGTTCGGGCGTCGGCGTCGGGCTCGGCGGCGGATTGTTTTCCGGCCTCCGCAAAG
>DASTQX010000203.1:0-26129 GCA_035761505.1 Pyrinomonadaceae bacterium
GAGCAGAGAGATGGTGTGACCCAAGCCCCACAGCCCGCCGACGAGCGACGAGCCGAGCAGGCTCCGGCGCTCGCTGACGATGGCCGAGACGGCGGCGAGGTGGTCGGCCTCGACGGCGTGCTTGAGGCCGAGGACGAAGCCGAAGACAAGCACCGAGGCCGTCGAGATGGAGCCCATTTCGTTCATAGAAAGTCCCGCCCGGAAAGTGCCGCGCGCGGCCCTCTCCGAAGGGCGTCGCCCGCGTGCGCGGACTCACGCCTCAGACCGCTCGCGCCTCGTCCGTTATTAAAGATTGCGGAGTCACTCTAACATATTCGTGACGACCGCCCGACCGCCGAGCCCGCGCGGGCTCTGGCCGAAGGCCACGCGCGGATGTTAAAAGAGCCGTGCGCGGGTAAACTTAAGATTGGGACGAGGACGGCGGTTTCGGAGGTCTTGATGAGCGAGGTGAGAGAAGCGATGTCGGGAGCGAAGTATCAGGCGGCGCGCGCCGTGGCCGAGACGGTGCGGGACTATTTCGCGCGGCGGCTCGCGGCGGCCAGAGAGCGCCGCCCGCAGGTGCTGGCACCGGAGGCCGACGCCGCGACCATCGAGGCGATTATAAACACCGCCTTCTGGGCGAGCCTGCGGCGCGAAGAAGGCTACTCGCCGAAAATCTCGCTCGCCTTCCTCCCGCCCGAAGAGGCCGGGCACCCGCTCCGCTTCGAGAAAGAGCTGCCGCTCAGCGCGGGCGCGCTCGCCAAGGTCGCCCCGGCGGTCGAGCGCCCCGGCCTCCACCTCGGCGTCTGGCGCAACCCCGGCGGCGAGTTGCGCGTCTGGGGAACGACGCGCTCGATACCGAAGCTCTGCTTCGTGCTCGAAGTCGTCGAGCCGGGCCTCTTGGTCGTCAAGTACCGGCGCGGGCAGGAGGCGAGCAAGTTCGTCAACGTCGCCGTGCTCCAGGGCGACCAGATCAAGATCGTAGACGAGCGAGGGACGAGCCTGCCCGACTGTCCGGAGCTTCTGACTTCGCTGCTCGGCTTCGGCGCTCCCGCGCCCGTCGCGGGGGCCGAGCCGGTCAACGCGCTCGTGCAGTTGGCCGCCTCGATGCGCGCGCACCGTCGCGGCGGCTCGCTCCTCGTCGTCCCGCACGGCTCGGAAAACTGGCGCGAGTCAATCCTCAGGCCCGTCACTTATGCGGTCGCGCCAGCCTTCTCGGAACTGGCCGAGCTGATGCGGCGCGACGCCGAAGAGAAGAGCCGCCAGAGATGGCAGGAGGCTTTCATTGACGCCGTGGACGCCATCGCGGGGCTCACAGCCGTTGACGGAGCGACCGTCATCAGCGACCGTTTCGAGTTGCTCGCCTTCGGCGCGAAGATCGGGCGCAGGGACGGCGGCGCGCAGGTCACGGAAGTAATCCTGACCGAGCCGGTCATAGACGGCGAGGCGGAGCCCGTCCACCCCACGCGCCTCGGCGGGACGCGACACCTCTCGGCGGCGCAGTTCGTCCACGACCAGACCGACGCCGTCGCCCTCGTCGCCTCCCAGGACGGTCGCTTCACCGTCTTCGCCTGGTCGCCCTGCGAAAACCGCGTCCACGCCCATCGCGTTGACATCCTGCTCATGTAAATGATGCGTGATGAATGAAAGCCAAGCCGCTTTTCATTCATCACTTATCACTTATCACTTATCACTCGTCACTTCTTCTTTGGTCGGACTTCCGCCTCGAACCTTCTCAGTCCTGCGTGCTTCGCGCGGCGAGGCGGGCGACGGTGTTGATGAGGTCGGCGGGCGCGATGGGTTTGGGGAGGTGTTCGCGGTAGCCCACGTCGAGGGCGCGGCGGCGGTCTTCGGCGCGGGCGTAGGCCGTGAGGGCGATGGCGGGGAGACGGACGCCCATCTCCGAGGCGCGGCGGAGGAGTTCGTAGCCGTCAACGTTCGGCATCCCGATGTCGGAGATGAGCAGGTCGAACCGTTCGCGCGCGAGCGCGCCCAGAGCCTCGGCGGCGGAGACGGCGGTCGAGACTTCCGCGCCGCACATCCTGAGCGCCGTCGAGACGAGCGAGAGGGCGTCCTCTTCGTCGTCCACGACCAGCACGCGCACGCCGCGAAGGTTCGCGGGCGGAGCATCGGGCGCGGCGGATTTCTCGTCGCCGCCCGCCGCTTCTTCGCTCCGCTTTTCGCCCTCTTCGTTCCGCAGGCCGAGGAGCGGGAGCGTGACGGTGAAGGACGCGCCGCGCCCCTTCCCTTCGCTCTCGGCGCGGACGCCGCCGCCGTGCAACTCGACCAGATGGCGGACGATGGCAAGGCCCAAGCCGAGCCCGCCGTGCTCGCGCGTGATGGAGCCGTCGGCCTGACTGAAGCGCTCGAAGACGCGCGGCAGAAACTCCGGCCTGATGCCTTCGCCCGTGTCGCGGACGTTAATCTCGGCGTGGCGGCCCAGACGCCTCAGGCCGAGCACGATGCTCCCTCCGGCGGGCGTGAACTTGACGGCGTTCGACAGGAGGTTCCAGACGACCTGTTGGAGGCGGTCTGAGTCGCCGACGACGGAAGCCTCGCGGAAGTCGTAGTCGAGTTGAAAGATAATCTCTTTGGCGGCGGCGGCGGGCTGCACCGCCTCGCGCGCGGCCTCGATGACGGGCAGAAGCTCGACGGGCCGGGTGTTGATGCGAATCTTGCCGGTGATGATGCGCGACACGTCGAGGATGTCGTCAATGAGCTGCTTCTGCGAGCGCGCGTTGCGCTCGATAATCTCGACGGCGCGGGCGCGCGTCTCCGCGTCCAGACTCTCGGAGCGGAGCATGTGCGCCCAGCCGAAGATGGCCGTCAGGGGCGTCCGCAACTCGTGCGAGACGGTCGCCAGAAACTCGTCCTTGAGGCGGCTCGCCTCTTCCAGTTCGCGCCGCGCCTTCTGCTCGCGTTCGAGCAGTTCTTCCCGCACCCGCTCGACGCGCTTGCGCTCGGTCACGTCGCGCGCTATCCCTTCGACGGCCACGGGCCGCCCGCCACGGAAGGCGATGCGCGTGCTCACTTCGAGCGTCAGGCGGCGACCGTCGCGCGTGTTGATGTCCACCTCGTAGACCGTGGGCGAAGGGTCTGAGAGCTTGCGGCGCGTCATCTCCTTCGCCAGTTCGAGGTGTTCGGGCACGACGACCTGCGCGATGTTGAGGCCGCCCAGAATCTCCTCGCGCGTGTAGCCCGTCACTTCCGCGCCCGCGCGGTTGATGGTCAGGTAGTTCCCTTCGAGGTCGTGCGAGTAGATGATGTCGTTCGCGCCTTCGAGGAGGCTGCGGTACTTCTCCTCGCTCTCGCGCAGAGCCTCCTCGCTGCGCCGGTACTCGGTGATGTCCACGGCGACGCCGCCGACCAAACCGGCCTCGCCGCCGGGGCCGAGGAGCGGGAACTTGCTGACGATGGAATGATGGAGGCCGTCCGCTTGTTCCAGAGTCTCTAAGGTCTGCACGCACGCGCCGCCTTCGAGCGCGCGGAGGTCGTTGTCGCGGAACTGCCGGGCCGTCTCCGGCGGGAAGATTTCCGCGTCGGTCTTGCCGTACAACTCCGCGCGTGGCCTGCCGAAGGCTTCCGAGGCGGCGGCGTTGGCGTAGATGTAGCGCCCCTCGCGGTCTTTAATCCACGCGAGCCCCGGCAGATTCTCCATGAACATCAGGAAGCGGCGCTCGGTCGCCTTCAGCTCTTCCTCGGCGCGGCGGCGCTCGCTCATCTCGCGTCCGAGCGCTTCGATTTTTTGCTTGAGCACGAAGACGCCGCCCGCGTCCGAGTCTTCGGCACAGAGGCGCAGGAGGACGAGCGCGGGCTCTTCGCCCGGCGAGCGCGGCGCGACGGCGGCCCCTTCGCAGAGACAGGGGAGTTCGCCGCCTTCGCGCGCGCGCAGGCGCAGAGTGCCGGGTAACATCTCCGTGCTCAGAGAGCAGGAGCGGAGGTAAGCGCGGATTTCTTCCGCGTCGTCGTGGGCGAGTTCGGCGAGCGAAACCTCTTGCGACGTTTGGGCGGGCAGGCCGAGCAGTTCCGCCGCCGGAGGGTTGGCGGCCAGCACGCGCCCCTCGTCGGTGACGAGGCACGTCGGCTCCGGTAAGACTCTGGCTAGTTGGAGGAACTGTTCCGGGGTCACTCTCTTCAACTCTCTGGCGCGTTTCCGCTTTGGTTGTTACCATAGCCGTCTCAGGCCGACGAATCAAACTTAAATGATGCTTAAAAATATGAAGAGACGTTACGCGGCAACTTTCTTCGCCGCTTTCGCGCTGTGCCTCTCGCTCGGCTTCGCGCCGGGGCCGGACACGTCCGCGCGGACGGCGGCCAAGAGCGGCGCGCGGGAGAAGGTTTACTACCCGCCGCGCGGCGACGTTTGGGAGCGGAGGCGGCCCGCAGAGGTCGGGATGGACGGCGCGCTGCTCGATCAAGCCGTCGCCTACGCGAAGACGCAGGAGACGCGCGTGCCGCGCGACTTCTCGACGCAGGTCGAGACCTTCGGCGCGCTGCTCGGCCCCATCCCGAAAGAGCGCGGCGCGACCAACGGCATCATCATCCGACGGGGCTACATCGTCGCCGAGTGGGGCGACACGCGCCGCATTGACCCGACCTACAGCGTCGCCAAAAGTTTCCTCTCGACCGCGCTCGGCCTCGCGCTCGACCGGGGGTTGATTAAGCGCGTCGAAGACCCGGTGCGCGAGTACGTCAAAGACGGCGGCTACGACTCGCCGCACAACGCGAAGGTCACATGGGAGCAGCACGCGCGGCAGACGAGCGAGTGGGAAGGCGAGATGTGGGGGAAGAAGAGCGACTTCGTCGGCGTCGAGCAGTTCGGCAGGGGCCGCCGCGAGCCGCGCCCGATTCGAGAGCCCGGCACGTTCTGGGAGTACAACGACGTGCGCATCAACCGCTTCTCGCTCTCTCTGCTCCGCGTCTGGCGCAAGCCCCTGCCGCGCGTCCTCAAAGACGAAGTGATGGACAAAATCGGCGCTTCAGACTCCTGGCAGTATCACGGCTACGCGAACTCGGACGTGGTGATTGAAGGGAAGCGGATGCCGTCCGTCGGCGGCGGCACGCGCTGGGGCGGCGGGCTCTGGATCAGCACGCGCGACGAGGCGCGCTTCGGCTATCTCTTCCTCCGCAACGGGCGTTGGAAGGACAGGCAGATTGTCTCCGAGCGTTGGGTGAGGGCGGCAACCACGCCGACTCCCATCAGGCCGAACTACGGCTTCCTCTGGTGGCTCAACACGGGGCGCAAGGAGTGGCCGAGCGCGCCCGAAACGAGTTATGCCGCGCTCGGCTACGGCTCCAACACCATCTGGGTTGACCCCGAACACGACCTCGTGATCGTCTGGCGCTGGCATCAGCCCAACCCCGACGAACTCATCAAGAGAGTGCTCGCCTCCATCAAGTGACCGCGCGCGAGTCGCCGGGCAAGTGCCCCGACTTCAGACACGATTCATCTACGGCTGCGCTCTCCACACGTGAGCCGCGAGACACAGCCACCCGGCGAGGAACGCGAGCCCGCCGAGAGGCGTGATTGCGCCGAGCCAGCGCACGCCCGTCAGGCTCAACGCGTAGAGGCTCCCTGAGAAGACGAGCGTCCCCGCGACGAAGAGCCACCCACCCGCGACGGCCAGAGTCCCCGGCCACCTCGACCAGGCCCACGCCGCCGCGACGAGCGCGAAGGCGTGATACAGCTGATACCGCACGCCCACCTCGAAGACGGCCAGCGCCTCCGCGTCCAGCCTGCCCTTCAAACCGTGCGCGCCGAACGCGCCGACGGCCACGCCCACGAACGCCGACACGGCTCCGACCGCGAAGAAAACTCTGTCCATCCTTCATTCACCCTTCCGAGCTGATTGAGAGAAGCAAAACTCCACGGACACTATAACGCGAGTCCGAGACAAGCGACATCGCTTCCCTCGCCGAGAGCCGGAGCGCGGTCTTTCTCTTGCCGCCTTCGCCCTACACGCCGAGGCCGTCCCGAATGGCCCGGACGATCTCTTCCGGCGGCTGGGAGATGTCAACACTCAACGCCCGCTCCGGCTCTTCGAGCGCGGCGAACTGGCTGTCGAGCATGGCGGCTTTCATGAAGTGTCCCTGACGGCTGCCCAAGCGCTCTCGGATGAGGTCGTAATCGCCCTTCAGGTAGATGAGCTTTACGTCTTCGCCAACCAGAAGAAAGTTGCGGTAGCTCTCCTTCAAAGCGGAGCAGGCGAGGACGGCATTCTCGCCGCTCTCGACGCGCAGGCGGATGAGTTCGCGCAAGGCGGCGAGCCACGGCGCGCGGTCTCTATCGTCGAGCGGGACGCCGCGCGCCATCTTCTCGACGCTGGCCTCCGAGTGGAAGTCGTCGGCGTCGTGGAACGGCCAGCCCAACTCGCGCGCGAGCAGCCGCCCAATCGTCGTCTTGCCGGAGCCGGTGACGCCCATCAGGATGATGACCATGATTCCTCCGTCGCGGAGAGTTTAGAGCGCAAGGGACGCGTCGGCAATCGAGCCGTGGAAATGAACGAGCTTTAGGGTCGTTTGCAAAAGCCCCTGAAAGGGGCTCACAGATTTCTTCTCGAACGATTTCTTAGAAGCTGAAGCGCATCCCCGTCTCGACGCGGCGACCGGGGAGCGAGGCGGTGGCTTGGCCGAAGAAGGGCGAGGTCTGGACGCCGGAGAAGCCGACGAGGTTCGAGCGGTTGAGGAGGTTGAAGACCTGCGCGTAGAGTTCGAGCCGGAGACGCTTGTTGCTCGCGCCGGGCAGAGACGGCGGGCCGCCGCTGCCGTCGCCGCTCATGCGGATGACCATCGGGCCGCCCATCGAAGTGGCCGGACGCTCGCCGCCGAAGCCGAAGCCCCAGCCGAGCCGCGCGCCCAAATCCCAGCGCGCCGCGCCGCGCTCGCTGTTGCGCGAGACGCCCGCCGGGCGGTCGTTGCTCACCGTGTCGCCGTTGTCGTCGAAGCCGGTCGTGACGTTGTAAGGAGGGGCGGAGCTGGCGCTGAACATCAGGCCGAGCGAGAAGCCTTTGTAGATTTTCCGGTTGAGCATCCCGGAAGCGAAGTGGCGCACGTCGTTTGGCGACGGCCCCCACTCGCCCCGGAAGTCGGCGTTGTTCGCCGCGAGGCTCAGAGGCCCAGCCGTGTCGCTGAAGTTCCGCGAGTAAGAGTACATCGCCGACCAGAAGAAGCCGCTCTTGATCATCGCGGGCAGGAGATGAAAGGAGAGCCGCTGCGTGGTCGAGGTGGCGGAGGATTCGATCTGCGTGACGTTGCCGAGCGTTGGGTCGGGCCTCAAACCGTTGACCGGCGCGTTGACGTTGCGCCCGCGCAAAAGATGAAGCCCGCGCTCGAAGCGGTAGTCGGTCGAGAGCCGGAGCTTGGGCGTGAGGCGCGTCTCGACGCCGACCGAGGCCATCCAGACCGAAGGCATCCGCAACTTCGGGTCAACCTGAATCCGGCCCGGCGGGAGTGCGATGCCGGTGCCGCCGCCGAGCGGGTCGGCGAAGTCCGGGTCGCGCACCACGAGGTCGCGCTGTCGCTGGCCGTCAACCCTGAGCGCCTGTTCGTAAGTGGAGGACTCGAACCAGTCGTAGAAGACGCCCGCGCCCGCGCGGACAGTGACCGCGCCGGACTTCAAAGGCGTCCACGCGAGCCCGACGCGCGGCGCGAAGTTGGAGCGGTCTGAGAGGTTCGTCTGCATCTCGTGGCGCACGCCGTAGCTGAGCATCAAGTCTTTGCGCGCGCGCCAGTCGTCCTGCCAGTACCAAGCGAACTGGGACTGCGAGAAAGAGAGCGCGGGGTCGCCGAAGCGTTGCGAGAAGGTCGTGGGCTGCCCCGCGCGGAAGGCTTCGAGGCTCGCGAAGGTGAAAGTGCCGAAGGGGTTCGAGGTCTCGTCGCTGCGGTAGCTCCCGGCCTCGAACTCTATCCCGGCGCGCATCGAGTGCTGCTCGGTGGCGAAGTCGAGGTTGTCGGCCAGTTCAAATTCGCGCAGGGCGCGCGTCCCGCGCGTGAGCGCGCCGCCGCCGTTGAAGGCTCCGGCGACGAGCACGGCGGGCGCGTCCAGTTCGGCGCGCGTCCCTCGCTCCTGCCAGCGGGCCTGAAAGCGAAACTCGTTCAGATACTTCTTCTTGAAGACGCCCGACTCGGAGAGGCGGAAGAGGTGCTCGGTCTGGTCGAACGAGTAGGCCCGTTCGGGCAGGTCGAAATCGCCGACGCCGAGATTCTCCTGCTCGACCGTGTTGCGCTGGTACTCGAAGCGGAGCGCGTGGATTTTATCAATCGCGTGCTCGACGCGCGCCGAGAAGTTGAGGCGGCGCGAGGGGCGCAGGGCGAGATCGTCGAGTCGGCCCGTGGGCAACGCGGCGACGATGGTCTTCGAGTCGAAGGCGTCGTTCAAGTCCGCCGAGAGGAAGACCGAAGTGCGGTTCTTCCAGACGGGGCCGTCGAGCGTGAAGTTGAAGCGGCGGAGCTGTTCCGGGCCGCGAAAAGGCGCGAAGGCTTGGCGCGCGTTAAGGGCTTCGTCGCGGAAGCCGAAGCCGAGCGAGCCGCGCCACGCGTTCGTGCCGGGCTTCGTAAAAATATCCACGGAGACAAAGCCGCGCTCGTGGTTCTCGGCGGCGTAAGGGTTGCGGCGGAAGCGTATCTCTCGAATCTGATTTTTGGGCGGAAGCTTGCCGCCGCGAAAGCCGTTGACGCGGATGTTCGCGCCGGGCCCGGCGAGCTGGTTGATGGCGTTCTCGAACTCTTCGGGGTCGTCGGGGAGCGCGGCCAACTGCTCCTCGGTGAGCACGTTCGAGAAGGCCGGGCCGCGCGGGTCGAGGTTGCGGTCGCGCTCGTCCTGCGCGACGTTGACCTCTTCGACGAGGCCGCCCACTTCGAGTTGGACGCGCGTCTGGTTGCCGCCCGCCGACAAGGCAAGCTCCTGCGGCCCGTGCGGCTTGAAGCCTTCGGCCTCGACGCTCAGGAGTGCCTGCTGGCCGACCGTGAGGCGCGCGAAGGTCGCCTCGCCGCGCTCGTTCGTCTCGGCGGCGCGGGCTTCACCTTCGCCCGTCTTCAAGGTCACGCGCGCGCGCCGGATGGCCGCGCCGTCCGGGTCGACGACGGTGATTTTCAGACTCGAATCATTCGACTTCTGCGCGAAGGCGCGCGCGGGGAAGCAAAGGACGAGCGCCGCGAGACACACGCTCAGCGCGCGGACGTGGAATCCGTGTCGAAGCATGACGTTTGACTACCTTCCTATCTCTTCTGGAACTTGTCGGCCTTGAACTGCGGATTAACGGAGTAGGTTTTAATCTCCCACTCCTCGGTCGTCTCGCCGTCGGGGCCGGAGGCGATGCGGTGCGGGAGGAGCAAGCCGCCGGACTCTCTGTACTCGCTGAAGCGTATCTGCATCTCGACCTCTTCGGGCTTCGCCGCCTCGCCCTGTTCCTTCAGCTTCTCGCGCGCCTCCTTGACGAGTTCTTCCTGACTCTTGCCGCCGTGGCCGCCGCGCGGCCCGCCCTGCTGCATCATCGTGAAGACGCGCGGCTTGGGCGCGCGGTAGCTGAGCATGAGCGGCAAGTGCGTCCGCTTGTCGAGGAAGAGGCGGGCCGCGAAGCCTTCCGGCCCGGCGGCGTCAATCACGTCGGCGCTACCGTCGTCGGCGGTGGCCTCGCCCGCGTAGGTGAATTCGAGCGGGAAGCCGGGGCTCGGCGTGAGCAGCAGCGCGAGGACGTAGCGGGCCAGCTCGACGCGCATCTGCCGCGCCTGCTCCTGCTCGGCCCGCGCAAGGTCTTCGAGCGTCGGCTCCTTGCCGTCGCCGCGCATAATCATCATGGTTCCGCCCGCGCGGCCTCGGCCTCCGTCGGCCCAGAACTCAGAGCCGTTGATGGCGCGCGTGTTGGTCATGCTCATGCCCATGCCCTGCATGACGACCGACTCGGTACGCATGTACTTGTCGGGCAGGAGGAGGTCGAACTCGCGCTCGCCGGACAGCTCGCGCTCCTGAATGACGCGGCGATATTTGCCTTTGATGGAGAGCCCGCGCACGCCGCCGATTTTCGCCTCGCCGCCGATGGCCGCGCGCGCCTGCTTGAGAACTTCCTCGGCGCGCGCGGCGCTCGCGTTGTCACGGCCCGTGGCCGCGCCCGCGCCCGCGACGACGAGCGCCAGCACTAAAATCGTTCTGCTCAATCTCTGCATAAAAATTCTCTTCTCCGGGTTCGTTTGGATTGCCTGTTCAACTTTGCGAGCGCCCAGCCGGGCGCACGAAGACCGACGCGCCGAGGCCGACGCCCTTCGGTGGCGGATTGTCCCCTGTGCCGCGCCCGCCGGAAGGAAGTTTGCGGACACTGTTTATTGCGGAAAGGCTTGAGGAAAGTTCCAAAGATTTTTCCCGGCGAAAGAGAAAGAGGCGGCAAGGTTCCGTCGAACCCTGCCGCCTCTTTCGGCGCGTGACCGGTCTTGGCCTTCTCTACTTCGCGGCGGTCGCGCCGCTCAGGGCGAAGGCCATCTTCTCGCCGGGGAAGGCGATGCTGGCGAGCGTCGCGGACGCGCCGCTGCCGACGATCTGGATGTCCATGCCGAGCACGGAACCGGCGCGGCGCGCTTCGGTGCGGGCTTCGGCCTTCGCGATGACTTCCTTCGTCTTGCGGTCGCTGACGGTGAGCGTGTTCGTCTGGTCGTCGAAGCTCAGGTTGTAAGTCCCGGCCTTGACGAGCGTCCCGCCGACGGCGAAGTCCTGACCGAAGGTGACGGCGCGGCTCTTGACCTTGGCCGAGACGGCGGCGACGGAAAGGGCACAGAGCAGAAGGGCGGTGGCGATGCGGGAGGTGGCTTTCTTCATGGTCGAATTCCTTTCGAGGCTTGATGGGTTTCCAAACTTTGCGGCGCGTCGCGCTTCCATGTCGCGCACCGCCGTCACGCGTGAATATACGGGCCGACGGTTCACGAATGTTCTGACTATGTGACGAGGCGCACGTTTCCCGTGTCGAACTCCCGCGCCCGCGTGACGAGCCGGGGCGACTCAAGGCGACGTTTCAGTTATCTCAGGGTCAATTAATGAGAGAAGGGGAAGAGGGGAAAAGGGGAAAGGGGGAAAGGGAGAAGAGGGTTGAGTGAAGAGAGTCGGGCTCGGCGGAGCAGCCTGTGAGGAGAGATTGCTCAAACCTCTCTCCCACGCTCCCTTCCCCTTTACCCTTTTCCCTCTTCCCCTTCTCTCTCTTACCGCCCGATGGCGTAGATGTGGTGCTGCGTGCGGACGAACATGAGGCCCGAAGAGATGGCGGGCGTCGCCATCATCAGCTCGCCCATCGGGTTCGTCGCCAGCAGCTCGAACGCGGGCCCGGCCTTGACGACGAAGATGTCTCCGTCCTCGCTCGTGAGGTAGATTCGCCCGTCAGCCGCGACGGGCGAGGCGCTGAAGCCGCCGCCCTGATGCTGAATCCTCTGGCGGTAGATTTCCGCGCCCGTCTTCAGGTCGTAACAGTCGAGCACGCCCTGATTCGACAGGACGTAAAGATACTGGCCGTAGATGAGCGGCGTCGGCATGTAAGAGCCGCGCGCCTGCTTGCTCCAAGCGACGTGCTTGCTGGAGGTCTGCCCCGCGCCGAGCGTGATGTCGCCTTGCGCGCCCGCGCGGATGACGAAGATGGGCGCTTCGGGCCTTCGCCCGCTGGCGACGACGATGAGGTCGCCGGAGAAGACCGGCGTCGGCGCGGTGATTTTCGAGCTGCCGCCGAGCCGCCATAATTCTTTACCCGTCAGAGGGTCGTAGCCGCGGATGAAGTTCGGCGCGTTGGTAACGAGTTCCGCGCGCGCCTTGCCCGCGTAGATGTTGGGCGTGCCCCACGAAGGCAGTTCTTCGCGCGCCGTCTTCCAGACGGTCTTGCCGGTCTTCAAGTCGGCGGCGAGGAGGAAAGAGTCCTTCTGCGTGTCGCACTGGACGATGACGAGATTTTTGTAGATGACGGGCGAGCTGGCCGTGCCCCATTCGTAGTCGGGCGCGTCGTAGGCTCCGGCGTTCAAGACGCCGAGGTCTTTCTTCCAGAGTTGCCGCCCCTGCATGTCGAAGGCGTAGAGCCCCTGCGAGCCGAAGAAGGCAACGACGTAGCGCCCGTCGGTCGCGGGCGTCGCGTTGGCGTAAGAAGCCTTGATGTGCCGCTTCTCGCGCGGGACGCCTTCGTAGGCCGTCCGCTCCCACAGAACCTTGCCGCTCGACTTGTCGAGCGCGTAGAGCTTCCAACTGTGAACCGAGCGGTCTTCGGAGGCGTCGCCGTCGCCGTAGAGGCCGTGACGAAAACTGTCGCCGCCCCGGCTGCTGACGGCGGTCGTGACGAAGACGCGCCCGTCCCAGACGACCGGGCTCGAATGTGCGAGGCCCGGAATCCTCGTCTTCCATTTGACGTGCGTCCCCTCGCGCGCGTCCCAGCGTTCGGGAAGACCCTGCCCCTCGGCCACGCCCGCCGCCTGCGTCCCACGGAACGAAGGCCAGCGGTCTTTGCTCCCGGCCTGCGCCGCCACGCCGTTCGCCGACCAGAGCAGCAGACTTACGCACAGCATCAAACGTCGCTTCATGGCTCTCCTGCAAAGGGAAATAAGGAACGTTGAACGACGAAGCAAGAGACGAACCGCTTCTCATTCCACGTTCGTCGTTCCACGTTCCGCGTTTACTTCGTGGCGGTAGGCGGCGGCGAGCGCGAGGACGGCGGCGACGGCGAGGATGCCGGGCGCGAGCAAGGGGTTTGCGCCGCCGAGTGCGCCGCGCAGCAGTTCTCCGCCGGTCGCGTTGGGGTTGACCTCCTGCTGGAACGCGTAGTTGTGCGAGACGTGCTGGTAGATACCGAAGAGGCTGCCCGCCACGACGAGCAGCATGCACGCGCGTAACGCCAGAAGGGTCGCGCGCCGGGGCTTGAAGAGCGCGGCGAGCGCCGCCAGAGCGCCGAGCCCGCAGAGCGCGAACGGAATCAACTGCACGGCGTCCTCCGTGTGCTCGACGAGGAACAGCTCGACCAGCGAGCCGCCGAGGAGCAGGACGGAGAAGGCGAGGAGGAAACGCCGCAGGCGCGCGAGTACGTCGGCGGGGCTCATCGGCTGCTCAGGTAAGTTTTGGCGACGGCCAGCTCGTCCGCCGAGACTTTCTCGGAGAGCTTGGAGAGGAAGGCGTCGCGCGTGGCGTAAGGTCGTCCCGCGACCAGCTCGCCCGCTTCCTTCTCGTCGAGCCCCGGTATCTGTCGGAGCGTGGGCGCGTCCGCCTCGTTCTCGTTGATGGGGACGAAGACGTACTTCTCGTATTCGGCGACCTGCGCGGCATCCACGTACTTGCCGATCTCGCGGCGGAACTGCTGGACGCTCCGATAAGGCCGGTACTCCTCGAACTCGTGCGCCATCCGCTTCCCGAAGCCGGGGATGGCGGCCATGAACTCCGCCTCCGAAGCCGTGTTTAAGTTGAGCTTCGGCTTCGACGCGTTGCTGGCCGTCGAGGCGTTGGCGTTCGCGGCGGAGTTGGTATTAGTCGCCGAGGTGTTGGCGGCGTTCGCGTTGGCGTTGGTCGTGTTGCCGTTCGGCGCGTTCTCGTTGCCGGAGCCGCAGGCCGCGAAGAGCGACGCGGAGAGCAGCGTTAAGATTAAGGTCAGAGAGCGGACGTTCGACGGTCGGAGCATTAAAAGTCTTCCTTTCGAGTGCCGGAGATGATTCGTGACGGTGGATTTATCGAGCCCGTTCATTATACGCGCTCCGCTTCCTTTAGACAGCCGGGCGGGAAGGCGGCGCGGGCGACGAATCGAGCCTCAGCCGAGAACGTTTTCGTAGTCTCTGCGAGGACTGGCGTTAGTTTTCGGCTTCGCATCATCGTAGTGAAAGATAGTCAGTGTGCGCGAGGGGTGTCAATGGCTTCGGAGTCCGAGGGGCGGAGAGGCGACGCGCGGCCAGTTCCCCGCCCGTTCGTGTTTGAAGGCGCTCTTGGCTCGCCTCAGGCGAAGCCGGTGCGCCGGAAAGGCTCCGTGGTAATTGCGGGCTCGGTCAGGTATAATCCGTCCTGTCTCAAATCCCTGAAATTTATATCGCCGTCAGGCTTCGCTCGTAGAGTCCGTTTTTTCGTTCTCATGCCAACCGAACCGCCCGACACGCCCCCGACTCCCGTTCCCGCCGACATCAAGGAGTGGGCCAAGCGGCTGCAAAGCCCTGAGGTCGCGCCCTTCTGGCTGGCCGCCGTCGTGGATTCCGCCGACGACGCCGTCGTCACCAAAACTCTGGAAGGCGTCATCACGAGTTGGAACAAGGGGGCCGAGCGCATCTTCGGCTACGTCGCCGAGGAGGTCGTCGGCCAGCACGTCAGCATCCTCATCCCCGAAGACCACAGCAACGAGGAGCCGGAAATCCTCGCGCGCCTGCGGAGAGGCGAGCGCATCGAGCACTACGAGACGGTGCGGCGGCGCAAGGACGGGACGCTCATTGACATCTCGCTGACGGTCTCGCCGATTCGCGGGGCCGACGGGAAGATTCTCGGCGCGTCGAAGATCGCGCGCGACATCAGCGAGCGGAGGCGCTTGGACAGGGAGTTGCGCCAGCAGACCGAGGCGTTGCGTACCATCAACGAGGTCGGCCAGATCATCTCCGCCGAGTTCGACCTCCAACAGATCGTGCAGGCCGTGACCGACGCCGCGACCGCGCTCACGCGCGCGCGCTTCGGCTCCTTCTTCTACAACATTCTGGACGAGCGCGGCGCGTCCTACATGCTCTACACCTTGTCGGGCGTGGCGCGCTCGGCCTTCGAGCACTTCCCCATGCCGCGCGCCACAGACCTCTTCGGCCCGACCTTTCGCGGCGAGGGCGTGCTGCGGATGGACGATGTCAAACTCGACCCGCGCTTCGGCAAGAACTCGCCCTACTTCGGGATGCCCGAAGGCCACCTCCCCGTGACGAGCTATCTGGCCGTGCCCGTCATCTCGCGCTCCGGCGAAGTGTTGGGCGGGCTCTTCTTCGGCCACCCGGAGGCGGGCGTCTTCACCGAGCGGCACGAACAACTCGTCGCGGGGCTCGCGGCGCAGGCGGCGGTTGCGATGGACAACGCGCGGCTCTTCGAGGCCGCCGAGAGCGCGCGCCGGGAGGCCGAGCACGCCGCCGCCGAGAACGAGCGGCTCTTCCTCGAAGCGCAGGAGTCGAGCCGCCTCAAGGACGAGTTCCTCGCCACCATCTCGCACGAGTTGCGGACGCCTCTCACGGCCATCCTCGGCTGGGCGCACATGCTCCGCACGGGCCGGCACGAGGCCGCCGCCGGAATCAAGGCTCTGGAGACCATCGAGCGGAACGCGCGCGCGCAGGCGCAACTCATTGACGACATGCTCGACGTGTCGCGCGTCATCACGGGCAAGCTCCGGCTCGACGTGCGGACGATCTCGCCGACCTCCTTCATCGAGGCCGCCATCGAATCCGTCAGTCCCGCCGCCGAGGCCAAAGGCGTGCGCGTGCAGAAGATCATGGACACGGGCATCGTCTCGGTCGCGGGCGACCCCGTGCGGCTCCAACAGGTTGTCTGGAACCTGCTGTCGAACGCCGTCAAGTTCACGCCCAAAGGCGGGCGCGTGCAGATCAAGTTGGAGCGCGTCAACTCGCACATCGAGATCGTCGTCAGCGACGACGGGATGGGCATCGCGCCTGAATTTTTGCCGCACGTCTTCGACCGCTTCCGTCAAGCCGACCAGCGCATCACGCGCACGCACGGCGGCCTCGGCCTCGGCCTCTCCATCGTCCGCCATCTGGTCGAGATGCACGGCGGAACCGTGCAGGCCGAGAGCGAGGGCGAGGGGCGCGGCTCGACCTTCACGGTGCGCCTGCCCGTTGCGCCCGTCTATCAGTCGGGCGACTTGGGCGGGCGCGTCCACCCGGCGGCGCGCGAGACGCTGCCGACTTACCACTGCCCCGACCGCCTCGACGGACTCAAAATCCTCGTCGTAGATGACGAGATAGACACTTTGGAGATGCTCAAGTTCGGGCTCTCGCAGTGCGGCGCGGAAGTCTCGGTCGCGGGCTCGGCGGCGGAAGCTTTCGCGGCCCTCACGGGTTCCATCCCCGACGTGCTCATCAGCGACATCGGGATGCCGGAAGAGGACGGCTACGGGCTCATCAAGAAGGTGCGCTCGCTGCCCGCCGAAGCCGGGGGCCGCGTCCCGGCGGTCGCCCTCACGGCCTACGCGCGGACGGAGGATCGCTTGCAGGCGCTCCGCGCCGGATACCAGATGCACGTCCCGAAGCCCGTGGAACTGGCCGAGCTGGTGACGGTCATCGCCAGCCTCGTCGGGCGCGGCGGCGGCGCATAAGCCTTCCCGCCACTTCGCCTCGCCGGTCGGTTCCGAGGAGAGAGAGTGTCATGGCCCGTATCGTCGCGGTCATCCCGGCGCGGATGGGCTCGTCGCGTTTTCCGGGCAAGCCGCTCGCCCCGCTCCGAGGGCTCTCAATGATCGAGCACGTCTTCCGCCGCGCCTCGATGTGCGAGGCGTTGGAGGCCATCTACGTTGCGACGTGTGACGAGGAGATTCGCGCGGTCGTCGAAGGCTACGGCGCGCGCTCGCCCGTGCGCTCCGCGAACGTACAATCGCCGGGGCCGCGCTCGACGTTTTCGAGGTCGAACCGCTCCCCGACGCAAGCCCCTTGCGCGCGCTCGACAACTGCCTGCTCGCGCCCCACAACGCCAACATCGGTCGCGCCGCGCGCCGCCGCGTCCACGAAACGACCGTCGCCAATCTTCTTCGAGGGCTCCGAGAGGCGGGATGAAACAAGCCCTGCCCCTAATGAACCATCATCCGCGTCGAGGTTTGGAAGCGGACTTGAAGCCGGTGACTCTTCCATCAGAAACACGTGAGGAAGTCGAGCGCGCGTGGCTGCTCTGTCGCGGCGTCAAGAGCCTTCTGCGCTGCGACGGGGCCGAGGTGGTCGAAGGGGCGGAGTTTCGCCCGCCGTTGGCGTGGCACATACAGGCTCGCGCGGAGGCTGCACCGTCGTCAGGAGTTCTTCAAGGTGCTCCGCGCCGTCGAGTTGGTCGGCTACTACGCGCGTTATCTCGAAATCTTCCGGCGCGGGCGGTTCCGGCTCGCGGTCGTGTCGAGCCACAGCAACCCGCACGGCATCGCCTTCAGCCTCGCGGCCCGAAGGTGCGGCGTGCCCGTCGTTCTCGTCACGCAAGGGATGCCGGTGCGCCCGGTCGCGCGCCTCGCCTTCGATTTGTCGGTCGTCCACTGCGAGGCCGCGCGGCGGACTTACGTCGAAGAAGGATGCCACTTGGGCCGCGTCTTCGTCCACGGTCGGCGGACGCATCACGCGCCGATGCCCGGAGAGCTTCCCGCCGGACGACTGAGCGTCGGGATTTTTCTCTGTAAGGACGTGAACGAAGGAAGGCTGCGCGCGTTGGTGGAACGTCTCCTCGCCGACCCGCGCGTGGCGCGCGTCCACGTGCGCCCGCATCCGAAGAATCTCTGGCGAGGACTTGACGGGTGGATTACTTCGAGAGCTGAGCCGCGCCTGAGTCGGAGTGCGGGCGCTTCGGTGTTCGACGACCTCGCGGCGACTGACATCGTGCTCGCCGGTAACTCAAGCGTGCTCGTCGAGGCGGTGACGGCGGGACGGCCCGCCGCCTACGTGCCGGGCATTGACCACGGCTCGCAAGACCTCCACGCCTTCGTCGCGCGCGGCCTCGTCTGCCCGTTCGACGACGAGCGCGGCTTCGACCCCGAAGCGTGGCTCCGTTTCTACCGGCGGCCCGCATGGACGGACGCGCTCCGGCTCTTCGCCAACGTGGATGAGGATGAGTCGGCGGTCACGGCGCGCGTCGTCGAGGCCGTGCGCGAACTCGCCGCTTCGCACGAGCCGCGCGACGCGGGCGGCGCGCGCGTCACGAGTTGAAGGGCGCGGCTTTGTGTCTTATCCGAAGAGCCCTCTACGAACTCCGCGCGGCGCAGCGCGTGTCGAGCGCGTGGCCGAGCCACTTGGTCACGTCCCGCAGGCTCTCCATGCTGACCTCGTGGCCCATCGGGTATTCGCGGTAGGTGAGTTCGACCGGCAGCGACTCAAGAAACTCGCGCGACGCTCGTGCGTTCTCGACCGGCAGCACCGGGTCGTAGATGCCGTGCGTGATGATGACCGGCATCCCGTCGAGAGCCTCGCGGTCGGGCGCGCGTTCGAGCACCTGCGCCGGGAGACGCCCGCTCATGGCGGCCACGCCTGCGACCACTTCGGGGCGCGTGAGCATCAACGCCAGACTCATCATCGCGCCCTGACTGAAACCGCCGAGATAGACGCAGCGCTCGTCGGCTCCGTAGGCCGCGACCGCCTCTTCGATGAAGCCGGGCAGCATCTCAAGGCTCTGCTTCGCCTGCGCCATGTCGGCGACGAGTCCGCGCGGCGTGAACTCGATGTTGAACCAGCCGTAAGAGCCGGGGCCGAGGACGAACGGCGCGCGGGCGCTCAAGACGAGGAACCGCGCGTCTATATAAGGAGTGAGGCCGAACAGGTCTTCCTCGTTACTGCCGACGCCGTGCAGGAGCAACAGGAGCGGCGGGCGACCGCCCTCGGCCTCCGCGCGCGGCTCCCGCGCGAGATGTGTGAGCGAAAGATTTTTTGCGTGCATAATTTTTTCGTCTGCCGCCCGCGATTATACAGTTTTAGGTGGGCACGGTCAGACGCGCAAGGGGAAAAAGGTCGCCTCGTGAAAATCGCCTGCGGCGAAGAATCTTTCGCGTACATCCGCGCGCCCACGCGTTGGTGAAAGCGGACACGGTATCGTGTAGCCGCTTACTTCAAGGAGGCGGCGGGGCGCGCATTTATCAGCATTAGAGGCCGGGATCGCGTGTGGCACGGGGCTTGTTATAGCTTTCGGCGGGGAAGGTAGCAGCGACGGCGAGGTGCCGGACGCGGGCCACCCAAAGTCAGGGAGGATAAATTAGATGAGAAGCAATGTTGGAATATTGAAGGGGGCGTCAATGCTGGCGCTCGGACTGTTTCTGCTGCTGCCTTCGGCCACCGCCTCGGCGCAGACCTGGAACCAGCGGCGCGATAACCGTCAGGAGCGGCGCGAAGACCGCCGCGAGCGGCGCGAAGAGAGACGCGAAGATCGTCAGGAGCGTCGTGAGGCGCGGCGCGGTCGCGAGTGGGGCGGCTACGGCAACTGGGGCGGCTCCTCTCAGCTTCGTCAGACCGCGCTCAACGCGGGCTACAACGAAGGCATCAAGGAAGGCCGCAACGACCAGCGACGCGGCGAGCGTTTCAACTTCACCGACGAGAGCGACTACCGCAACGCGACGAAGGACTACAACTCGCGCTTCGGCAACCGCGCCCTCTACCAGCGCTACTTCCGCGCGGGCTTCGAGAACGGCTACCGCGACGGCTGGAACGGTTACTAAAAGTTTCCGGCAGCGTTAGAGTCCCGGACGGGGCTGGTGCAGCGAAGGCTGCATCAGCCCCGTCGCCTTTTTTAAGCGCGCCCCTGCGCTCAAGGCTTCTTCGCCGCTTCGACGTTCGACAGATGCGAGGCGACGACCTGCCAGCGCCCGTCCTTGCGAACGTAAGTGTCCGTGTACCTCGACTGCTCCGTGGCCGTCTTACCGTCGCGCTCGTACTCCGTAATAACTTTGCCGATGAGTATCACCGTATCGCCGTAAGCCCTCGACTGGACGCCCTCGGTGCGGAAACGCATGCGGGGCTGCGCGGCGCGGCGCGGGGCTTTGAGCATCGCCATGAGCTGCGGCTTGGTCTGCATCTGCCCGCCGGGGAAAGTGATGGTGAAGTCGTCGGCCACGATGCGGTTCATCGCCTCCGAGTCGTTCTGCTCGTAGGCGTCGAGCCACTGGCGCTCCAAACGCCTCACTTCCTCCTCGGCCTTGGTAAGCTGCGGCGGCTGCCGCGCGGGCGCGAGGCCGCACGCCGCGACGCACAAAAGTGCGAGACAGGTTAACCTTCCGAACATCACTCACCTCCGTTTGTATTGTTGCGCCGACTGACGATTGACGAGTCACGGTCTTCGCCTGACGCAGCGTGATTTCAGTCGCCCGCGAGTAAGGCCCACAGAAGGATGGCCGAGGCCGTGCCGTCCATCGTCGGCTCGTTGGTCGAGTAGTCCTTGATGTCGTCGTGATAGACGGCTGACTCGTCCTGAAAGGCGGCGAGCGGGTCGGGCTCGGTGATGCCGACGCCCTTGAGGCTCTGGAAGATTCGGCGCGAGACGGGGCCGTCCACGAGCCCGCCGCGCACCGTGCGTTTCAGCAGAGCGTTGGCGAACAGGTGCACGTCTTTCGGGTACGCGCCGCCCGCCGGGATTTCCGTGAACATCGAGACGCCCCACGGGTTGCGCCCCAAGAGCCAGTCGCGCTGCAAGGCGGCGAACTCCCCGAACCGCGCGTCGCCCGTCATGCGCTCGTAGAGCAAACTTTGCGTGGCGAGCGCGACCAGAAGGTTGTTCGAGCACCAGATGAAGGGGACGCCGACGCGGTACGGGTTCCGCTCGCCCGCGCGCCGCGTGCGCTCGACACCTTCGCGGTAGAAGCCCGCCAGCTCTTTCTTTAAATTCTTATCGGCCAGCTCGTAGAGCCGGAAGTGTCCGAGGTTCATGAACGGGTAGAACTGGTAATGGCCCGCCTGCTCCGCACCCATCCAAGACTCGGCGGCGGCCAAGCGCGCGTAGCGCCGCGCGTCCTGAAGGTAACGCTGCTCGCCCGTCGCGCGCAGCATCTCCGCCGCGCCCCATTCCATGTCGTCGGCCCAAGTCGTCTCCTCGTAGCGGTACGGCGCGCCGTAAGAGTTCCCCTGCTGCACGCCCTCCGAAGCCCTGCCGAGTTCATAGACTTCCCTCCCCGCGCGCAGAAGCCTCGCGGCATAAGCGCGCCGCGCGGGGTCGTCTTTCCAGACCTGATAGCCGAGGGCCATCGCGGCGGCGTAGCGGCCCGCGAGGTTCGCCACGCCGTCGGAACGGCTCTGGTACTGTCGAAGACCTTGCGGCTTGCCGTCGGCGAAGTAAACGACGCGGTAACTACCTTTGCCCCAACCGTAGTCCGCAATCTCCTGTTGAGGCAGACGCCAGCCGATGTGGTCGCGGTCGTCGGCGACTTGATGATAAAGCTCGCCGGGCGCGGGATGCAGTTTGAGCATCCAGTCGAGTCCCCAACGCGCCTCGTCCAAAACGTCCGGGACGCCGTTCGCGCCCGCCTGTCCGCGCTCGTTGAAGCGGTCGGCGAAAGAGGCCGCGCGCCGTCTCGCCGCGCCGCGCCGCGCGTCGCCCCTTTCGACGAGATAGGCGAGGAGCATCTGCGCCGTGGCGTTGCTCGAAGTCAGGAGGTACTTCAACTGGTCGCCCGCGTCGTGCCAGCCGCCCGACGCGTCGAGGTACGTCCCTGCGGGCAGAGGGCCGTAGGCGGTGCGACCGTCGAAGGGATGGCAGACCGCGTCGAGCCACGGGTTGTAGCCGCAACGCTGCTGGCGCATGAACTCAAGGAGTTGATCCGGTAGAGGCGCGTAAGCCTTCGCGCCGATGTCGAACTGCGGCGACTGAACATCGCCGAGGCGCACGAAATATCGCCCCGGCTTCCTCAGAGCGGAGAAGTCCAACTCGGCGTGATGCGCGAACTCTCCCCACGCGCCGCCCGCGCGTCTCGGCTCTCCCGTAAAAGCCACGCGCCCGCCCGCCGCTTCGACGACGAAGAATTTTCCGAAGTCGGAAGGCGCGGTCTTCGACAAAGCGACCGCGATCTTCACGTCCGAAGGGCGATAGCCGACTTGATTGACGCGGACGAAGCTCTGCGCTTCTTCGACGGCGAAGACAGTCAACGGGCACGGGACGAGGAGCAGCGAGAGGGCCAGAGCGAAGGCGCGCGCGCGTTGACGGAGAAGCCGCCGGAAGCGCGTGACTTGCGTGATGTGTCTCTGCCTGTGCTTCAACGCTTAAATTCCCTTCGCTTCTCTTCGGGTCGAGTTCGTGGAAGGTCTTCGGGTGGAAGGTTGATTTAAATCACGGTGACTTTCGTCTTGTGACTCCGGCGCGGGAGACGGCGGCGGGCGGCTGCGCCCGTTCGCGGAGCGCCATGAGCCGGTCGGGATAGTCGGTCATGATGCCGTCCACGCCCAGTTTGATGAGGCCGCTCATGCGCGCCTCGTCGTTGACAGTCCACGCGTGAACTTGGAGGTTGCGCTCGTGCGCGGCCTCGACGAAGCCTCCCGTGATCATCCGCATCCCGCCCGCCTGTTCGGGGATTTGGAGCGCCTGCATCGGCGGGCTGTAAGACTCGCCGAGGCCGGTTTTGGAGAGCGCGAGGAACTTGCTCACCTCCGCCGGGCCGCCGGAGGTGGCGACGCCCGGACACTCGCCGCGGAACTCTTCGAGCACCGTCTGGGTGAAGGATGCGATTAAGACTTTCTCGCTCATCCCGCGCTCGCGGACGACGCGGCAGAGCGCCTTCGACAGCGAAGCCGTGCCCCGCTTCGGCTCGATGTTGAATCTCATTTCAGGCAGCGCCGCGAAGACCTCTTCCAGCGTCGGCACGCCGATGCCGCTCCCGCGCAGAGGGAAAGTCCGCCCGCCGTCGGGCGTCCAGCGATAAGCGGCGTCGAGCCTCTTCAACTCCGCGAGAGTCATCTCGCCGACTCTTCCTTCGCCTCCGGTCGTCCGCTCGACGGTCGCGTCGTGGAAGACGACGAGCGTGCCGTCGGCGGTCGCGCGCACGTCCAACTCGATCACGTCAACGCCCAACTCCGCCGCGCGCCCGAAGGCGTACAGGGTGTTCTCCGGCCAGAGCCCCGCGCCGCCCCTGTGCGCGATGACCAGAGGGCGCGCGCCGTCCCGACGGAAGAACGGGTGGTCGGCGGCGCGCTCGCCCTCCGTCCACGCGAGCGAGACGTAGAGCACGCCCGCCAGCACGGCCAGGACGACCACCAAACCCGCGAGCCATTTATAACGTCTCTTCACCACGACTCAACACTTCCGCGCCGCCGCATCGAACGCGCTACGCCCGAACGGCTTCAAGGCTACCCGGTCACTCCGATTCGCTCACGACTTCGGAAGAGGCGGCGGCGCTCGACGCCTCGGCGCTTCTCTCACCTTCCGCTTCGCGCGCGCGCACCATCTTGGCGAGCAGGTGTTCCAACATCTCGTCGCCGTCGCCGCAGAGGCCCGTGTGCACGGGCGAGGTCTGGATGATGGTGCTGCGCGGGGCGACGAGCCAGTGGAAGCGAGCGCGCGGCGGGAGCAGGCCGATGGGGCCAGCGCCCGCGCCGCCCTCGCAGATGGCGGAGATGGCGTCGAGGTGTCTCTGCACCGTCGCCGGGTCGAGCGTCGGGTCAAGGGCCGCGAGGCGCGCGCGGTCGAGTTCGATTCCGGCCTTGAGATACTTCTTCGACGCGCAGGAGACGATGACGCCCGCGTTGATGAACTCCTCGCGCTCGACTCTGGGGACGACGCGGATGATGGCGTAATCAAACGGGCAAAGTTCCGGCATCCGCCGCCTCCTTGACGAAATCTCTGGGCGACGCCAGACGCGCCGGAAGGTACTGCGCGTAAGCGGCCCGGTGCTCGCCCGCCGAAGCGAAGCGCACCGCCGGGGCGAGCCACTCGTCCGGTATCAGGCTCAGGATTCCTTCGACGAGTGCGGGCGTCACCTTCAGGCTGAGCGCCGCGTCGGCCCCGCGCAGGTCGGCGGCGAAGGGCAGGAGAACGTGGTCTTTAATCTGCGCGAAGGGGCTGCGGCTGCGTTCGAGGTAGTTGGCCCAGTCGTGGTGGAAGTAGAGCGCCGCGCCGTGGTCTATGAGCCAGAGCTTGCGGTGCCAGACGAGGAGGTTCGTGTTGCGCGCCGTGCGGTCAACGTTCGTCACGTAGGCGTCGAACCAGACGACCGCCGAGGCCAACCCGGCGTCGGGCTTGTCCACCAGAGGGTCGAACGTGATCGAGCCGGGCAGGTAGTCGAGCGCGAGGTTGAGGCCCGCGCTCGCGCGAATCAAGTCCTGTATCTCCGGGTCGGGCTCGGTGCGCGCCAGCTCCGGGTCGAGTTCGATGAAGACCAGCTCCGGCACGGGCAATCCGAGCGCCCGACCGAGTTCGCCCGCGACCAGCTCGGCGACGAGAGCCTTCGGCCCCTGCCCCGCGCCACGGAACTTGAGAACGTAGAGCCCGTCGTCGTCGGCCTCGACGATGGCCGGGAGCGACCCGCCCTCGCGGAGCGGGGTGACGTATCTGGTGGCCTTCACAGTCCTCAGATTCATTTCAGGAGATTAAGCCCGACTCCTTCATTCTCGAAAGCGCGGCGCGGTTCATCAACACGATGGTTTTAATTTACCACGAACCCGGCGGGCCGAGTCGCCCTCCGCGTCCAAATCCCCGGCGCGCGGGATTGGCCCGGCTGAACGGCCAGAAAATCGCCGCGCCGGAGCACCCGCTTGCTACTTTTTTGGTCGAGAAGATTTCTGTTGACAGGCCGAGAGCTTTGTCATTACTCTCTCGCCGTCCTCCCGGTCGGATCGGTCGAGCATTCCTCGTCTGCTTCTGTTCTCACGCGAGCTACCGGCGGCGTCATCTTCGCCCGACTCACGTAACTTGAACGACCCAGAACCGTTAATGAGCCGCCCCTCACGCGCGCCGGACGCGACGCGGGAGAGGGCTCGCCGGGCGTTTCCTTGAAGGCTTGAACGGCGGTCGAAGGCGTTTGAGCGGAGCCGCCGCGTCGCGCCGGTGCGATGCGGGGAGGGCGCTTAAACCACAACATTGTCGAGAGCGACGGAGGTTAAAAAATGAGAGTTCTGCGTAAAGGGATGGGTGGCCCGGACGTTAAGCAGTGGCAGGAGTTTTTGTTGCGGCAGGGTTTCGCCATCGGCACCGCCGACGGCAGTTTCGGCGACCGCACTTTTCAGGCGACCGCCGACTTCCAGCAGCGCAACGGGCTCAGCAGCGATGGCGTCGTGGGGCCGGGCACGCTCGCCAAGGCGAAGGAACTCGGCTTCGTCGAGCCGGAGACGACAGTCGGCGGCGGCAGCTCCGCCGGGAGGCCGACGAGCGTCTCGTCCGGCTCTCTGACCGAGCAGGCGCTGGCGCAGATCATGCCCAACCTCAAGGCGGACAAGCGCGCCGCGTACTTCCCCTTCCTGACGAGCGCAATGGCGGAGTTCGAGATCAACACGCCCGCGCGGCAGGCGGCCTTCCTCGCGCAACTCGCGCACGAGTCCGCCGAGTTCCGCTTCATGGAAGAGATTTGGGGGCCGACCCCCGCGCAGAAGCGCTACGAGGGGCGGCGCGACCTCGGCAACACGCAGCCCGGCGACGGCTTCCGCTTCAAGGGGCGCGGCCCGATTCAAGTTACCGGGCGTTCCAACTACAGGCGCTACGGCGACATGCTCGGCGTTGACCTCATCAGTAACCCGCAGCTCGCGGCGACGCCCGAAGTCGGCTTCCGCATCGCGGGGCTCTACTGGCGCACGAACGGCATCAACGCGATGGCCGACCGGCAGGACATCGTCGCCGTCACGCGCGCCATCAACGGCGGCACGAACGGGCTCGAAGACCGGAAGAAATACTACGAGCGCGCCAAGCGCGTCCTCGGCGTCTCTGCGGGGACGCGCAGCATCGGCGGCGGCGGCGCGACGCGCGGCCTCGACGACGAAGCGCCCGCCGAGAAGGTCTTGAGCAGAGGGCTCGACGCCTCCGGCGAAACCACGCCCACGGCGGCGGAGCGCAATGCCTCCGAATCGGCGGCGGCGGCAGGCGGGACTGGCGGCGGCGAGACGCGCGCGGCGGCCACGGCTTCGGCCTCCGGCGCGGCCAAAGGCGGAGCCAAAGCCGCGCCGAAGAAGCCCGCGAAGAAGAGCGCGGCGAAAAAGTCCGTGGCGAAGAAATCAACCGCGAAGAAGTCCGCCGCGAAGAAGTCTTCGGCTAAAAAGTCTTCGGCCAAGAAATCAACGGTGAAGAAGTCTTCAGCGAAGAAGTCTTCAGCGAAGAAGTCCGCGGCGAAGAAATCGGCGACGAAGAAGAGCGTCGCCTCGAAGGGTTCCAAGTCGGCGGCGAAGAAGGGCGCGGCGGCGAAGAAGTCTTCCGGCAAGTCCGCGTCGAAGAAGGGCGGGAAGGCCGTCAAGGGTAGAAGCCGCAGGCGCTAAAAAGGCCGGGACGCGCGGCGGGAAGTTGACGACAGTCGAATAACCTCAAGGCCGCCCGTCGCGGCCACGGCAGCAAGGAC
>DASTQX010000204.1:0-6156 GCA_035761505.1 Pyrinomonadaceae bacterium
AAGCACCACGTCCTCTTCGACGAGGGCGAGGCCGTTGACCGCATCATCTTCATCCGCAACGGCTGGGTGCGGCGCGTGCGCGGCGGAGTGGTCGGCGCGGCGATGGGCGACATGATGGTCGAGGGGCTGACCGAAGACATCGGCGTGGACTTCCTCGGCGCGGGTAACTGCCTCGGCCTCGAAGGCACGCGGAAGGACGCGCGCTGGGCCTACACGGCGACCGTGCTCCAACGCACGGAAGTCTTGGAAGTCGCCATCCCGCGCCTGCGCGCAGACCCCGCGCTGCGCGAAGCTTTGGAGAAGAGCTTCGCGGAGTTCTCGCTCGCCGACGACGACGTGGAGGTCGCGTCGAAGCTCGACCGGCTCGTCGTCTCCGCCACCGAGCGCGAGATTGCGACGGGCGTCGTGGACGGGACGAACCTGCTCGTCATGGACATGGACAAGTGCGTCCGCTGCGGCAACTGCTCGATGGCCTGCCACAAGACGCACGGCCAGTCGCGCCTCCTGCGGCGCGGCATCCACATCGAGCGCCCGACCCGGCTCGGCTCCGCCGACACGCAACACGTCCTCGTGCCTTCGGTCTGCATGCACTGCCAAGACCCGGAGTGCCTGACGGGCTGCCCGACGGGTGCCATCGGTCGTTTCGAGAACGGGCAGATAGACATTGACCCGAAGACCTGCATCGGCTGCGGCGACTGTGCGACGCAGTGCCCTTACAACGCCATCACGATGATTCCGCGCAAGCCCGCCGCGCCGCCCGCGCTCAACTGGCAGCAGAGGATGCGCGGCTGGCTCACGCTCTCGCCGCCCGCGCCGCCGCAGCCCGTAACGGCGACCGACAATCTTCTGGCGACCAAGTGTAATCTCTGTCAGGGGACGGCGCTCAACCCGCCGGACGCGAAGACGCCCGCGTTCTCCTGTCAGGAGAATTGCCCGACGGGCGCGCTCGTGCGCGTCAACCCGCGCGAGTATTTCTCGGAAGTCAACACGCGCATCGGCCTCATCTACCGCGACCAGACGCACGCCATCGGGCGCAACATCCACAAGCGCGACACGCCCGCGCTCCTCTGGCACGTCTTCGGCATCGCCGCGACCGCAGGCATCACGGCTTTCATCGTCTGGGGCTTGACGCGCTTCGGTCTTGACGAGCGATTCACCGGCGGGTGGCTGACGCTGCGCTGGATAACGGGGCTCATCGGTCTGGGCGGCATCGCGGCGGTGATGACCTACCCGGCGCGCAAGCAGGTTTACAGGCGACGGGCGGGGCCGCTGCGCTACTGGATGTTGATGCACGTCTATCTCGGCCTTATCGCCGGGATCGTCTTGCTGCTCCACGGCGGGCGGACGACGGGAGGGCTGCTGACTTCAGTCCTCATGATTTCGTTCGACGCCGTAATCCTGACCGGCATCTTCGGCATCGCCGTCTATCTCATCGCCCCGCGCATCATGACGAGCATCGAGGGCGAGCCGCTTTTAATCGAAGACCTCCGCGCGCGGCGAAACGAGTTGAGCGAGACGCTGGCCGAGATCGGCACGCGCAGCAACGAGGCGCTCAGAGAGTTCATCAAGCGGAAGGTGCGCGGCAAGGTCTTCTCTTTCTCGTATCTCCTGCGGCAGTACGTGAAGCGCGAGCCGCTATCGGAATTGCTCGCGGCGGGGCGCGAGGAGTACGAGCAAGAGGCGAAGAGCCTCGACCCCGAATCGCGGCGGCTGCTGCTCGAAGCCGTCGAGGCGACCATCACGCTGCGCCGCGTGGACTCGCTCATCTACCTGCACCAGCTCCTCAAGCTCTGGCTCGCCCCGCACGTCGTTGCGACCTCGCTCATGCTGGCGCTGATGCTCGTCCACATCGTCCAAGTGGTCTTTTTCGCTGTCAGGTAAATTCAAAGGGGTAAAAGGTGAAAAGGGTAAAAGGGTAAAGGGGAATAGCAAACCGCTCGGATAATTGTTTCCCTCTTCCCTTCTTCCCCTTTTACACCTTTACCCCCTGTGACTTTCTTATGCAGACCAGCAAGTTCGTCATCATCCGCGAAGACCTGAACGTTGACCCGACGACGCTCGTCACCGACGGCCTCAAGATCGGGCGCTCGCCGAGTTGCGAGCTGGTCTTAAATCACCCGACCGTCTCGCGCCTCCACGCGGGCATCAACGAGACGGGCGGGCGCTTCTTTATCTTCAACTTCAGCCATTCGAGCGGGACGGCGATTAACGGTCGCGTCGTCGCCATCGAGTCGGCTGAGGTCTTGGCCGACGGCGACCTCGTGCAGATCGGCCCCTTCTTCCTCCAACTCGAACGCGAAGGCGACGCGCTCGTCGTCCGCGTGACGTTGGAGGTCGCCGTCCGCGTGGGCGAGGCCGAAGGGCGCGTCGAAATCCCGAACGCGGAGCCTCAGCCCACGGGGGCGGCAGCCGGTCAGGACGACCCCGAACTCTCCGACGCCCTCAACGTCTTCTGGGAGAAGCGCAAGCGCGAAGAGGGGAAGATGCAGCGCATCTCTCCGCTCAGGCCGCGCGCGCCGTCGCGCGTCCTCGGCAAGGCGCGCTTCAACTGGACGCCGACGCGCGACCTCGTGCGCCCGTGGCCCTTCTCGATCTTCATCTGGGCGACGGTCATCGTCGCCGCGCTCGCGGGCCTCGCGGCGGTCGCCTATTCGAGCGCCTACACGCCCGCGCCCATCTCCTCGCCGCACGCGCGCCAAGCCTTGCAGACGCAGCCCGCGATTGCGCGCCAGCCGAACGGCTCGTCCTGCACGACCTGCCACACGCTGACGGGCAGCATGGAGGCCAACTGCGCTTCGTGCCATCAAGCCGAAGGCTTCACCGCGACCGTCACGGACGCGCACAGGGAGGCGGGCGTCGGCTGCACGAGTTGCCACGTCGAGCATCAGGGGACGGAGTTTCGCCCGTCGGTGGCGAGCCTCCAGACCTGCTTCAACTGCCACAACGACGCGAACACGAAGACCTTCAACGGCAAGCGCGTCGGGACGCCGCACGGCGGGACTTTCGGCTATCCGGTCGTGGGCGGCAAGTGGACTTGGAAGGGTTTGGAGAAAGACGAGTGGGAGCGGAAGCCCGCCGAACTGCGCGAAGTGCGCGCGCAGTTGGACGAAGCCTCGAAGCGCTGGCCGACCGGCGGCGACGCCGACGCCGCGCGGCGCACCGCCGAGTTCCACGCCCTGCACCTCTACCGCGTCAAGGCCGTGGGCGGCTTGAGGGGGAACAAGGAAGGCGAAGTCTCCTGCGGGACTTGTCACCAGTCCTTCGCGCCGATTGACCGCGAGACGCCGCGCACGACCTGCGGAACGTGCCACAACGGCGACCCCGGCGGCAAGTTCGAGCGCGTGCTCGCCGCCGACCAGCCGAACTGCAACTCCTGCCACGTCCAGCACGTGAAAGGACGGCGCGGCTGGGGCGCGTCGCTCCTCGCCGCCGGAGCGTCCGAGACGCCGAAGACGGCTCAGGCTCCGCGCTTCGTTTCATCCACGCTTAACTGATAGCGCGCTCGCCGCCGCTCGCGGCGGACGCGTTTCGTCGAAGACCATGAAAAAGGCACAACTCTTCGTCATCCTCGCGCTGCTCTCGCTGCTCTGGGCCGTCAACCTCCTGACGCAAGACCCAAGCAAGAGTTTCTTCGGCGGTCTGCCGTGGTGGGGCTGGGCCGGAATCGCTCTCTTCCTGCTCGTCACCGCCCTCTCTTTCGCCCTGCGCGACGCGCGCCGCGCGCGGCTCCTGCTGGAAGAGCCCTTGCCGCCGAAGGTCGAAGAGGACGACGGCAGAATCAAGCTCACCCGCGAGCAGCTCGACAAGTACGACCCCGAAGGGCCGAACTACCCGCACCCGGTCATCATCACCGAGCGTTGCATCGGCTGCCACGCCTGCGTGGATGCGTGCCCGCATGACGTGCTCGCCATCGTCAACAACTACGCCACGCCCGTCGCGCCCGACCAGTGCATGGAGGACACGGCCTGTCAGGTCGAGTGCCCCGTCAACCCGAAGGCGTGCATCGTCGTCAACACGAACAAGCGGATACCGCCCCGCAAGGTGCCGAACCGCGACGCCTCGTACATGACGAACGTCCCCGGCTGCTTCATCATCGGCGACGTGTCGGGCACGCCCCTCATCAAGAACGCGACGAACGAGGGCGCGGACTGTATCCGCCACATCGCCACGGAGCTACGCAACGGCACGCCGCCCGAACCGAAGGCCGAGATCGAAGTCGCCATCATCGGCATCGGCCCCGCAGGGCTCTCAGCCGCCATCACCGCGCAGCAGCAAGGACTCTCCTACGTCGGCATCGAGCAGGACAAGGTGCTCGCCACGATTGACGCCTACCCCGCGAACAAGTACGTCTTCTTTAAGCCGGAGACGATGGAGGCGCGCGGCGGCGTCAAGCCTGAAGGCGCGGGCGCGCAGCGCGAGGCGATTCTCGACGGCTGGAAACGCGCGATGGTCGAGACCGGCGTGCGCGTCAACGAGACTGAGAGCTGCAAGTCCGTCAAGCGCGCCGAGGACGGCGATTACTTCGTCATCCAGACCGAGAAGGGTTTGGAGAAGGAGAAAGTCACCTACCGCGCGCGCCGCGTCGTGCTCGCACTGGGGAACCGTGGGACGCCGATGAAGCTACGGCTTGCGGGCGAGGAGATGAAGGTCACGCGCGACGGCAAGACCGAGGACAAGGTGAAGTACAAGCTGACCGACCCGGAAGAGTACCGGCGCAGGAGAATCATCGTCGTCGGCGCGGGCAACTCCGCCATCGAAGCGGCGGTTGATCTGGTCGCGCGCCGTCAGGGCGACAAAATCACCTTCCGCCCGCCCGAAGAGATTAACGACGTGACGCTCGTCATCCGCAGCGACATGAAGAACGACCTCAAGTTCGGCAACAAGCTCCAAGTCTTCGACTGTATTGACGAGGGCAAGATAAAAGTCTTCTTCGGAACCGCCATCAAGGAGATACGCGACGAGGAGGTCGTCTTGATGAACGCCCGCACCGAAGAGGTCAAGGCCACCGTCCCCAACGACTACATCTTCGCCATGATCGGCGGCGACCGCCCCACCAAATTCCTCGAAGCCATCGGCATCAAGATCGGGTAATAGGCAAACGCAGAACGCGGAACGACGAGCTGAAAGATGACTTGCTTTCAGCTCGTCGTTCCGCGTTCACCGTTCCGCGTCTTCTTTACTGATCCAGCCCGTTGGTCGGGACGGGGCGGCCCATGCTCTGATAGATGCTGACGATCTCGTCCATCTTCTCTTTGGCCTCGCGGTTGGAGGGGTCGTAGCGGAGCGCGCGGCGGTAGTCGCCGAGGGCGAACTTGTAGAGGCGCGGGTTCCCGGCGTCTCGATAGACGTTGCCGCGCGCGAGGTAGGCTTCGGAGGCGGCCTTCTTGTCGGCCTCGGTCGCGCCGGAGGCGTCGGCTTTCGCGGCGGCCTTCTCGATGCGCGCGTCGTACTCGGCGGTATTGGCTAAGGCACGGTCGGCGTCGCCGCCGGAAGCCGAAGCGGGGGCCGCGCCGCTGTTGGTGGCCGTCGTCGCGCCGCCGCCGTGCGAGGAGGTCGCGCCGAGTTCTCTGGACTTGGACGCGCCGCTTGTGTCGGTGCGGCTCGCGCTGCTGGCCGCGTTTGAATTCTGATTATTCTGGCTCGCGGAGTCGCCGCGCCCGCAGGCGTAGTTCAAAAGGCCGAGGGCGAGGACGACGAGGATGAGATGAGTTTTCATTTTTCCTTGAAGGCTCCTGAAGTGATTTTCGACGCCATGATACACGCGAACGCCCGTCAGGTCACATGCCTTGACGGGCGTTCCGCGTTTCTTCAATCCGTGTTGAAGCCTACTTGCCGGTGTGACAGTCGGTGCACTGCTGCGAGGTCGGAGCCTTGACGTTCTTGCGCGCGTCGGCGGCGGCGTCGTGGCAGCCCGCGCAGTTGCGGTGGAAGGCTTCCTCGTTGGTGAGGATGGTCGGGTCGCTCTCGCCCTCGGCGGTGTACTGCGGGATTTCGGTGCCGATCTTGGGCGTCTTGCCGTCCTGCGCGTGGCACGAGCGGCAGGTGTTGACCTCCGGCGTCTTCGCGTCCTTGACGGTCTCGGCGGTCAGCGTCACGGTGCGGTCGGCGGGGTGCGCCGTCGCGAGCGGCGGGTGCTTGGCGGCCTCGGCGGCGGGC
>DASTQX010000205.1:0-2042 GCA_035761505.1 Pyrinomonadaceae bacterium
GGACGCCGAAGCGCGCCGCCGTCCCCGGCATGAGTTGCATCAGGCCGCGCGCGCCCATCGGGCTCAGGGCTCGCGTGTTGAAGTGCGATTCCTGCTCCATCACGCAGAAGATGAGGTACGGGTCAACGTCGTAACGCGCGCCGTTCTGACGAATCAGGCCGTCAATCCGCGCGCTGCCCGAAGTCCAGCCGCGCTCGCGCCGCTTGCGCTTCACGGCGGCGACATCGCCCGCGCCCGCTTCAACGATGCGCTCCCTCTCGATGCGGTCAATGCGTGAGCGCTCGATGAAGATGGAGAGGTTGCCGCGCTTGTACCAGACGCCTTCCGCCGTCTCGTTCGCCTCGTCCACCTCGACCTTCGCGCCGCCGACGAGGAAAATCCACACGGCCTGCACCACCTCGGCGCTCGCAGCCGCCTCTTCGCCCGCGACTTTCAAGACCGCGACCTCGTTGAAGGCTTTCGCCTTCTCGCCCGTCAAGCTCGCCGCCTCAGGCTTCGCGCGCTCGATGCCGCGCACGCGCGAGCGCTCGACAAGGTGCGTCACGCCGTCGCGCTTGTACCAGAAGCCTTGCGCGTCCTCCCAAGCCTCGTCCACCTTGATGGTCGAGCCGTCGGCAAGACGCAGGTGGTCGGCCCAGACGACCGTCGAAAAAGAGAGCAGCGCGCAGAGCGCGAGCGCGACTCTCCACGCCGATTCAGATTTGCAACGGGTTCGCATCGCTTAACTCCCCTGTGCCGCGTCTGCCGAATTCCTGCGCGCCGAAGCCGTGCGCCGAGCCGAAGTAGTTGCGCCAAGCGGTGTCAATCAAACGGACGTTGACCTCCGGCGGGCGGCCTTCAAAGAGACAGATGTCCGTCATCCGGTCGAGCAGGTCGCGCGGCTCGCACGCCTTCATCTGCCGGTGTTCGAGCATGTAGTTGTTGAGCAGGTGGTCGAGGCACGACTGTTCGACGCGGAGGCCGCGCGTGTTGGCGGCGCGTTTGAAAATCTCGACGTAGGCCGAGGGCGTCGGCGGCTCGACCTGCGCGCGGTAGCCCATCCTTCGCAGAAAAGCCTCGTCCACCAAGTCCTTCTCGTTGAGGTTGGTCGAGAAGACAACCAACTGCTCGAAGGGCACTTCGATCTTCTTGCCCGTGTGGAGCGTCAGGTAGTCCACGCGGCGTTCGAGCGGGACGATCCACCGGTTGAGCAGGTCGTGCGGCTCGCAGCGCTGCCGCCCGAAGTCGTCCACGACGAGCGTGCCGCCGTTCGACTTCATCTGGAACGGCGCTTCGTAGAAGCGCGCCGACTCGCTCCACTGAAGGTCTGCGTCGTCGAGCGTGAGTTCGCCGCCGACGATGACGAGCGGGCGCTCGATGCAGACCCAACGACGGTCGTACTCGCTCGGCCTCTCGTCGGGCGCGACCTCTCGGTGGTTGTGCGAGTCGAAGACGCGAATAATCTGCCCGTCAACCTCGATGGCGTATGGAATCCAGATGACGCCCGGAAGGCCCGCGTTGATTCTCTCGGCGACGGCGGTCTTGCCCGTCCCCGGCGGGCCGGTGATGAAGAGCGAGCGGCGCGAGTTGATGACGCAGCCGAGCGTCACGAGCAGAGAGTCCGGCAGCACGAGGTCGCGGAAGGCGGCGCGCACCGAATCAATCGTCGAGGTGCGAGGCGGCACGGCCTGCAAGCGCATCATGTGCGAGTAGTCACGCAACGAGATGGGCGCGGGGCCGACGTAGCCGCACAACTCGCGCGCCCGCGCGACGCGCGACCAGCCGTGATCGAGCATCGCGTAGCGCGTCGCGCCGACCGCGACTTGCCCTTTGACCTCGATCATCTTCTCGCGCGAGAGGTGAACCAACAGTTCCTCTACCAGCGAGCGCGGCAGGCGCATCTCCTCCGAGATGCTCTGCGTCGTCGGGTCGGCCATCTGCGCGACGTGCTTGAGCGCGAGGTCGCACAGGAATCCTTCGGCCACGTCCGCCTCGCGCAACTCCTCCAAAGCGGGCGGCCCCATCGTCTCAATCTCAACGCGTGTCAGAATTCCTGCGTGCGA
>DASTQX010000206.1:0-8666 GCA_035761505.1 Pyrinomonadaceae bacterium
TGCCGTTCTGCTTACCGGCGGCATCGGCTTTGTTAACGTTGTTCGGCTCTTCCATGTCTTTACTCCTTCACTCTCTTCGCACTGAACGTCTCACCCGATCCCTACGGAAAGAGGAGCGGATCGGCAAACTGCGTAGTCCCCTCCTTGATCTTCACTTTCGTCTGGTCGTGCTCCGCGATGACGGTGATCTCCTGCTCCTTGCCCGGCAGCCTCTTAAAGAAGAAGACGTAATCCCCGGCGGCGTTCGTCCGCGTCTCGACCTTGACCGGAATCGTCTGGTTGTTGTCGTCCGGGGCGCTCGGGTCAGACTGCTGGTAAGTGGTGTTGACGACCGCCCCGGCGACCGGCTGGGGCGGCACCGCCTTCGTCTCGATCCTCCCGCGCACCAGAGTGGCGTTGGGCGGGAAGGGGTACGAGGGCTTCGGCGAGAGCAACACTTTGACAAGCGGCTTTCTCAACTTCGGATCGGTCGTGCCGGGCGGCGGCACTTTGACGGCGCGCTCGAAGCCGTCCTCCCACTCGCCGGGTTTCAACGGGTGGAGGTTGAACCAATCGTGCGCCGGGTCGAACTCGATGACGAGCGTGTAGTCCCCGTCGGGGATGTCTTCAAAGCAGTACCGACCGGAGAGCGCCAGCAGCGTGCGCGCGCGCGGCAGTTGCTTGATGAAGACCCGGAGCGGCACGCCGACCGGCCTCTCGGTGAAGGCGTCTTCGACCTCCACGGCGAGCGAGAGTTGCTGCCGTCGAGAGTCGCCGCCGTAGGCGACGAAGCGCCGCGTGACGAATGGTCGCGTGTAGGTCATAACCGTCTAGACCTCGGCGGGCTTCGGAACGAGGTGGTCAACGTCGGCCCCGCGCTCGACGACGGCGCGTCCGCCTCTGTTCCGGTTCGAGCGCAGGCGAACCGGCGTCACGAGATAGCTGACCGAGGTGTGGAGGATGCTTTCCGGGAAGACGCTCCAAATCCTCGTCAGGTCTTCGACCGTCATCGGCTGCAACGTCAGCCGCAACTCCTCCTCGCGCGGGAGTTCGCCCCGCAGGAGCGAGCCGGTCAGCGTCCCGTTATCAAAGAGCACCCTCATCGCGTGGCCCAAGAGCATGTGTGATTCCAACGTGCGCGCCGTCGGAGTGTCGCCGCCCACCGGGGGCGTGAAGACGGTCAGCAGGTAATAGAGGTCTAAAGGCATCGAAACGGCTTCGTCGGCGGCGGTGTTGCCGGGTATCTCCATCTCGTTTCTCAGCTCGACGGCTGGCGCAACCGAATAGAGGAACAGGCTCAGGCGCACCCCCGTGACTTTCAGGGCTTCGACCGGAGAGAGCAGGACGATTTCATCGTCGGGGTCGGTGACGATCTGGCCCAGATTGGCGCGCAGCAGGTCGACGAGCGTCTGCCCCACGTCCTGAATCGCCGAACTCATGCGACCTCCGCCTCCGCCACCGCGAAAACGTCAGCCGCCGCGAAAACGTCTTCCGTCCTCCCCGGCGGGCGGAACTCCTCAAGCGTCGAGAGCTTCCCCAACTTCCTGAGTTCGCGCCGCGCCGCCTCGACCAGACAGTCCATCCCGATCACGCCGCGCCGCTCGCTGGCGAGGAAGGCCGCCCGCAGGCTGATGTTGCGGATGTGCCCGCCCGTGATCTTCAGCTTGCGCGCCATCCAGCCGAAGTCCACGCCGTCGCCGAGCGGAGCGGCGGGCGGAAACATCTTCGTCCAGATGCGCTCGCGCTCGGCCTCGTCCGGGAAAGGAAAGGGGATGATGAAACGCATCCTTCGGATGAACGCCTCGTCCATGTTCTGCTTCATGTTGGTGGCGAGGATGACGATGCCGCTGTACTCCTCCATGCGCTGCAAGAGGTAGGCCGTCTCGATGTTGGCGTAGCGGTCGTGCGCGTCCTTCACCTCCGAGCGCTTCCCGAAGAGCGCGTCGGCCTCGTCGAAGAAGAGGATGGCGTTGCTGTCCTGCGCCTCGGCGAAGATGCTGCTCAGGTTCTTCTCCGTCTCGCCGATGTATTTGCTGACGACGCACGAGAGGTCAATCTTGTAGAGGTCGAGGCCGAGTTCCGCGCCGACGATCCCCGCCGCCATCGTCTTGCCCGTCCCGCTCATCCCCTGAAACATCGCCGTCACGCCCCGGCTCGCCGGGAACTTCCGCCCGAAGCCCCACGCGTCGAGCACCACCTGCGAGCGTTTGACGTGCGAGGCCAGCTCGTGCAGTTGCGTCATCTGGCTCTCCGGCAGCACGATGTCCGACCACGTGTGGCAGGGCTCGATCTTGCGCGCCAGCCCGCCGAGTCGCGGGGTGGCGACGCCGCGACAGGCGCGCGTGAGCAGCGCCTCGTTCAAAGACCCCGGCGGCTGGCTCTCCCAGAAAGAGCGGTCGTTGGCCGCCTCGACCGCCTCGCCGATCTGGCCGCCGGTGAAGTTGAACTTCGAGGCCAACTCCGTCACGTCGTCGTCGGCCAGCGAGTGCGGAATCCCTCGCAGGCTCTCGCGCCAGATGGCGGCCCGCGCCGCCGCGTCCGGCACGGGACATTCAAGACTGAGGAAGAATTGCCCCGGCCTCCGCGCCTCCCACGGTCGCGTCCCCGAAAGGCAGGTGAGCGGCGAGAATTCCTGCGCCGCATCCAAGAACGACGCCAGCTCGGCTTCGCGGCCTTCGTGCAGCAGGTCGTCGAAATGCTCCACCAGAAGCGCCGCCGGGAGCAGGAGCGCTTCTCGCCCCAGCCGCCACAGAGCTTCGGCGCGGCCCGCCGGAGGCATGCGCCTCAAGTCCGCGACGAGCAGCGGCAGGCCGATTCTCCGGCTCACGCACTCGGCGAGCGCACGCCGCCCCACACCCCGCCGCCCGAAGAGATGAATCAGAGGACGCACGGGAGCCTCGCCGCCCGCGAAGCAGCCCTCGACCAGCCGGAGCATGCGCTCCCTGAACTCGTCCGGCAGCGCCGGTTCCGACGCCTCTTCCGAGGGCGCGACGAACTCGACCCACTCGCTCAGATAACCGTCGAGCTGCGGAGTTTCGAGCAGGAAGGCCGCCATCCTCTCGTCGAGCTTGAGGCGGCTCTGCGGCAAGGCGCAGTGTCCTTCGGCGGACTCGTCGAGATGCACGAGGCGGTTTTTGAGAAGCGACGCGTTCGGCGAAAAGAGGGCGCGCGCCTCGACGCGCTCCCTCGCCCCTGCGCAGAAGAGCCGCAGCGCGAGGTCAACGCTCGGCTGCCTCTTTGTCACGTCGTCCTGCAAGTACGCATAGACCTTCGAGTACCGCCAATCAATCTCCGGCGCGAGGCAGAGGATGACGCACCGCTCCTCGATGCGTTCGAGCCGGAAGAGTTCCGCGAGCTGAATCAGGGGCGGCCTCCTTCTGAGCCCGCTGCCGCGCAGGCTGGAGATTCTCTCCTCAATCTCCCGCAGCCCGCCGTCCGGTTCGTCGCCGGAGCGGCCCGCGTCGTCCATCCCGCCTTCGAGGAATGACAAGACCTCTTCTTCGCTCAAGACCAACCCTTGAAAGTGGTCGAAGCGTCCCGGCTCGCCGCCGCGCCTCATCCGCCCGACCTCCCGCAGGAGACGGGCGTTCAAGAGCGCCAGCTCGTCCTTCAGGTGCTCCCAGTTCCGGCCTTCATTCGTGGTTGGTATCGCGCCTTCTGGCATATCGTCGAATGAACCTGCCCGGTCTGCCGCGCCTCACGCGCGACGATTCTTCGCCTCCCGAATCAGCCTCCGCGTCTCCTCGATCCGTTCGGCGTTCAGTTGGTAGTGCCGCCGCGAATCCGACGCCTGCACCGTGACGAGCAGGTCTCGCTCGACGAGGCATTTGAGTGCTTGCGCCACCCTCTCCTCTTCCTCGATGATCGTCTGATCCAGCAGCCACCACTGGAGGATGCCGTCCACCGTGTCCGCGGCCTTCGGGTTCTCGGCGAGGTAGTTAAGGATTTTCAGCGCAACCTCCCACGTCGAATCTTCTTCCGGCTCGACGCTCTCATCACGGCACTTCATACGGCATCCCACAGAGCACCCCACATGCCACCCGTAAGTCGTTGTCTTTGCGGGCGCGTCCGCCGTCCTCGTGTGTTCACCCCGGCCCCCGCGCCGTCGCGGCTCGTCACAAACCACTTGGAAAGATTGGTCTTACCCGGCGGCCCGCGTTTGTCCTACACATGAGCACCAATGTCACACTCTGCCCCCGCCGCAGGCGCGTGCGCCGCCGATTTTTTGGATTCAACTGTCGGCTGGAAGACGAGGAACTGAGAGACAGCCGCGATGCCGCATCATCAAGAATCAGGGAACGAGCAGGAACAAACGGCCCGCCGGGGGGCGTATTGGTTTGATATGACCAACACACAGACCGATCAACCGACTCCTCAGAAGCCGCTCCGGCTGTGGCCCGGCGTGGTTATCGTCGTGCTGCAACTGCTCGGCATGTTTGTGCTCCCGGTCGTCGTGCCCGAAGCGCTGATCGTCGGGATGCTGGTCGGGGTCGGCGGCGCGTTGGCGGTCGTCGTGTGGTGGGCCTTCTTCAGCCGCGCGAGTTGGACGGAGCGTTTGGGCGTCATCGTCCTGATGATAGTTGCGATAGTAGCGACGCGGTTCGTCGTCCACGAGTCAATCGCGGGCGGGATGATGGGGATGATGTTCCCCATCTACGGCCTCATCTCCGCGAGCATCGCGCTCGTCGCCGGGTTGTTGGTCAGTCGCCGACTGTCTGACGGGCCGAGGCGCGTTGTGCTGGCCGCGTCCATCCTGCTCGCGTGCGGAGTGTGGACGCTCGTCCGCACCGGCGGCATCACCGGGGCCGCCGATTCGGATTTGGCGTGGCGTTGGTCGCAGACCCCGGAGGAGCGGCTTCTGGCCCAGTCCGGCGAAGAGCCGACGGCGCTCCCTTCGGCTCCGGCGGCGGCGGAGACCGGGGCCGACTGGCCCGGCTTCCGAGGCTCTGAGCGCGACGGCGTCGTCCGTGGCGCGCGGATTGCGACCGACTGGTCACAGTCGCCGCCGGTCGAGTTGTGGCGGCGTCCCGTCGGGCCGGGCTGGTCGTCCTTCGCGGTGCGCGGCGACCTCTTTTACACGCAGGAGCAGCGCGGCGACGACGAGGTCGTCACCTGCTACAACCTGACCAACGGCAAGCCGGTGTGGACTCACCGCGACGCGGCCCGGTTCTATGAGTCGAACGGCGGCGCGGGGCCGCGCGGGACGCCGACGCTCAGCGACGGGCGGGTCTATACGCTCGGCGCGACCGGCATCCTGAACGCGCTCGACGCCCGTGACGGGGCCGTCGTGTGGACGCGCAACGCGGCGTCCGACACCGAGACGAAGGTTCCGGGCTGGGGTTTCTCAAGCTCGCCGCTGGTAATCGGCGACTTCGTGGTCGTCGCCGCCGCCGGGACGCTCGCCGCCTACGACCGCGCCACCGGCGAGCCGCGTTGGGTCGGCCCGAAAGCCGGTTGCTGCTACAGCTCGCCCCATCGCGTGACGCTCGGCGGGGTCACGCAGATCGTGTTGATGCACGGGCCGGGCGCGGTCGGCGTTATGCCCGCCGACGGCAGGCTGCTCTGGCAGCACGCGTTGCCGACGGGTGGCCGCATCGTGCAACCGGCCTTGACTGAGGACGGCGATCTGCTGCTCAGCGTCGGCGAGGGGAGCGACTTGTACCGCGTCTCGGTCGCGCAAGGGGCCGCCGGGTGGAAGGTCGAAGAGCGCTGGGCGTCCGAAGGGCTCAAACCGTATTTCAGCGACTTCGTCGTCCACGAGGGCCACGCCTACGGGTTCGACGACGGCAAGATTGCCTGCATTGACCTCAAGGACGGCGGGAACAAGTGGGAAGGCGGAAACTATGGCAGCGGCCAACTCGTCCTACTGCCAGACCAAGACGTGCTGTTGATTGTATCGGAGCAAGGAGAGCTGGCGCTGGTCGGGGCGGCTCCCGACCGTTTCACTGAGCTGGCGCGTTTACCGGCAATCAAGGGTAAGACGTGGAACCACCCGGCGCTGGCCGGTGACGTGCTGCTGGTTCGCAACGGCGAGGAGATGGCCGCGTTCCGGCTGTCGCTTCAGGGGCGCTGACAGAGTTTACCTTCGTGAGCCGTCACGGATGTTGTCCGGCAACGCTGTGCAAACGGGCACCGGGTTCATCGGCGAGAAGGCGCGCGTGATGTCGGAGCGATAGACATGCGAGAGGTCTCCGGCGAGCCCGGCGGCCTGCTGCGGGTTCGCGGCGTTGGGGTTGTCGGCGATGCACAAGGGCACGGGCTCGTTGCGGTAGTTGACGACGAAGGTACCCACGTCGTCGGCGGAGATGGCTTCGGGGCACGGCAGAGGCGCGCCGCCGGGGCACTCGTCGGGCGGGGCGAGGAGGAAGGGCAATCCGACCTCCTCGCGTCCCGGCAGGTTGATGGCGTTGGGCGGGTCGGGGACGGGATGTCCTTCGGCGTTGACGCCGCCGCCCGCCTTGTAGGCGTGCTGGAAGTCGGCGAACTCGACGAGGAACTCGCGGAAGCTGTCCGCCGAGTTGGCCGTGAGAATGTCCGCGCGCCAGCTCGTCGGGCCGCCGTCGAAGCGGTTGCCGAAGATTTGGCCCGTCTCGGAGTGACGCCAAATCGAATTAAGAGGCTTGATGACGAGTCCGGCGTAGAGTCCGACCTGCTGGTGTGTGGAGGGGCCGAAGTGGTCGTGCGTGAAGGCGGTGCGCAGCGTGCGGTCGTCGCCCGCGCGGTTGCGCACGTCGTCGGCGAACCAGCGCGAGACGGTGGTCTGCGCGCCGGGCGTGCCGAAGAACGGATGCGGCTCCGGAGCTAATTCAACTAAATGGAAATGTCAACGAAATTTTCGCGGCTCTCCTGCTCTGATTAGCGGAGGGAATATCGTTTACGCTTTCGGGTCAGGTATTGATGAATCAGCCAGAAACCGAAAAATTGAACGAGAATCAGGGCGGTGTGAAGTGGGGCCATCCACATGAGAACCATCAGGCAGAAGACGACGGGCGGGATGTAGCCGACGCTGAAGGCGGCGGCCACGTCCGTATTGCGACGGCGCAGGGCGTACCACAACTCGTAACCCAGCGCCATGAAAATCGAGGCGGGCAAGCCATACGCCAGCGGCGACAGATAGCTGATGACCGGGTACGCGAGGAAGGTCAAGAGGCCGATGGTGACCGCCAGTACGATGAATTGTGTCAACGACAGGCGCTGGTCGCCGGGCGCGTGAATCTTCACGGCGGAGTTGGCGGGCGGGCCGTCGTGTCCGGCGTAACTAAGGCCACGCCTCTCCAACTCTTCCGCCGCCACCTCAACCGCCTCTTTGCGGTAGTCGGCAAAATCAACCTTGACGACCCGCCAAAGCTCCTCGTCCGAGAGCTTGAGCATTCGCGCTCTCAAGTTTTGTAGTTCGTCATTCATAACTGAACGACAACACGGAGTCTCTGGTCGGCTGCGGACGGCGCTGTTGAAATCTCTCCGGCGGGCCGTCAACCTTTCGACGCGCCTAAGCCGTAGAGCGCCCCTTTCCCGCCGCACTTGGCAAAGCATTTTGCGTGCGCGAGCGGGCCGTAACTGCTGCCGGGGAACCAGGGCGTGTTGAGCCCTCGGTACTCGCCCGTCTGGCCGTGGACGCCGCCGGGTGTCGTCCCGAAATTATCAAGGAGGCATCGCCTGATGCAGCGCGCGATCCAAGCGTCCCCGAAGAAGCGGCAAGCGCTCTCCAAGTCCGGCCTTCCCTGCCTGCCGTATTCGGCACACGTCCCGACCGTGTAATTATCATCCAAGTCCTTCGTCCCCGGCTCCATCGCGCGCGGGGGTATCGTCGGCGCGCTCGGCGCGGGCGAGGGTTTCGTATCAACTCTCCTCTCCTGCGTCTGGTTGGGCCGTCTCCGGCGTCGGCGTTGCCGCCTTCTTCTATTTCTGGAGATGGCGCTCGCCCCGGCGCTCGCCCCGGCCAGCACCGCCGAGCCGACGAGCCCGGCGATCTTCCCTAAAGCCCCCTCCTCGGCGACGAAGCTGAAGGCCCCGGCAATCGCCTTTCCGACGCCGAGGACGAAGTCGCCGATCATCTTCGGGATGCCCGCGATGAAGCCGACGATCTTGCCCAGCGTCGTCGTCGTCAGCCACACTTTAAGCGCGGCGGCCCCGGCGACCAAGCCCACGACCGAGATTATCGCCACCGCCACGACGACGGCGATGGCGACCCACCTCAACGCCCTGACGATGCCGCTGAACAGTTTCTTGAAGAAGCTGAAGAAGCCCAGCCCGCTTGGGTCAACCTGATTGACGGGGTCGTTGGCGCAGTAGGCGTACATGTTGAGCGTCTGCGGGTCGTTCAGGTTCGCTGCCTCCATGCCGAGCGGGTCAACCTGCGTGAAGCGGCCTTGCATGGGGTCGTAGTGCCGGTTCACCGCGTAGTCCAGCCCCGACGATGGCGAGCGGTCGTAAGAAGTGAACCGCCTGCCGGTCGCGCCCGTGCTCTCCGCGTTGAGGGCCGTGCCGAACGGCAGCGCCGCCTGCTCGTAGTAGCTGGCGTCGGTCGCGTTCGAGACGACTCTGGTGCCCAGCCGGTCGGCGTGGTGGTACTCGACAAAGTCGCCGCCCGCGCCGTTCGGCTGCTGCGTGGCGAGAAGCCGCCCGCCGAGGTAGATGTAGTTCCGCGCCCACTGCGGCGAAAGGGCCGTCGCCGTGCCGTCGGTCTC
>DASTQX010000207.1:0-15630 GCA_035761505.1 Pyrinomonadaceae bacterium
CCGTGCGTGTGCCGTCGGCGCTACGCCACTCGCCGGCAATCAGGCGGCTGCGCTCGTCGAAGACGCGCCGGACAGTGAGGCCGCGCTCGGCGCTCCTCCAAACCTGAACGCGCCGGTGTGTGAGCGTCCTCCCCGTGGCCGGGTCGCGCTCTTCGAGGATGAGGGTGCGGTGTAGCACGGTCTCCGCGTCGGCGTCCGCAGCCTCTTCGGCGCGCGCCGCGCGGGCGAGCAGCTCGGCGGCGCGCGCGCGCGGCGGAGGGACTTGCCAGACGAGAAGCGCCGCCGCGACGAGCAGCGCGAGCCCCGCCGTGACGAGGCTCCACTTCGGCCAGAAACCTTTCATCGTGGGGTGGCCGAAGAGAGACGCAATCAGGCCGAGGCGTCGGCGCGCGCGGCTCACGATTGAGGCGTCCCCGCCGCCGGGCCCGGTCGCTTCGAGATCGAGCTTGCCGCAGGCGAGCGCCTGAACCTCCTCGTAGGTCGAGTCGTGGTAGAGGATGCGCAGTTCGGGCCAGGGCTGGCGGAATCTCAGCGAGAGTTCGAGGCTGCGCCCGTCGCTCAAGCCCACGCTGAGCGACTGTCCAGCGCCGCCGCCGGATGGCGTCACGACGGGCAGCATCAGCAGGCGCATCCCCTGCTCGCTGAAGACCTCGACGAAGCTGACGGGCTCGGCGGAGTCCAGAATCAGGTTCAACTCGCTGCGCCCCGACGTGACTCGCTGCGACCCGCGCTCGTGGCCGTTGACCCAGACGCACAGCTCTCCGGGCTTGTGCTCGTAGACCTCGCCCGCCCTGCGCCGCATGCTGCGCAGCTTCTGCCGCGTGAGCCCTGCGCCGCCGCCGCCTGCGTCGTCTCCGCCCGCGTGCCCACCGCGCGGGCCGAGTCCGGCGTCGGCCATTCCCGCGTGAGCTTGGCTCGTGCCGCCGCCCGCATCACTGCCACCGTCGTCGCCGTCATCGCCGCCGCCTCCGCCACGACGGCTGCCGCGCGACTCGCGCGTGATCGTGTCCACCGGATGGCGCTCGGAGAGCGACGGGATGCCCAGCTCGCGGTTAATCTCTTCGAGGCACTCGCGGCAGCTAACGAAGTGCGCGAGCCGCTCCTGCGTCGGCGACTCGTCGCCGTAGCGGTAGAGCCGACGCAGCTCTACGGGCGACGGACAGTCGCCGCGCCGCGAGCGGAAAATCGTCTCGCGCAGTTCCGACAGGAAGTCACCGGCAGAACCCGACGACTCCGATGCGCGCACCGGCGCTATCTCCATCCCGTCAACGAAGCCGAGGGCGCGCGGGTTCTCCAACACGAGCCGTGCCTCGTTGCGCGCGTGCAAGAGGCGCACGTCCACGGCCTGGCGCGTCGTGCGCAGGACGCGCGCGAGTTCGCTCGGATAGTAGCCGTGGAAGAAGCGGAGGATGAGCGCGCAGGCCGACTTAGCGCCCTCCTTGCGCGCGCAGGCGTAGCGACAGACCGTGCGTAGCTGATCCCGGACGAGGAGCTGATCGTGCGCGGCGAGCGTGCGTAGTCCGGCGTCGGCTGAGTCGAACTCGACGACCGAGAGCTGTCGCAGGGGTGCGCGCGAGGCGCGCCGCAACCGCGAGATGTGCAGGTTGCGGAGCATCGTGTAGAGGTAGCCTTCGGGGTTGTCGACGGTGGTCAGGTCGGGCCGGTGGAGGCTGAGAAGGACGAAAACGTCGTGGAGCAGGTCTTCCGCGGTCGCGCGGTCTCCGCCCGTCAGGTGGAGCGACCACCCAAGCAGCCGTTCGTAGTTGCGCGCGAACAACTCCTCCGAGCTGAGGCCCGATTTTCGTAGGTTCAGCATCTCGCTGCGGCTCTGGGGTTTAGCGGCCCCGTGGCGAACCGCTCCCGTATTTATGACGCCCGGCGGACGCCAATCTTACGCGATGCCGGAAAAAATTTTAAGCAGGTCTTTCCGAATCGCGGCGGTCGTCGAATATCTTCAAAGGGCCGGTTGCCACCCGCCGAGCAGGCTGCTCAGAGCAAGAGAGCCGACGCTGCCGAGGTCGGGGCTGCCGGGCAACTGACGGCAAGCCTTCAGCGCCTCCTCATACACCTTCTTGGTTACGGGGTCGGCCCACCGGGGAGGGGGCTTGAGCGCGCCCTCACATAGTTCGCGCGGGCTGCGTAAGGAGAGCGAGGGGAACGGCAGGGAGACTCTGCCGTCCGCCCCCGCCTGCACGTTGAACAGGCCACCGGTCTGATCGCTTGACCAAGGATTGCCGTCAGCCTTCAACGCGGTCGAGCGCACGCGCAAGGGGCCGGCGTCGAGGTGTGTGTTGAAGCCGGTGCCGTGTAAGGTTAGTCGTAACTTCGGCGCGGCGAGTTGGTATTCAGCCGCGATGCCGGGGACTTGCTGCCAGTCCTTCTCCTTGCCGTCGCGCGAGAGCGTGGCGCTCAGCGTGCTGCCGCTAAAGCTCAGAGGCCCGTGGGGCATCTCCGGGAGCCCCCAGCCGCCGGGGAACTCGACCGCCACGCCGTCGAACTCAAGACGGCAGCCGTCGGCTGAAGGATTCAGCGGGTCGAAGATGACGCGGCCCCCCAGGGGCTTCAACTTGAAGCCGCCGTGTCCGAAGGCGCGGCCAGCGGGTAACTCGAACTTCAACTTCCCGTCCCGGAGCCAGAGACTATCGCTGAAGGTTTGGTCGAAGAGCTTGATGACCAACCTCACGCCGAGGTTGACGATGCCGTTCACGTTCCTGTTGAAGTAGAAGGCGTCGGCGGGGATGGTGACTTTGAGTTGGCCGGAGAGGGCCGACACCGGGGGCGGTTGCGGGGTGTCCTTGACGGAGGCGTCGAGCGTGGCGCTTTGACGCGAGAAGGAGAACTCGCTCCTTCCCTGCGCCGCCCAACGCCCCTGCGCGTCGCGCAGCAGCCGCACTTGCCCGTTGAACTTATCCTCCTGCGACTTCACCGTCCAGACGGTCGGCCCGACCTCGACGAGTCCGCGGCGGAGCGGCTTCCATTCGTTGGTCTGGCAAGTCAACTCATACGCATCGTCCTGCCCTGTGACCGTGTGCTCGACGCCGAAGAGTCGGATGCGGGGCGCGCGGCGGCCCGTGCGGCGCGCGTCGAACGAGAGACTTGTGTCGTAGCTGTTGAAGGTGAAGGGGCCGAGCGGCACGCTTACGCCTGCGGGCAGAGGCACGGTCACGCGCCCGTCGCCGCCCACCGTTAAGTCGAAGCGACGCGATTCATCGAAGTTGAAGAACTTGACGCGCAGGTCTGCCTTGAGCGTGAAGCCGCTGCCCGCGAGCGGCGTCAGCAGAAGAGAGTTCGAGAGCAGGGCAACGTTGATGAGGGTGCCGAGGCGCAGAAGGTCGAGGCCGCTGTCGAGCGTGACCTTGAGGTCTGTCCCGACCTGCGTGATGTTGACGGCGACGGCCTCGATGCCGAAGACGTTCGCCGTACATTCGACGCGGGTCGTGCCGCCGCTGCGAGTGAGCCTGCCGCGCCCGGCGCGCAGTTCGAGCACGCCCGGCAGCAGAGTGAAGGCCGGGAGGTCGAAGCTGACATCGAAGCTCCCGTCCGTCACCGTCAGGTCAATGGCCGGGGCGTTGAAGCTTGACGAGCCGAGCAGCCGGACGTTGACGTTCGAGGCGGTGAGGCGAGCCATCGAAGGGAAGGTGTAGGCCACTTCCCACGCCCCACTCAGCTCGGCCAGCCCGCGCGGGCCAAACGTCCCCGAACCGCACGAGACGTGAAAGCCGGAGGGCTTGAGCAGTATGAGCCTGACTGTGCCGCCCGACCAGTCCGGCAGCGCGGGCAGTTCGGCGGCAGCGTCGCTCAACTTGATGAAGGGTTTCAGAGCGCCGCTGGCGTCCCGCTCGGTTCCCGCTTCGAGCGTGCCGCGCAACTGCGCCACGCCCCGGACGCCGACCATCACCGCCTTCGGGTGTCGGTAGTTGAAGAGGCCGCTCTCGCCGATTTCCACGGGAGGGGCGGGCGGCAGAAGCGCAAGGGAGTTGTGAGCGGCGTCGGCGAGGCTCATGTCAGGCGACCAGAGGAGGTTCAGCCCGAAGCTCGGATTATTCAGAGTGAGCCTCGCGGCCCCCCCTTCGCGCTTCAACACGATGGCGGTGCAACTGAAGCGGAAGAGGTTTTCAAAGGCGAGCGTGTGCTCCTTGCTTGCGGCGTACAATTCGCCCTTCGGGCTGATGGCGAAACCGCCGAGGCGCAGCGAAGCGCTTTTGAGCGGCCCGAAGCGCAGGCGCGACTCCGCGACCCGGAGGCGGCTGGAATTGAGGCCCGCCTTGAGCGGCTCGGAAGGGTCGTCGCCCGGCGTCTGTAGGTTGTCGCCGTGGATGACGAAGACTCCGAAGTTGAGCGGCGGCAGGTCGAGGTCGAGACGGTAGCCGCCATCCGCTCGTGCCTCGACGCTGAACCCGACGGTCTCAAACTCACGCTCCAAAGCGGGCTGGCCCGGAAACATCTTGACCTTCATCCGGGGCACGATGACCGATAGCACTTCGGCTCGCAGGCCCGTGCCGGTCAGGGTGGCGCTCAAAGCGTTCGCCCCGCCCTGCGGCACGAGCAGGAGCGGCGGGCTGTTCGACTCAAGCGGACTTTGCAACACGAGGTCGCTCTTGAGCGTGACTCTGGCAATCCACTCCTTCGTGGTCGAAAGCCGAAGCGGCGTAGCCTCGTCCGAACCGTGGAGCAGCAGGCGCGTCGCTTCGGTGAAGAGTTTATGACCGAGGCGCACGGGCTCAATCTCAAAGCGCAGCTCGCCGTCCGCGTAGAGCGCGAGGCGCGGTCGGAGCACCGGCGCGTTGGGCGCGTTCGGCGTGAGGGTAAAGTCCTGAAAGTTGATGCGCGGCATTTCGGCGAGGAGCGCCAGCAGCGGCTCGCCTTCGCCGGGGTGCGTGTCGAGGTGTAAGGAATGAAGGGCGAGCCCAAGCCAGTTGGTCTGGTCGAGCGTCTGTCGCAGCGCGGCGCGTCCCGCGAGATGAAGGGTCTGCGGCGCAGCGACCGGGGGCGGCGACGCGCCGGGCGGAGGCGTGACGGCGAACTCCGCCTCGGCCACCATCAACTCGAAGGTCGAAAGCGGCGGGCCGAGCTTGACCGTAAGCGAGGTGCGCAAGGCCAACCCTCCTTCGCGCCGGACGCGCGCGAGCGGCGCGTCGCCCGCCGCGTTCGGTTCGTACCCGAAGGAGTAAGCCACGAGACTCGTCTCGGCACCTGCCGAGAAGCGGACGACCGCCGCGAGTGGCAACGGCAGGATGAAGCCGGTCGCGCCGCCGACTTCGAGCGCGAAGCGTCCCTCGCTGTTGAGCCGAAGGCTGAGTCCACCGCTCGCGCCCCACTGTGGCAGAGAGGCCGCGCCGGGGAAGACCGACAGGGCCGCGCCCGTCGAGACATCCAACCACAACTCGGCTGAGCCGAGCTTGCCGCTCAACGAAGAGGACGCCTTCAAGCCGCTGGCCGGGAAGCGCAGGTCGAACAAAGGCGGCTGCGGCGCGAACGGCACGCGCAGAGAGAAGGTGCCGGAAGAGAGGCTGACACCGGCGTCGAGCGTCCCGTCGGTCTTGAGCTTGAAGGGCTCGGCGGGCGCGTCGCCGTGAAGGCGCAGCACGTTTGTACTTAAAAGAGTGAGACGCGCCGGGCTGACGAGCAGCGTCACCGCGCCGTTGGCGTCCATTTCCAATGAAGCACGCAGAGTATTCGCTCCCTCTTCCGGCTCGATGCCGAACGCGCCAATTTTCAGGGGCGCAAGCCTGCCCTCGATGCGTAAGACACTCGCCCCCGGCGCAGGCTTGCTGTCGAAGGCGAGCCCCGCTCCGCGCATGACGAGAGAGCTGAAGGGCAGCAGCACTTCGCCGACTTGTACGCTTCCGAAAAGGCGCGGGGCGTCGGGCGGATTCGCCGGTTGAATACCTAAGTCGAACTTGCCCGCGCGGATTCCGAGGCGCGACCCTGCCGTCCCGGCCAAGAACTCGACCTCGCCCGACAAAACGACTCCGCCCTCGCGTTGAGCGCGCGACAAGGTATCGTCACCCGGCATGGCCGGGATGTAGCCGCGTGAGTAAGCGACGAGGCTCGCCGCGCCGCGCGCCGCAAGGAAGGGCGTGACCTCGGCGGGGAAGCGCGGATGAAAGCCGCGCACGGCCAACATCGAGCGGCCTTCCGTGTCGGCGTCGAGCGCGAGGGTGAGAGCGCCGCTCCAACGCTGCTCAAGCTTCTGTCCGGGGAAGGCGACGAGCCTTAAGCCTTCCGACACGCGCAGCGCGAGCCCCATCCTCTGAAGGCCGACGCCGCGAAGGGTCGCCTCGATGCTCCCGCCTTCTATCCTCAGGAGCGACGGCCCCAGCAGCTCGGCTGGGTTGCGCAGTTCCAAGTCTCCCTCGACGCTGAGCGAAGCGTGCCACGCGCCCGTCGTGGAGAAGGTGAAGGGGGCTGTAGGGTGTGCGCCGTGGATACGCACCGCGACGTGCCCGCCGAGCAGCGTGAACGTGAGCCGCGCGGGCTCGATGTGGAGCGAAGCCGCGCCGTCGTCTCGCACCACGAGCGTCGCTCGCAAATCCGTCCCGCCCCCGAATGGTTCGACGGCGAAAGGGCCAACGCGAATCGGAGAGAGCACGCCCGTCACGGACAGCACGGGGCGGCCCGCCACGGGTCGGCTGTCGAAGTGCAGCGTGGCCTCGCGCAGCTTGACGGGGCCGGGCAGCGTGATGTCTCTCACCCGGAAGTCGCCCATGAGTCGCGGCGTCGCGGGCGGCTGCGGCGGCCCTGCGGGCAGAGGGGGAGGTATCACCCTCAGTTCCGCGCCTTCGACCGTGACTTTCAAATCCGACCCGCCGAGCGTGAACTCCAGCGAAGCGGAGGCGACGATGCCGCCGCGTCGCATCGCTTCCGCGCGCGCACCCGTGCCTGAAGTCTCCGGTGCGAAGTGAGGCGAGTATGCGTAGAGCCGCGCCTTCGCGCCTGCCGAGAGGCGGACGAAGCGCGACACTTCGGGCGGCAAGGTCAGCTCCGCGTTAACCTCAAGCGAGACTTTCGGCAGGTCGCGCGTAAGGCTCTTGCTGAAGTGCACGAGCAGCGCCCGCAGCTTCTCCTCCGTGCTGCCCGCGTCGGCGACTGACGCGGCCAACTCTTGCAGGCTGGCGGCGAGCGGCTTTAGCTGTTGTTCGAGTCGCCCTCTGAACTCTCTGAGCGAGGCTTCCACGGCGTCGGGCGGCGGGGGCGCGTCGCGCGGGAAGCTCCGTTGGAGTTGTTCGCGCGCAAGCTTCTCCGCCTCGCGGTCAACCCACTCGCGCACGCGCGCCAGAAGCACTGACGCCTCGGCGGGCGTGCCCGGCACGGCGGCGAGCGCCGCAGCCGAGACCTTCTCCGCCTCCGAACGAGCCAGCGCCGCCGCGCGCGCCGCGTCGTCGAAGGGGATGCCGAGCACAGCCGCGAGGGCGCGGAACTGCACGTCCATCGGCAGTGGCGGCGACTTGCTCAGCTTGAATCGCAGGTCGGCGCGCGCGAACTGCCGCAGCCATGAACTCTCCGGCACCTTGCCCGTCACTTGCAGGTAGCCCTCGTCACCCCCTTCGGGCGCGACGAACTCCATGCGCGCGTCGAAGACGGGCACGCCGAGCAGCCGCGCCTCGAAGACGCCGAGCATGAAGCTCTCTTCGAGAGACCAGAGCGAGCCGACCTGCACCGATCCCGGCGTCACGAGGTGCGCCAGTTCCGGCTCTATCGTTCGGCGCACAAGCTCCTCTGCCGTGACCTGCTCGCCGTCCAGCTCGAAGCCCGGCTGACCCGAAGAGTCGAAGCTCACGCGCGCTTTCATGATGCAGCGACGAAGCGTCTCCGGCGAGAGTTGGTGTCCGTTGACGGCGAATGTCGGCGGGTTGGGCGCAGGCGTGTAGAAGGCGAAGGTGCCGACCTCTTCGGCTTTGAGCAGGTAGTCGTTGACGTAGCCGAAGGCCGCTTGGAACCGCGTGAGGATGGACTCCTGTTCGTCGAAGATGACGCGGAAGGTTTCGAGCGGCGGCGCATCGAGCAGGGCGCGCGGGACGACGACGCGCGCCGCACCGACCAAGCCGCCGTGCGGGAAGAAGTCCTTGCCGAGCATCTTACCGGGCATCCCCGCGACGCCGAGATCGCCGTTCCAACTCGCGTCGGCGAAGCGCGGCGGGCTGAGCGCGAGAAGCTTCTCCAACAGACTGATGCGTTCCTTCGGCGTCTTCGTCACCCGGTTGCTTCCGGGCCGCGCCGGGTGGTTCGTGAAGTCGGGCAGAAGGTAGCGCGCCGCCGTGTTGACGAGCGTGAGGCCCATCGGTGAAAGGCGGTAGCCCGCGACGAGCGTCGCGTTGGAGAGCAGGCGCTCGGCCTCCGCGTCGAGCTTTGCTTCAAGCTCCTTGCGCGTCGGGAAACCTGTGACCTCGGTGTTCAGGAAGAAGCCCATAAAGTCCGGCAGCGCCAGCGCGAAGCCGAGCACCGCCTGCTCCAAACCCGCGAGCAGGGGGCTGAGGATGGTGCTGAGGGTGGCCGTGGCCGCGTTGAAGCCCCAAGTGAGCAGGTAGAGAGGCGAGAAGGCGCAGCTCGCGCCGAGGCCGCGCTTGGTGATGAAGGCCGTGCCGTCAACGAGCGCCGCGCCCGTCGCCATGCCGAAAATCTTCGGCTGCACTTTGCCGCAGAGGACGAACTTCGGCTCGAAGACGTTCCACAACCTTCGGACGAGGGCGACGCCGCAACGCGCCAACCTCTGGCGTTCAGCCGGGGAGGTCGCGCGCTCGCGTGCCAGACGCAGAAGTTCCGCGACCACGGCAGACATCTGCCCGCCGTCGAGTTGCGGCAGGAGTTGCAGCGCGGCCTGCGGCGTCAACTTCTCGTAGCTCCGACCGAACAGCTTTCGTTCAAGGATGAGGGCTGGCTTTCCTGCTTTGAGTTCGGCAGCGGTCGCCTGTCGCTTGACGGCTGGCGCGAGCACGCCCAACGCCTCCCGAACGATGGGGCCGCCGAAGTCGTTCGCCGTCGCCGCGAGCGCGTCGCGCACGCCCTTGATGAGGCCACGGCAATCGAGTTGCGCGTTCATCTTCCCAAACTCGACCGGGCCGACCGAGACGTTCAACTCGCCGCAGACGGCTGGGTCGAGGTCGCCCTCTTCGCTCGTGGCGACGAGGAAGCCTTTGAAGCGCCCGACGCGGATGCCCACGAGGTTGAGCCAGCCGACGACGCCGACCGCCCCCGTCGTGCTCAGGCTGCACCCGCCCGTGATGGAGAGGAAGGCGGAGACGCCCGTGTAAGAGAAAGTGGCCGTCACCTCGACGGTCATGTCGGGGCACGGCAGCCCGCGATAAGCCTCGTCGCGTATCACCTCCCAGAGCGTGCGGTCGCCGCCCGTCTCGCGCAGCACGCGGCGCAGACGTGAAGACAACTCCGCCTGCGCCAGTTGGAGCTTGTCCTTTATCTCGCGGGGCAGATCGCCGGATGCGTCGGGCCAGAGCTGACGAACTCCGTCTCGGATAATCGCGCCCGCGAGCGAGTTGATGGCTGCGGCAGCCGACTCTACTTCGTTCGGGGTGCGGAGTCGAATCGTCTTGAGCCTGTTGTAATCGGCCACGCCCATGTTCGGCAGCGTGACCTGAAGGGGGCGCAGGCACGTTTCGAGAAACCTCTCGTCGAGCGAGCTGAACTTGATGATGGCGCGCTCCGGGAAACGCTCGCGGTCGGGATGCGGCTGGCAGAGGACGTTCATCGAGGGCGGCGGGCAGGAGCAGGGGCAGCCGGGCGCGGCGATGGGATTGCTCGCGTCGAGCTGCCCTTTGACGGCGGGCGCGACCTCTCCGGGCGCTTTCGTCTTCGGGCCGGTCGGCCTCCCTTCGGCGTCGTGCGGGAGGTAGTTTTTAAAGTCGCATGGGCTGCCGTTGGTGTTGCCGAAGGAGATGCCGCCGGAGACGCCGGTCAGCAGAATACCCGTCTGCCCAAGCGGGATGCCGGACGAGCCGCCGCTCACGTCGAGGCAGACGCCGAGCGGCATGGGCGGGTCGAGTTGGAAGCCGACAAGTGCCGAGACGCCCGTGCCGTTCATCGTCCCGCCGAGCTTGCCCACGCAGAAGAGGTCTCCGGGGTCGCCCGTCAGCCCGCCGAGATAGACTATGCCGCTCAAGATGGTGTTGCCGATAGTCAGGTTTTCAACGCCGAAGCCGACGCCTTGCAGACTCACGCGCGGCAGGCCATTGGACTCGATGCTCGCAAGCACGCCGTCCACGCGACCCATCAGCCCGGCCTTCTCGCCGACGGGCACGGCCACTTCGAGACTCAGCCCAAGCGTCAGGTTGGTCGGCGCGAACAACTCGCGCAGAGGGAGCGTGTCGTCGTCGAAGCGGAGGCTCGCCTCGTGCACCGAGAGCGGGATGGTGCCCGTGATCCACTTGCCGGGCGTGAAGCTCAAGCCTTGCGCCTTGAAGCGCGGCGGCGCTTCGAGGCGCGGGCCGTCGAAGATGAAACGCGCGTCCTCAAGCCCCATGCTTGGGCCGCCGTCGGGAAACTCGACCGTCCCGTCGAGCCTGAGCTGGAAAGAATGTTCTTCGTCCCTGCCGCGGTCGAAAAGGTGTTCGAGCCCAAACGCGTTGATGCTCGCCCCCATGAGCTTGAGACCTTTGCTCCCGCCGAGACGGAAGTTGCCGCCGAAGCTGAGCGTCGAGATGCCGACCTGCGGGCGTGCACCCGGCTCGTTGCTGAAGCTCAGCCAGCCCGAAGACTTCACCGCGACGCGTTCCAACGTCGCGCCCTTCTCCTCAACGAGCACGCCGTCCGGAATCGTCAGCCGCACCGCCGCGTCGAAGTGAAACTGCGTATGAGGTAACGACGCGTCTCCACCGCGCGTCACACAGAGGCGCGTGCCCGGCACGCGCGCGCCGGGTCTGGTCTCGCGCGCGAGAAGCGACAGGACGAACTCGCCGCCGAGTTTAACCTCAAGCTCTCTGAGCAGAGCAATCTCTCCGGTCGGCAAGCCTTCCAAATCCCACTCGACATCCGCGAAGCCGACCTCGGCCTTTGTGCCGTCGGGCAGCGGCACGGTGAGCGAGCCCGACACCTCTTTGAGCGCGGGGCGTTCGCCTCCCGCGAAGACGAGCGTGGCCGTGCGAAGTCGCGCGATGAAGTCTTCGCCCGAAGGCGTCGGAAGGCGCGCGCTGAAATTCTGAAAGGTGAAGCTCCCTGAGAAAGAGAGTTGTGAAGGCTCTCTGAAGTGGAGCGCGAGCGGGTGGTCGGGTCTGCCCGCGCCGACGGCGGGACGACTTGAGCCCGACGCGTCGGCGCTAAAGAACTCCGGGGGGAGACGCAGTTCTCCGCCTCGCACCAGCAGGTCGAAGCCGCCGGGAAAGAGCGTGAGGCTGGCTGCGAGGTCTGCGACCGAGAGGAAGTAGTCATCCGCGTCTCCGCTCGCCGAAGCCCGCCGACGAAAGAGACTCGCCGTCGCTCCTTCAATGTCGAGCGTCAACGGCGGCGAGCCCGCCCGCGGCCTCGTGCGCAGGACGAGGCCCAGTTGGCCGCCGAAGACGCGCGCCCCTTCAGGCAGTTCTAACCTCACGTCACGTATCGTGCCGTCGAGGTGTACGTCGAGCGGGTCGGAAGTGTTGAAGAGAAGCGTCGCTTCCATCCTCCCGCCGCCGGACGTGCCCTGCACGAGGACGCCCCGCGCGAGTGAGAGTTCTCCGCCGAGTGTCACTTGAAAGCGGTGGGCTGCCCCGTTGTATTTGATAGACAGGGAGGCCGCGCCGAGCGTCGCACCTCCGGGCAAACGCCAGTCCGTCTGCAACTCGCCCGACGCGTCGAAGCTCTCGATGCTGACTTCATCGCCCGCCAACGCGAGGCGCATGTGCCCTCCTACCTCGAAGCACAGGGGCTCGCCGCCCTCGGTCGGAACGTCAAGGCGACCGCGCACCTCGAACTCGACGCCTGCTGTCTGGCCGAAGGCGACCGACGCGCGGAGCACGGGCAGCGTTTGGCCCTGTGAATCAACGACCGGGCGCAGGCGTATTCCGTCGCCGAGGTGCGCTTGACCCTCCGAGGTCAACTCGAAGCCTGAGGCCGTCAGCGCGGCGCGCACTTCGACCTCCGTGTCGCTTGCGGGTAGCGCGAGCCGTCCTTCGACGACGAGCGTGTAAGGAAGTTGGTTTTCAAGAAGAGGGAAAGTCAGCCCGCGCAGCTCGACCGAAGCCTGCTCGACGCGTATGCCCCCGGCCAGTGTTAAGTCGTTGACCGTGGCGCGCAGCGTCTCGAACGTCAGGCGCGGACGCTCGCCGACTTTGAGCAGGAGTGAAGCCTGCGCCCTCGCGGCGGCCCGCGCGCCGTTGTTGCCCCGAAGCACGTCCGGCGGGAGACGCACCTCGACCCCGCCGTTCACGCGGCACTGCAAGCGGCCCCCACTCTCTTCGAGCGCCACGCTCGCGCCGCCGCCCACCGACAAGACTTTAAAGCCCCCGGCGTCAAACAGCGCCCACCCGCCCTCCGGCGCGACGATCCCCGAAGCAGATGTCCAGACGATTGAAAGCGACTCTTGATCTATCCGCAGCACGGGAGTTGTAGGGACGGGCAGGACAAGCGTCAGCGGCGGCGCTCCCACGGGCAACACGGGCAGCGCCTCGCCTCTCAGCGTCAGCCCCGTCGGCCCAAGCGTCGCGCTCATGCCTTCCAGCCCGCAGCCGTCGCGCATCGTCTCGACGATTTCGAGTTCGTCCGACAGAGAGCCGAGCAGTTGTTCTAAGAGGTCTGCGCCGCTCGTCTCTCTCCCGCCCCAAAGACGTGCCAGCGGGTCGGCGGCCAGAGAGACGAGGTCGCCCGCGCGCGGCTTCCAGCGCACGACGGGGAAACGCACTTGTACCTGCTCGGAGCCTGCGGGGATGAGCAGAGGCTCGACCGTCTCGCGCGTGATGAGGCGCATGAGACACGCGGCGCTAAAGACGGTGGGCCACTCTCTTCGCAGGTACTCGGTGCAGAGGTAGTCCGTCAGGTCGAGCGCCAGCTCGCGTGCGAGGCGTTCGTCCGGGGCGTGCAGGGTCGTCGCGAGCAAGGCTTCGCCGAAGTCGTTCAGGCGCGCGCGCGCGACGCGGAGTTCGGCGCTGACGATGGCCGACACCTCCTCAGGCGTGTCGTGCGAGCCGGCCCCGGCGGCTCGTAACAGCGCGGCGCGCACCGCGTCGAGCGCGGCCCGCAGCGTCGCGGGCTCTGCTTCGAGCAGGCCGTCGAGCTTCCAGCCCAAACGACTGAGGAGCATGAAAAGCTCATAAGGATTTTCGGCCACGGGCGCGAGCGGCCTGAGCAGCAGCCTGAGTTGCGCGAGGGCCGCTTCGACGTAGATTCTGGTCTGAGTGTCCATACGGCGGTTCCTTCGCCTCCGGCATCGGCGGAATTATAAGCCCGTCCGGGCACCTACCCGCCTCTTTCGACCGCCTCGGCACCTCGCGCCACCGCCCCGACCTTTATGTGACGCCCGGTTTGTGGTATGCCCTCGCTGGTGGCCTCAGGACGCCGGACGCCGGGAGCGCCGACGCCGCAGTCACCGCGCCGACCGGCGGTAATTCGGCCTCCCACGCCCCACGGCGGAGTTATACCGAGAGGTTCGGCTTTTCGCGCTCCATTGCGGAGTTATGCCGAATCATCCGGCATAATACTAGTTCGGCTTCTGTTGAATGATTATGAAAAATTACTTCTAACAATGAGCATTAGAAACACTATGCGCAACCTATGTCTCGTTTTATCAGCTCTAGTCATTTTGTGGTGTCCCTTCATTACAACTGCTCAAGTGGATTTCGCTAGTATTGATGTCTTCCTGAAATCCACCCTAAAAGGCGAGGATCGTTTGTATCTTGAGGCGAGAGGCGACTTGAACGGCGACGGGTTAGAGGATTGGGCAGGTGTGTTGGAAAGAAAGAAATCAGACTCGTCGTCAACAACTCACCTTTATGTCCTTCTGCGGCTACCTCAAGGCGGCTATCGCGTCGCGGAAAAATCGAAGGAGCAGAAGATTGCGGGGATGGGATGTTGTTGGGTTGAGGCTCTGGAAATCAGACGATCAAGCATTTACATACAGAACAACGCGAAGACGCACATCACCATGGAGGCAGCATTCCACCAATTCAAACTGTATCAGGGTGAGTGGCGACTAATTGGCGTGCGAGACTACTATCTCGATCATGATCCCGGTTCCGAGGACGCCTCCGTTGAAACCAACATGAATCTGCTGACAGGGTCAGTTATAGAAAAAAGGCAAAAAGGAGAAAACAACCCAACGATCAGGAGGCGGAATAAGAAATTTGCCAGCTACTTCCTTAAAGATTTTAACTTTTCTACCGGGTTCGGCATTGAATAAGCCTAACAACTCATTCAACCGGACTCGCAATTAGCCGGTCTCTTATCTTTGAGGTTGATAGCTCGCCGGTTAGATACTGTGTTGAGAGTCAAGCAGATTTTCCCCACCCCGGGTCGAACGGCCTGCCAGTCTTGAGTACGCCGTACGCGAGATGAACGAGCTTGCGCATCGCCGCCCCGATGACACTCATCTTGCACTTCCCGCGCTGGCGCAAGCTCTCCGCCCACCGCTGAAAGAAGGGGCTACAACGCAGGGCTGTGATCGCCGGGAAGTAGAGGGCTTTGCGCAACCGAGCGTTGCCGATCTTTGACAACCGGGTGCGCCCGCGCACCGAACTCCCCGACTGTCTCTCGCGCGGCACCAGCCTGGCGTAAGCGGCGACCTGGCGCGCGCTCCGGTATTGTGTGATGTCCGTGATCTCGGCGAGAAGCGCGGCGGCGGTCGTCTCAGCGATGCCCGGGATGGAGTCGAGCAACTCGCGCTGTCGCCGCAAGTCAGGATGAGAGTTGATGTGCTGGCGGACGGACGCTTTCGTCTGCTCGATCTGCCGGTCAAGGTAGGCGATGTGTTCCTCGACCGAAGACCTTACCGCCTCGACCGCGATGATCGCTTCGAGCCTATTCTGTTCGGCGACGCGCATCTCTGTGAGCGCCTCCAAGCGGCGCACAAGTGCTTGCAGTTCCCGCACTTCGGGCGCGGGCGGCGTCCACACCGGGGGCTGCTGCGCCAGACAGAAGCGTGCAATCAACTCGGCGTCGACACGGTCGGTCTTGGTGCGTGACAGGCGGCTGGCTGCGAACGCCTTGATGGCCGCCGGGTTAATGACACTGACTCGATGACCTGCTTCGTACAGATGCAAGGCGAGAGCTTCGCCGTACGCGCCGGTCGCCTCCATACAGGCGTGAGCGCGCGGTGCCTCCTGCCTGGTGAGCCAGTCAACGAGTTGCGCGAAGCCAACCGCCGTGTTCGGGAAGGCCTTGTGCTTGAGCTTGCCGCTCGGGTTGATGAGGCAGGCGTTGAACTTTAACTTGGCGATGTCGATGCCGAGCGCGGGTAAGAGCATATCGACTCCTTGATGTGGGCAGTCTCTTGCGGCGCGGGTCAAACTTGTCTATACAAGCTCAGCTTCATCGAAGCGGCTTCGGATACTGTGCGACCTCGTGGGCTGCAAGGATGGGCACCGGGAGCTGATCTAACCGACTGACTCGGAGGGTCATAATTCGGGCGCGGCTTCTCCGGTGCCCCTTGTGAACGCCGAAGCTTGTCGCTTCTGCGCACATCAGTCAACATACAAATTCAGGCGTTAGGTT
>DASTQX010000208.1:0-10082 GCA_035761505.1 Pyrinomonadaceae bacterium
AGTAAGCAGTAAAGGAAGTTTTTGAACTGCTTACTGCTCACCGCTTACTGCTTACCTTCAAAGCTCGACCGCTTCGATGCGACCGACCCAGTGGCCGGAGTCGAGTCGGCCCTCGGCGAACTCCGAGACGAGGTCGAAGACCTGATCCGAGAAGCCGCCGACGTTGAGAACGTCTTCGCGCTCCTGCGCTTGCACCGTGCCGTAGGGCTGCACGTCAATGCAGACCAGCCGCGCGTGCGCGTTGCGCTGCTTGAAGGCGTTCCACTGCCGCATCGTCTCCGTCCCGCGACCGCCGCGCGCGTCCACCCACGACTGGTTGTCCGAGACGTAGATGACGAGGTCGCCCCCGGCGCGTCGCTTGTTCAAGAGCGCGAGCGGCGCGCTGCAATTCGTGCCGCCGCCTCCGACCGCCGCGAGCTTCTGCGCGTTCGTCATCACGCTGTCGCGCGCGTTGAGGCTGAGGTTGACTACCTTGTCCTCGAACGCGATCACTTCGGCGTGAGGGTTGCGGCGCAAGACCGCCGCCGCCACGAGCGCGGCCACGTCAACGCAGCGCACGGCGCTCGTCGAGCCCTTGCGGTAGCCCGTCACGGGGCTCGACATCGAGCCCGAAACATCCGGGCAGACGTAAACCTTGCCCGAAACCTTCGGCACGTTGCGGACAGCTACTTCCATCGCGTCCTGAAGCGCGTCGCGGACTTCGCGCGGCACGCGCTGGCCGGTCATGTTGAAAGCCGCCATGAGCTGGTAAGGGAAGACGCGGGCCTTCTTGACCAACTCCGGGTCGCTCAGGCGTCGGGCGACGAGTTCGGCCATGCCGGGCTCGTCGAAGACGCCGTGGCGCGCGAACGTGTTGAGGTTCATGCGCGTCATCTGCCAGGGGGCGCGGCGCGCAATCGCCGTCCACTCGGCACGCCCGAGTTCGAGCGCCGTCAACATCTGGAACGGCACGTCGGGCACTTCGGCGCGGTCGCCCGCCTTGTACGCCTCGAAGCGACGCACGACTTCGGGCAGCGCTTCGGCGTCGTGCTCGCGCCCGACGAGGTAGCCGTAGAGCGCCGCGCGCTCGCGCGTGCGCGGGCGTGGGTGAACCATTCGCACAAGGTCTGCGAACGAAGGCGACTGGCCGACGCTCGCGCGGAAGATCGCGGCCTCGTCGCGCGCTTCGAGCCATTCGCGCACCAGACGCTTCGGCGCGGTGCCGAGCGACTTGCGGCCCGCCGCGCCCGAACGCACGACCTGCACGAAGTTGCGGAGCATCTTCGCGTTATCCACGACGCGCGGGAAGACGCGCGCGAGGAGTCGCACGTCCTTCGCGGCGAGCACGGCGAGGAGCAGCGCGGGCATGTCCTTCATGAAGCCGCGCTCGCGCGCGAAGACCGCCGTCTTGGCGATGAACTCCGCGTCAACCTGCTCGCACAACTCAAGCACCTTTGCGAGCTGTTCCTCGGCCCCGGCGTAGAAAGTCGAGTTGAGGCAGCCCGTCGCCGCGTACTGCGCGAGCGCGTGCTTCGGCTTGAGCGCGTAAGCGGGCGCGCGCTCCTCGTTCAAGGCGTCCGCCGCCGGGATGAGCTTGCCGATGATTGACTTGAAAAGGTTCTTGTTCGCCATCACTGCCTCCCACTCGCGCGCGCACGTCTGCCTCGAAAGGCGCGGGCCGTCGAGTCGAGTCGAAAAATTCTCCACGGAAGAAAACCGACTTACCTCGTGAGTGCAATGACGAAGACTCTCGTCAACAACTGCGGGAGAAGGAATCGAACCTCCGTCTCCGGGTTCAGAGCCCGGCGCGCTGCCGTTTGCGCCATCCCGCAAAAATCCGCATAGCGGCGGAGGGAATCGAACCCGTCGCCAATCGCTTATCGAGCGAACGCTCTGCCATTGAGCTACGCCGCTAAAAAAGAGGGGGAAAAGGGGAAACGGGTAAAAGGGTAAAGGGGAGGGGAGGAAACGAAACGAAACGCACTCGTAATCCCTTTCCCCTTTTTCCCTTTTACCCTCTTCCCCCTTCCACCGAATAGGCCGGGTCGGAGTCGAACCGACGATCCCCCGATTAAAAGTCGGGTGCCTTAGCCAGCTTAGCTACCGGCCTAAACTTCCTTCCGAAACTCCGGCGGAGGGAATCGAACCCCCGAATCACTGCATTAACAGTGCAGCGCCTTACCGCTTGGCTACGCCGGAAGAGATGGTTGCGGGGGCAGGAGTCGAACCTGCCGTGAAACGGTTTATGAGACCGCTGAGCCGCCCTTGCTCTATCCCCGCGTCGTGGACGAACGAACGCAACTGCGGCGGTGGGAGTCGAACCCACATCTTCTCGTTTACAAGACGAACGCTCTCTTTTCCGATTGAGCTACGCCGCAAAAAACCGAATGGACCGGGAGAGACTCGAACTCTCACCTAACAGTTTGCAAAACTGTCGCTCTGCCGAATTAAGCTACCAGCCCGTGAAAAACAGTGACGAGCGACGAGTGACGAGTTGAAGACAAGCCCTTGCCTGTCGCTCGTCACTCGTCACCGTCTGACGAATTGCGGAGGCGGGAGTTGAACCCGCGACCGTTGGCTTATGAGGCCACCGCTCTGCCGCCTGAGCTACTCCGCAGCGAAGGATGTCTGGCGGGCCCGGCAGGACTCGAACCTGCGCCGATCTGTTTAGAAGACAGATGCTCTCTCCGTCTGAGCTACAGGCCCGCGAATTTCTTTAAGGCGGTGGGGAGACTCGAACTCCCAGCCGTCTCTTTACGAAAGAGCCGTTCTGCCTTTGGAACTACACCGCCGCCACGTCTGGCCGGGGCGTGCTGATTCGCAGCCTCGCGCTCCACGGCCCCGCGCGGCACGCGCGCCGCGCGGGGTGAGCCACGCCCCGGTAAATTTGATGGCCGGTGAAGGAGTTGAACCTTCAACATCCAGTTTGTAAGACTGGCGCTCTTCCGGGTTGAGCTAACCGGCCAAAGCTCGGAAGTGGTCGGGGTTGGCATCGCACCAACGTCTTCGCTTTTTCAGAGCGACGCTAATCTTCCTCAGCTACCCGACCTCGATTCGTTTCGGGCGGTGGAGCCGTAAAGAAAAACTCGACTCCCCCGCCGCGGGTTCGACCGTCAAGCACGCGCCCTCTGTTCACCCTCGAACTCTTCGACCGTGAAGAGGTACTTGCGCCATTCGGGCCGCGACTCGGCGTAGTGGCAGAGCATCACGCGGTCGAGGCCGACGCGGAGCGCGCGCTGCGGCGTGAGCAGAGGCATGCGCGCCTCTTCGGGCGTGCGGCTGCCCTTGCGGCTGTTGCAGGCGACGCAGGCCGTGGCGAGGTTCTCAGGCGTCGAGCGGCCCTCGCGCGCGCGCGGCGTGATGTGGTCGAGCGTCAGCTCGTGCGCCGACTTCTTCTTGCCGCAGTACTGGCACTGGAAGCGGTCGCGGACGTAGATGCGCAGGCGCTTCATCCCCGCCGTCTGCCGCTTGCGACGGACGTTGACGTACACGCGCAAACGGATCACGCTCGGCACGGGGAACTGAGCCGAGGCCGAACGCAGCACGCGCCCGCCGTCGAACTCTTCGACGAAGACCACTCCCCGCAGCACGAGGCACATCGCGCGCGCCACGCCGACGGTGCCGAGCGGCTCGTAAGAGAAGTTGAGCAAAAGCACGCGGCCATTCAAAACTGCCATCCCGGCACCTCCTTTCGTGCGCGTGTCGGGCGGCGGAGGGGCCGCCCGGTCTTTTAAGTAAAGGTAGTGCGAGTGCTCGGTGAGGCAGCCTCCGCGGGCGCGGGGCACACTCGCAAACTCGATGTCTCAAACCCGCGCGGGCGCGAAAGTCCCGCACGGGCGCGAAGAGCACGCGACCGGATTTGAACCGGCGATGAACGGTGTTGCAGACCGCCGCCTTAGACCGCTTGGCTACGCGTGCCACAAGAAGAGGTTGGAACGGGAGAAGGGAGTCGAACCCTCAAGACGAGTTTGGAAGACTCGGATGTTGCCCGTTACATCACTCCCGCAAAGGAAGAGGGCGGTGCAGGAATCGAACCCGCATCTGAGCCGTTCGAGGCGGCCCGCTTTTTTATTCCGTTAAGCTAACCGCCCGTTCGGAAGGTTTGGAGTGAACGGCGGGACTCGAACCCGCGTCTCCGGCATGGCAGGCCAGCGCTCTCGACCGTCTGAGCTACGTCCACGAAAAGAAAGAGAATCGGAGCGGTGAGAGTCGAACTCACGTCGTCTCGCTCCCAAGGCGAGTGCCTGAAATCCACTAGGCTACGCTCCGTGAAAATGTCTTTGATGCGCCGTCAGGGGCTCGAACCCTGTGTCCGTGGTTTAAGAGACCACTGCTGCACCCGTTTAGCTTACGGCGCGAGGGAAGAAGCGGAACTGGACGGACTCGAACCGTCATCATCTTGCTCGACAGGCAAGTGCCTCACCTCTCGGCCACAGTTCCGTGCGAGATGAAAGAGGTCGGTCGGCGGGACTCGAACCCGCATGAACTGCATTCACAGTGCAGCGCTCAGCCCTTGAGCCACGACCAACATGAAGACAGGGATGGCGGGGCTCGAACCCGCAAGCCGCGTCGGGCGCTTGATTGAAAGTCAAGCCGCTTTGTCCTTTTGCATACATCCCCGAAGAGCCGTCAAACGTCAATCGTCAGAAGCCGTCTTTAACATTCACGATTGACGATTGACGGCTTGATTGGCAGGGGCGGCCCGATTTGAACAGGCATCAGTCCCGTTGAAGGGAGGCGGGTTTGGAAGCCGCTGCATTGCCTTTATGCTACGCCCCCGTAGCGGACGAAAGTGCGCGTGGAAAGAGTCGAACTTTCAACTGAGCAAGGTTTAAGCTTGCCGCCTCTGCCGTTGGGCTACACGCGCTCGGAGCGAATGCGGGAGGTGAGAGTCGAACTCACAAGAGCCGCGTTTTGAGTGCGGCATGTCTGCCGTTTGCATCACTCCCGCCGAAGACGAATGCTGGAGGAGGGAATCGAACCCTCAAAGAGCCGTTTTCGGCTCACGGCGACCTCAGCGCCGCGCGTCTGCCTGTTCCGCCACCCCAGCGTGGAAGACCGAAATCCCGACGGAGAGACTCGAACTCTCAATCTCTTGTTCCTAAGACAAGCGCCTTTGCCAAATTAGGCTACGTCGGGGAAGTTGAAAACGAAGACGACTCCGGGAGAAGGATTTGAACCCACATCGCCTGATCCAAAGTCAGGAGTCCTGCCCGTTGGACGATCCCGGAAAAGTCGGATGAACCCGGCACGACTCGAACGTGCGACCTCAGCCTCCGCAGGGCTGCGCTCTGATTCCGCTGAGCTACGGGTTCGTGAACGGAGGCGGTGCGACTCGAACGCACAAGGGATTTCTCCCAACGGTTTAGCAGACCGCTGCACTGACCATTTATGCGACGCCTCCGAAGTCAAAGCGGAAGTCGGAACACGGAACGCTGAACTGAAAGACGATAAGCAGTTTGCTGATAGTTCATCGTTCATCGTTCCGCCTTCAACGTTTCTGTGTGGCGGAAGGTGCGAGAGTCGAACTCGCAGGAGTTTCAGGCTCCGACAGTTTTCAAGACTGTTTGGCATGCCCGTGCCCAACCTTCCAAAAGTCCGCCGATGCATCAGGGAGGAGTCGAACCTCCACGCTCACCAGAGCCACAGCTTTACAGGCTGCTGCCGTGCCGTTTCGGCGTCTGATGCGGATGAAATCTTCGCGGCGCGGGTGCGTTCGGCCCGTCCGCCGTGCTAAAAAATAGATGAAGGCAGAGAGTGCTGCACCGCAAGACACACTTCGGGGCACACCTCTCCTGCAAGGCGCGTGAACCCCCTGACTCTCGCAAAGCACGCGGGTTCACGCGCCCCTCTCAACGAAGACCCTCCGCCTTCATCTCTCACAAGGTAATTCGGTTTTCAAACAACAAAAAGAGCGGGCCTTGTAGCTTCTCCACCGAGAAGCCGACCCGCTCCACTTGCGTCTCTACGAATTTTTCCGTGAGATTCGGGAGCGGGAAGGCCGCTCCCGCTGGTATCAATTCTGGTTGTCGCTCCTACCGCCGAACACCGCGCTTTCGAGTCTCGCGCGAATTTCACGGGCGAGAATCCCGGCGGGGTTATCGGAGGGTAAGTAATTCAGACAGAGCACACCCTCGACGACCGCGCCGTGCTTCCGCGCGGACGGCTGCCAGACGAGCGCCGTCGTGGCGTCCGTGCCGGTGGGTTGCATTGTTATCGAGTTCGTCGTCATCTGAATTTACCTTCCTCACAGTCCGGCCCGCCGAAGCCTTGGCGAGCGACGATGTATATATACGGCAGACCACTTTGTCTTGTCAAGCACATTTTTCCAAGGCGCGGAAAATTATTTGACCGCCGATGATTCGGTGCGCCTCCGTCACGAGTTCCAGAACTCGTTGGTGATGATGCGCCGCGCCTCCTCAAAGCTCAGCTCGCCTCTGATGAGCTTCGAGCCGAGGGTATCTTCCGCGCCGCCCGTCCCGGCGTCCGTCCGCATGACGGCCTGTTCGGGGGTGATGCCCGCGTCTTCGAGCCGCCGCGCGCCTGCGGCGTCGAAGCAGAGCGCGCGCAGCCAGTCTTCGACCTCTTCGGCGTCGTCGAACCCCGCGTCGAGCCATTCGCGCGCGACCTCTTCAGCCGCGCGCCCTCCGGTCGCCCGCGCGCCGGAGCGTTCGAGGGCGGCGGCGATGTCTCTGACAATCTCTTTGTCCCTATCTTCGTGCACGTCTCGAAAGTCTCCTCGCGGCGGGCGGAGTTGAAAGTAATTTACAGCGAAAAGAATCCGCCGCAAAGTCGGGTTCGCTTGAGCGCGGAGCGTCGCCGTGCGAAGTTGTCTTAAAGTCCGGGACGGGTTAAAACATTCGTGTCCCGCCCCGCCGCGTCCAGAGACGAGGCGGGCGGCGCAGGGAGTCTCGAAGGCCATGAAAAGCACCATCGTCGCCGTCGGCGGCTTCACGTCGAACTCCGGCAAGACCACTCTCGTGTGCGAGCTTTTGCGCGCCCTGCCCGGCTGGGAGGCGATCAAGATGACGCGCGGCCACTACCGCTCGTGCGGCAGAGACCCGCACGCGTGCTGCGTCAGCCACCTGCTCGGCGAAGAGCCGGTCATCCGTTCGGGCCGCGCCGAGACTTTCGCGGCGGGCAAAGACACCGGGCGCTACTGGGAGGCCGGGGCGTCGAACGTCCACTGGGCCGTCGTCACGGACAAGCAGGTCGGCGAAGGCATCAGACGCGCGCTCGAACTCGTCAAGTCGCCGGGCGTTTTGGTTGAAGGGAACAGCTTTCTCAAGTTCGTGGATGCGGATTTTACAGTCATGGTCGCGCGGCCCGACGAGCCGAAGGTTAAGCCTTCCGCACGCCGCGTGCTTTTGAAGACTTCCGCGCTGTATCTTTCGAGCGAGGTCACGGAGGTTGACGGCCTCGGAGGTTGGCGCGAGCGGACGGGCCTCGGCGAAGCGCTCGAAGGGCTCCCGGTCTTCACGCCCGCCAGCCTCGGAGCGCTCATCGAGAGGATTAAATCAACCGGGGCGCGCGTGGCCGCTTGAAATGTCTTGTAGCGATGTAGAGATGTTTGAAGAGATGAACGGGCGAATCTTTCAACTCAACACTTCCGACGGCGGCGTGCCCAAGTTGGCGGTGCGCGAAGCCTTCCTCACGCCGACCGGGCTCGAAGGCGACCGGCAGCGTGACAGGCGTTACCACGGCGGCCCGGAGCGCGCGTTGTGCCTCTACGCGCTCGAACGCATCTTCCAGTTGCAGAGCGAGGGCCACCCGATCTTTCCCGGCTCGGTCGGCGAGAACGTGACCGTGGCCGGACTCGACTGGGCGACGCTGAAGCCCGGCGCGCGACTCGCGCTCGGCGAAGAGGTGATAGTCGAGATCAGCAGCTACACGAAGCCCTGCCGCATCATCGGGGAATCGTTCCTCAGCCGCGACTTCGAGCGCATCTATCAAAAAACGAACCCCGGCGACTCGCGCCTCTACGCCCGCGTCCTCCAAACCGGACGCCTCGCCGTCGGCCAAACCGTCCGCCTCCTCGACGGCGACACGGCCTGAAAGTATCCGCCAGCCGCATTGACAGCGCAAAAAGAAGAAGGGCGGCGATGATTGCCGCCCTTCTTCTTTTATACACCCGGTAGGGCTCGAACCTACGACCTTTTGATTCGAAGTCAAACGCTCTATCCAACTGAGCTACGGGTGCGTGGCCGTCTGTCTGTGCGGGGACAAGCATAGCAAGACGCGCGGGCGTTGTTCAATGCGAGGGGGCGGAGGGCGTCGTGGCGTCGGTCGCGGTCTGGCCGTGGAACTCGCGGCGGATGTAGCGGACGAGGGCGTTGATGCGCTGCTCGTCGAGGCGGTTCCTGAAGGCGGGCATGCCGTCGCCGCCCGCGACGATTTGATCGGCGAGATGCTTGTCCGGCTCCTTGCGCCCGTGCTCGCGGAGGCTCGGAACCTTGAGCTTCGAGCCGTCCTCCAACTCGAAGGGGCCGCCCGTGCCGTCGGCCTTGTGGCAGTTGATGCAGAAGCGCGCGAAGTCTCCGGCGGCGGCGGCGAGTTCGTCGGGCGTGTTGGTGGCGGCGGGCGCGGGCGTGGCGTTGGACGCGGGGCGCGCGTTGCTGTTGTTGTTGACGGTCGCGCGGTTGTCGGCGGCGTCGTTGCCGCAGGCGGCGGCAAAGAGCGCGAGCGCGCCGGCGGTGATGAGGAGCTTGAAGGTTTTCATCGGCGATGAGTCTCCCGAAGTGTCTCTGATTTGAAGTCTGAGTTTGGGATTGCGCTGAACGAGAAAGCGGCGCGAGTATAGCGCGGGCGGCGTGCGCGTTTAAAGTCCGCGCGCCGCGTCGGAGGATGAAGAGGGCCGGTCTTTTTTAAGTCTCGCGCGAGGCGCGCGCGGGCGGACGCGCGGCGGTTTGCAATCTCGCGCCGCACGCCGCACAATGAGTTTCGTCCGGACGGCGCACGTTGACACCACTGCGGCGCTTGCCGAGTGAGGCCATAAATCCCTTTTCTTATCTTCGGAGAACGAAATAAATGAGCATGGAAAATGAGCAGACCGGGGGAGGGCGACACACTCTGCGTTTGGCCGACAAGGGCATGCGGGAGGCCGAGCAGCCGACGGAAGAGAAGGCCAAGCTCCCGCGCCAGTTCGTCACGTTCAGCTTCTTCCGCGCGCGCCCCGAATGGCGGATGCTCGACGCCGAGTCGAAGACGAGAGCCCGGCGGGAGTTCACGGAGGTGGTCGAGTCTTTCAAGCGCGAGCTTCTGATCCACTCCTACTCCATCGTCGGCCTGCGCGCCAACGCGGACTTCATGCTCTGGCGCATCGGCTACGCGCTCGACCCCTTGCAGGAGATGTCGGGCCGTCTCAACTCGACCGAGCTGGGCCGCTACTTGGAAGTGACACAGTCTTTCCTCTCGATGACGAAGCGCTCGATGTATATTGACAAGGACAACCCGGAGCACGTCGAAGACCGGCTCCACATCGTCCCCGGTCGGTCGAAGTATCTCTTCGTCTATCCCTTCGTCAAGACGCGCAACTGGTACGCGCTGCCCGTCGAGCAGAGGCAGGAGATGATGGACGAGCACATCCGCGTCGGCTCGAAGTACCGCTCCGTTAAGCTTCACACGACCTATTCGTTCGGGCTCGACGATCAGGAGTTCGTCGTCGCCTTCGAGACCGACTACCCGTCGGACTTCCTCGACCTCGTGCAAGAGCTGCGCGAGACGAAGGCGAGCAGCTACACGCTGCGCGACACGCCGATGTACACCTGTCACCAGCAGCCGGTAGATGCTTGCCTCGACGCCCTCGGCTGACGAATCCTTAAACTCGGCGGCGCGGCGTCAAAGGAGAACACGCTCTCCTCTTTGCGCCGCGCCTTTTCGTGCCCGGCGCTTTTCCCCGACCTCCATGCGGAAACACACAAGGACAACTCCCGCTCTCTTCATCCTCTTCGGGCTTCTCTTCCAAGTCGTCGCTTTCACGGCGGGCGCGCGCGCGCAGGCCGTCTCTTCGTCGCGGTCGGAATATCTCTGGTACGAGGCCGAGAACATGCGCGGCGTCTCGACGGACGCGCGCAACGAGCCGCGCCTCGCCCCGTGGTGGCAGA
>DASTQX010000209.1:0-17460 GCA_035761505.1 Pyrinomonadaceae bacterium
GGTTCTATCCAAATTCAGGTTATGACTCTTCGACAGAGTTTTGGTCGGCCACAGGGGTGATAAAGCCCCCGGCCTGATGTCGCGACCAATAACCCCCAAAAGTCTTAACTTGGACTCGCTCTACCTAGTTTTCAAAGATCGGTTTCTCTGTCACCTCAAGGCAGATTTTGCTCTCCTCAAGGAAACTATGACTTTAACTCAAGTCACTATCGTTGTCAAGCGGCGACGCTGTCGCACTTTCCCGGTTGCCCTTTCACGCGAAACGTGAAGGGCAACGTCGCTCTCGAACTGCATCGAGGAGTAAGCTTTCAAACGCGTGGGCATTAGATGCACCGGTCAGGGTGTAGTTGCTCAGCCTTTGAAAGATTATCTGCTCGCGGGAGCGGACGGGCTTTCGAGCGCTTCTTCCGTCGCGAGGCGACGAAACAGCCGCTCCCTCTCAAAACATTTCCAGAAAGAGAAGCGGCTCGGTAAACACGCTCGTTGTCGCCGGACTGTCAATCGCCGTGTTTCAGGCAAAGAGGCATTATAGGGATTCTCAATCGTTTGTCAACCGCCTCGACTTAAAAAGTTGCGTTCCGCACGGAGGGGCTGAGCGCAACGTATTTGAAGCACGAATTTCTACTTCTTATTGCTTCGTGGAAGCTCGTCGAGCGCCTCCACTTTCAGTAAGCCCCTCTCGTTCGTGTAAGTCTTAAATCTGATGTCCTTGAGCTGCCCGTCGCTCTGCGCGCGGACGGTGAAGATTTTGGTGTCGCCTTTGCGGTCAATGCGGAGGGGCAGGAAGCCCTCAAGGTCGTGGCTGCGGTAGGCGGTGTAATGCTCTTGCCGGTCTTTGTCGTAGCCGAGCACGTAGATACGGTCGAAGTCTGGGCTGTCGAGGCTGTTCGTGTTGCCCGTGCTGCTCTTCTCCAGAATCACCCAACTGCCCGGTCGCACGTCCTTCGCCGCGTCCTTGTCTTTGGGCGTCGCGCGGTGACTCTCGGCATCCTCCCCGTCGAGTCTCTGCCAGGCGACGAACTCGCGCCCGGTGCGATAGAAGATGATATCGCTGGGGACTGTTAATTCGACTTGCTTGCCGAAGACCCATCCGGCGGGGGCCGGGGAGATCGAGGCGGGGAGACGAACCTTGAACCAAAGCTCGTTGACCTCTTCGGGCTCTTTGGGCTCGTTCCGGTCTCTTCTGCGCTGAGACGTGCCGGGGTCAGCCGCCCCGGCCTTCGGGGCGTCGTCGCTCTCGGTCGTCTCAAGCGACTTCGGTCTGGGGATGCGTTTCCAGCCGACGATGTCGAAGCGCGCGCCGCTTTCGAGCTTCATCAGGATGTTGTCGTTGCCGCTGCGGTCGGGCGAGAAGCGGATGTTGGTGCTGGCGCGGAGTTGGCCGGACGCCTGCGCGGGCACGCCTTCGTCTTCTTTCGAGAGTTGCCGCGAGCGCTCGACCATCTCCTGCGAGATGACGTTGCGCGCCTCGATCCAGCCCTCGGTCGGCTCGGCGTCGCGCGTGCGGACGCGGAGCCAGCGCTCGCCGGTCTCCTGCACGTTGGTCGAGTCGAGCACGTCGAGCACGTCGCCACGGACGACTTCTTTGATGTCGGCGGCGACGACCGCCGTCGAGCTTCTCACCTGCGCGCGGCGCGCGATGACCACGCCCGTCTCCTCTTTACCGGCGAGGGTGCTGCACCCGGCGGAGACGAGTAAGAAAAGAATGATGAAGAATGATTTTAATGACTTCATGCTGAAAGGAATCCTCTTGCCGATTACCGTCCACGGTCGTGCCGCCGCCCGAATGATTATTGTATCGCTCTTAATGGTTGGGAGTTCATCCGTCAAAGATTGCTCTTCAGGGGAGGCGCTTTTTCATCTGCTCGCGGAGCCGCCGCGCTTCGGCGTCGAGCTTGTCATTGTAACCCAGTTTGCGCAGCAAATCGCGTTGCGCGTCGGAGGGAGAGGCGACGATGGCGAGGTGCGTGCGCACGCCGCCGGAGACGATCTGCAAACCGAAAGGCTCGACGCTCGCGGCCAAGTTAATCTCCGCAGCGCCCTGAACGTAGAGAGAGGTGAAGTCGCTCATCCCTTGCGGGCCGCTGAGGACGTTGACGACGGCGCGGTTCCCGTCTTCCCTCTTCATCCCGCTTCGATGCCGTCGGAACAACTCGGCGTAAGCATCCTCAAGCGAACTCTTGCCGCGCGAGCGTGTGAGAAGAGTCAAGTCGTAGAGGAACGCGACGAGCATCCCTTTGCTATAGACCAGCGAAGTCCCGTCCGACCAGCGCCGCTGCGAGGCGTCGGCGAGGGATAGCTCCCGCGTCCCGCGCGCGGACTTATAACTATCGAAGGCGCGTCCCAAAGCGTTCAGATAATCCTGAAAGGTGAGCTGGCCTCGACGCACGCCCGCGCGCAGAGCGAGGTAGTTGGTGAAGCCTTCGTAGAACCAGTCGTAGTTGCCTTCGAGCGCGAGCGCGTTGGGAACCCAGAGGTGGAGCAGTTCGTGGCCCAGAGCGCCGCCGAGTTGTGCCGTCGCCGTGAGCTTCGTCGGCATCCGCCCCGACAGGAGCGTGACCGTGCCGCCGCGCGTCTCGGCGCTCCAGAAACTCGCGGGCGCGGAGCGCGGCGGCGGGGCGAGCGCGATAAGGACGCGCTGACGAGGCGGGCCGCCGAAGATTTTCTCGTAGTCTTTGAGCAGTTCGTTGATCGAGTCGGCGGCCTCACCGTCCGTGAAGGCCCAATCGCCCGCCATCGCCAGTGTAAACGACATCCCGCCGACGCGCCCGCGCCGCTCGCGCAGGTTCCGTCCGATGATAAAGACAGCGTCCGCCGCTTCGCTCAACTCGAATACTCCGGCGGAGTTCTTCTCGTCCGTCGAGAGCGCGCCCCAACCGGGCGGCAGAGTGAGCCGCACGCTCGCCTTCGAGACGGGAAGCGGCAGCACGTCGCCGAGCATGAGAAGGCCGTGGTCGCCGGTGAGCCACGAGACGTGCGCGGCGTCGGTGACGAAGGCGGGCGGGTCGAGTTTGAGGCCGTAGCTGAAACGCGTCGCCGGGCGCGCGGCCTCGAACTCACCGGGCGCGAGTTGGCGGACAGACACTTCCGAGCCCGTCTCGTCGGAGAGTCGAAGGTTTTCGATTCTCGCGCCGAGGCCGCTGACGCTGCCGTAGATGTTGCGGAACGACCACGCGGCGGCTGCCGTCGTCCTCTTCCCTTCGACTTGGACGCGCGCCGGAGCGGTCGAGACAATCTTGATGGTGACATCAAGCTCCTGCGCGTTCGAGGTCAAAGCCATGTGCAGGAAGAACAGGACTCCGCAGACACGGCTGATGTTTTTCGACACTCCGTTCACACCTCTGCTGTTGCCGCCCGCCGCCTCGGTTCGCGGACGCGGGCTGCGCTTCGGGTCACGAAATTAAAGCACAGGACTCTCTCATTTCTGAAAGAGCCCTGCGCGCGGAAAGGGTTTGCGTCAATCCTTCTCAGAAGAACCGGACGGTGTAAGTGAAGCGGACGCCGCGACCGATTTCGGGGGCGAGTTCCTTGATGAAGGAGAGGTGGTTGCGATAGAGGCGGTCGCCGAGGTTGAAGGCGTTGACGGAGAAGATGTGCGCGTAGTGTCGCCGTGGGATCGTGTAGGAGGCGACGACGTTGAAGACGGAGTATCCGGCGGTGCGCGTCTCGGTCGGGAAGAGTCTTTCCTGATCTCTGACGAAGACGGCTTCCGGTCGCAGGCTCAGGCCGCCGAAGTGCGCGTCGAAGCCGACGCGCGCGCGTAGCGGCGGGATGCGCGGGAGCGGCGTCGAAGTCTCCTTCAGTTCGGCGTTGACGTAGTCCATGTCGAGATTGAGCCAGAGGTTTTCGCGCACGCCGAAGTCGAGGTCTAACTCGGTGCCGAAGTAGCGGCTGTCGCCTTGCAGGTAACGGGCGACGGTGAGGCCGTCTTCGATGTCAACGGAGCCGTCGCCGTCCTCGTCCACGGGCGCGAGGAAGACGAAATCTTTGATGGCGTAGTAGAAGAAATTCGCCGTGGCGCGGACGCGGCCCGACTGTTGGCGGAGCGAGAAGTCTATGCCGTCGTTGCGTTCGGGCGTGAGGTCAGGGTTGCCGACCTCGAAGGTGAGATTGCCGACGTGCGGGCCGAAGTTGTAAAGCTCTTCGAGCGCGGGCGCGCGGAAAGAGTGCGTGTAGTTGGCGACGAAGGCTCCGCCCTTCCACAGCTCGAAGCGGACGCCCGCCGCGCCGGAGAAGCCGGTGAAGGAGCGAGCCCGCAAGCCGACGGGGTCGTAGCCGTTGTGCTCGACGCGCGCGCCGAGTTGGAACGAGACGCGCTCGAAATCTACGGATTCGAGGGCAAAGAGGGCGAAGGAGTTCTGCTTGACGGGCGGCGAGAGCGTCTCCGCGCCGACGGTCTCGTAGTCGCGGCGGAAGCCGGAGAAGCCGAAGCTGCCGTTGAGCCTTCCGGTCTTGCGCTGGCCGAAGACTCCGCGATAGACGAACTGCTGGTTGTTGAAGGTCGTGCCGACCTCTTCGCCTTCGAGTTCCTGATGCCGGTAGTCGCTGTAATCGAGCGTCAGGCGGAACGAGTCCACAAACGAGTTCAAGTTGCGGAAACCGCCGTTGAACTGGACATCGTGGCGACGCATCTTCAAATCAATCTGCTCTTCTTCCTCCTGACCGTCGAAAAGATTCCCGCCGAAGGCGGCGCGCGCGGCGGACGACGTTTCTTCCTCTTCCCCGCCCTCGAACTGCGCGGCGAAGGGCACGCCGTAGCGGCGCGCGTCGTGGCTGTAGCTCGCGCTGAAGAAACCCTTGTCGCCGTACCAGCCGAAGCCCGCGAGGCCGTAGAGGCTGCGCGTCTTCGAGTTCGGGACGCTGCCGAGCGGCGTGTGGTAGTCGCCCGTGCGCTGCGCGCTCGCGTTGCCCCAGACCATCCAGCGGCCCGTGCCGTACTCGACGCCGCCCGCCGCGCCGCCCTGTCCGTTCGTCGTCCCGCCGATGCCCGTGAGGTAGCCGCGCCAGCCTTCGTGCGCGTAGTCGTGCCCGGTCACGGCGTTGACGACGCCGCCGACGGCGTTGCTCCCGTAGAGCAGAGTCGCCGGGCCTTTGACGACTTCGAGCCGTTCGAGCGAGAGCACGTCCACCGGCTCGCCGTGGTCGCCCGACTGAGAGCCGAGCGAGCCGGTGCGTATGCCGTCCTGCAAGATGAGCACGCGGTCGCCGTCGAAGCCTCGGATGACGGGGCGCGAAGTGCCCGGCCCGAAGCTCCGCTTCGAGACGCCCGGCTCTTTGTCCAAGACCTCGCCGAGCGCCGTGTGACTCTCTTCGGCGATCTTCAAAGGGTCGAGCGTCGTCACGGATTGAAAAGACTCGAACGTGGACTGTTCAGTCCCGGTCGCCGTGACGGTCACTTCCTCGCGCAAGCCCGTGAGGCGCATTTGGAAGTCGAGCGTGACGACGCCGCCCGCCGCGACGGTCGTCTGCCGCGTCGCGTCGGGGAAGCCCTCCATGTGGGCGAGAATCGTGTAAGTCCCCGGCGGGACGTTCTGAAATTCGTAAGCGCCCTGCTCGTCGGTTTCGACCGAGCGCCTGAGCTGGACGAGCGTGACGATGACGTTGTGCAGCGCCGTCCCGCCTTCGGCCAGAGAGATTGTGCCGCGCACCGTCCCGCCCGCCGCCTGCGCGAAGCCGCGCGCGGGCATGAGTGCAAGAAGGAGTGCCAGAATGACGAATGATGAATAGTTCTTCCGCCGCATAAAAATTTCTCCTCGACTTTGAAACCCCGGTTCGACGAGTCTTCATTCAAGAGGACTCGCCCGCGTCCTTCTTCGTTCAAGGACGCAAGGGAACGAGCCGGTTCGGCCTCGACGTGAGCCGCCGCGTCAGGCTCTTCGGTCGAGCACGGACGGCGAATCACGAAGAAGCCCGCGCCCCTCGCGGGCGCTCGGACTCGTTCAGGTCTCGGTTTTTATGCGGAGGGCGGTGCGCGCCCGGAAGGCGCGAGGAAGTGCGCGGTTGAGACGGACGCGGCGCGCGCGCTGAGACGGCCTGCGGGCCGAGATTCGGGCGCGGAGATTGAAGGTGTCGTGTGCTGAAGGTCGGAGACGTAGTTTCGCTGGAGGCGGCACAGCAGACATTCGGCGTGGCTGCCCGAAGCGGGCGACTGTCCCGCCTCGCCGCGCTCGCCGACGCACACGCTCGCCGACGCGCCGCCGGCCACGCGGACGCGATGAAAGTGCGTCGCGCTGACGACGAAGGCGTGCCCGAAGAGCGCGAGCAGCAGCAGCGAGGTCGCGAAAGGCGACGCCGCGCGGCTTTTATCCCTGCTGTGAAATCTAAAGCCCAAAGGTCTCCGAACCCGAAAAACTCACCCGTCTTAACCGTTTGAGAGAGAAAATCGCTGGAAATATAGCATTAATCTGCCCGCTGTTGAAGCCCGCCCGCCGCGTCGCTTCAGGCCCGTGAATGTGGGAACCGCGCGCGCCCGGCGGGCGTAATCATTTGAAACGAAAATCGGTCGCGAAAGGCGCTGATTTACTCCTGCTTGACGTTGACACGCCGCTCCGAGCGCCGATAAAATGCTGACCTTCACGGGGCGCGTTTTCGACCCGGAGGAATTGGCCGTGACTCTCATCAAGATTATCATCATCACGCTCGTCGTCATCCTGAGCATCCTCTTCTTCGGGCGGTTCCTGTTTTAGCCCGTGGCGGCATGAGCTTTCACCGCGCCGCAGCGGCCAGCCTCCGAACCACTCTTTCGCCGCCCGCCGCACGCCCCGTCTCGCTCTCGGTTCTCGCCGTCCTCTTACTCTTTCTCCAACTCTGCAACCTCGACGCGCGCGCGCAGGACGAGACTCTTGACGCGTCCGAAGAGGAGGTCGTCCGCGTCCGCACAGACCTCGTGACCGTGCCTGTCTTTGTCACCGACTCGGACGGGCGGCGCGTGCCCGGCCTCCGGCAGAGCGACTTCGAGGTGCGCGACGGCGGGCGCGCGGTCGAAACCTCTTACTTCGCGGCGGGCACCGAGCGCGTCGCGCTCCTCTTCTTGCTCGACGCTTCGGGCAGCACGCGCGACCTCATCACGCAGCAGCGCGAGACGGCGCTCGCCATCTTTACCCGCTTCGGCGCACGCTCGCGCGTCGCCGTCATGCACTTCCGCGAGCGGCCCGAACTCGCGCTCCCGTTCACGACCGACATCCGCAAGGCGCGCGAGGCGTTCCGCATCTCGGCACAGCCCGACCGGAGGACTTCCATCTTCGACGCGGCGCTCGCCGCCGTCCGCGTCTTCGCGCAGGGCGAGCGACAGTCCGCCGAGCGCCGCATCGTCATCCTCATCAGCGATGGCCTCGACACGGCGAGCGCCGCGCGCGCCGCGACCGTCATCAACGAGGCGCACGCGGGCGGCGTCTCCTTCTACGTCATCCACCTGCCGCTCTTCACGCCGCGCGAGGGCCGACTCGTCGCGCGCCGCCCGTCGAAGGGCTTCCGCGAGTTGGCCGAGCAGACGGGCGGGCGCTTCTTCACGGTCGGCGACGCGCGCTCCGCGCTCGACCCGCGCGCCGAGTACGATCTCGGCCCCGTCTTCAAGGCCATCGCCGACGACCTCCTCGGCCAGTACGTCCTCGGCTACTACGCGGGCGAGGCCGAACGGCGCGAAGGCTTCCACGCCGTCGAAGTGCGCCTCGCACCCGGCGCGCGCCGCAAGCTCCGCGTGCGACAGTTGCGCGCCGGGTACGAAAGCAAGGGCAGCGATAAGTGACGGGCGCGAGCAGTTCGGCGCGAGTGACGCTCGGCGTATGAAGAGTTACAATCCCCTCCGTTCTTCCGACACCAATCATCAACACGGAATCATTCATGGCTGAACAAAATACCGAAGGTCTCCGACCGATTAGCCGCGCGCTCCTGAGCGTCTCGGACAAGGCGGGGCTCGTCGAGTTCGCGCGCCTTTTGCGCCGCTTCAACGTCGAGATTCTGAGCACGGGCGGGACGGCGAAGGCGCTGCGCGAGGCTGAAATCGAAGTGCGCGACGTGGCCGAAGTGACCGGCTTTCCGGAAATGATGGACGGTCGCATCAAGACGCTTCACCCGCGCATCCACGGCGCGCTGCTCGCCGTCCGCGACAACGCCGAGCACATGAGCGCCGCCGAAGCTCAAGGCATCGAGCTGATTGATCTGGTCGTCATCAACCTCTATCCCTTCGAGCAGACCATCGCGCGCGGCGCGGGCGTCACGCTCGCGGAGGCGGTCGAGCAGATAGACATCGGCGGCCCGGCGATGATTCGCTCGTCGGCGAAGAATTTCAGAGACGTGGCGGTCGTCGTCAATCCGCAGCTCTACGCGGAATTGTCGGACGAGTTGGAGCGCACGGGCGGCGCTCTCTCGCTCGCCACACGCGCGAGCCTCGCGCGGCAAGCCTTCCAACGGACGGCCATGTACGACGCCGTTATCACGGCCTACCTCTCGGCTCAGTCGTCGCAAAGCGGTGATAATCAAACCGGCGCTCACTTCGTTCAAGAAAGCGGTGCAGCCGGAACCGGAGGCTTCGGGGCGGTGGTCGGCGGCTCCGCTTCCGACCCGCGTCAAGATTTCTTCGACCGGCTCGGACAGATGCCGGACGAGGCGAGGTGGACGATGCATAAAGCCCTCGACCTCCGCTACGGCGAGAACCCGCACCAGCGCGCGGCGCTCTACGACACGGGCGAGCGGGGCGGCGTCGCGCACGCCGAAGTGCTCGGCGGCAAGGAGATGTCCTTCAACAACTACGTGGACGCCGACGCCGCGTGGCAACTCGTCTGCGACTTCGAGGAGATGGCCTGCGCCGTCATCAAGCACATGAACCCGGCGGGCGTCGGCACGGGCGCGTCGCCCGCAGAGGCGTACCGCCGCGCGCACTCGACCGACCCCGTCTCGGCCTTCGGCGGCGTGGTCGCCTTCAACCGCACGGTGGACGAAGCGGCGGCCCGCGCCCTCACCGAGATTTTCACCGAGGTCGTCGTCGCGCCCGACTTTGAAGAGAGCGCCTTAGAAGTCTTGAAGGCAAAGAAGAATCTCCGCATCCTCCGCGCGGGCGAGGCGCGCGAGGCCACGGGGCCGGACTTCAAAAGAATCACGGGCGGCCTCCTCGCGCAGACGCGCGACGCGCACCGCCTGACGCGCGCCGACCTCAAAGTCGTCTCGAAGAGGCAGCCGACCGAAGAAGAGATCGAAGCCCTGCTCTTCGCTTGGACGGTCTGCAAGCACACGAAGTCGAACGCCATCATCTACGCGCGCGCCGGTCAGACCGTGGGCGTCGGCGCGGGCCAGATGTCGCGCGTGGACTCCGTCCGCATCGGCGCGGCGCGCGCCCAACTCCCCGTCGAAGGCTCCGTCCTCGCCTCCGACGCCTTCTTCCCCTTCCGCGACGGCATAGACGAAGCGGCCAAGCACGGCATCACCGCCCTCATCCAACCCGGCGGCTCCGTCCGCGACGAAGAGACAATCGCCGCCGCCGACGAACACGGCCTCGCAATGGTCTTCACCGGCATCCGGCACTTCAGACACTAAGAAAGTAAGCAGTGAGCGGTCAGCAGTAGGCAGTTTTAAAACTTCGGCGCTCGCCGTGTGATTTGAAATCCATCAAGCGATAATTTATTGCCGTCACTGCTTACCGCTCACCGCTCACTGCTTACTCTTCCGCGCTTGCCCTCGCGCCACACAATCGTTAATACTTGCGGCAACGAAACGGCCCTCCACAACTGAGTCTTCCCGGCGGGCCGGTCACTTTTTTTGTTTCGACCGGAGGGGAATAACGAATGGCGGACATCGAGACGGCGTCTTCGGGCGCGAGCGGTAGCGGAACTGTGCGCTGCCGTTACTGCGGACAGCTCAACCAGACCCGCGCCGACGGCGGCAGCGCGCGCTGCGGTCGCTGCCGTCTGCTGCTCTCCGGCGAGCCGCACAGGAAGTTCGCGGAGCTGAACAAGCACGACTACGTGCACCCCTCCGACAGCCGCGCGCTGGCCGCCTTGAAGGCGATACCGGGGATTGATTCGGCGCTCAAGAAGCTCCTCGAAGTCACGGGCGAGTCGGCCATCCGCGTCATCTTCACGGCGAGCGCCGTCAAGGTCACGCCGCGCCAGTGCCCAGACCTCCACGCCAAACTTCAGGTCGCCTGCACCACTCTCGGCGTGGATATGCCGGAGTTGTTCGTGCAGCAGAACCCGGTCGTCAACGCCTTCACGGGCGGCGTCAAGAATCCCATCATCGTCCTCCACTCGGCGCTCATCGAGCGCCTGACGGATGAAGAGGTGCTCGGCGTCGTCGCGCACGAAGTCGGCCACATCCACGCCGAGCACGTCCTCTACTTGACGGCGGCGCGGCTGCTGGAAGCCTTAGCTAACGTCGCCATCGCCTCCGCGCCCGTCGCGGGACTCGTCGCGCAGATTCTTTCGGGGACGATGCGCGCGGCGCTTCTGGCGTGGGCCCGCCGCGCCGAGCTTTCGTGCGACCGCGCGGCGCTCCTCGTCACACAGGACGTGGATGTCATCGGGCGGATGATGATGAAGCTGTGCGGCGGCACGTTCGCCTCGAAGGTGGACTACGAACAGTTCCTCCAACAGGCGCGCGACTTCCAGAAGACCTACGACGAGAAGGCGCTCGACCGCTTCTGGGCCGACATCATCACCTCCGGCCTCTCGCACCCCTTCCCCGTCTGGCGCGTCTCCGAAATCCTCAAGTGGGTGGAGAGCGGCGAGTACGCGCGCGTCTTGAACGGCACGGCGGAGAGCGCCGCCGCTTAAGGCCGCCTCCGCTTCGTTCCGTTAAAAAACTCCGTGCTCAGAGGATAATTTTCGATGCTGCTGGAAAACAAAAACGGGGTCATCTTCGGCGTCGCCAACAAGCGCTCGATTGCGTGGGCGACGGCGCAGGCTTGCATGGAGGCGGGCGCGCGGCTCGCCTTCAACTACCAGAACGAGCGCCTGCGGGAGAACGTCGAAGGGCTCATCGCGGGGACGGGCTCGCCGCTCATCCAGTGCGACGTGACGAAGCCGGAGGAGGTCGCCGAGACCTTCTCGGTGCTCAAGGAGAAGTTCGGGCGGCTCGACTTCCTCATCCACTCGCTCGCCTTCGCGCCGCGCGAGGCGCTCGAAGGCGAGTTCCTTGCGACCACGCGCGAGGCTTTCACGACGGCGCTCGACATCAGCGCCTACTCGCTCGCCGAACTCGCGCGCGCCGCCGCGCCGTTGATGACCGAGGGCGGAAGCATCATCTCGATGACCTACTACGGCGCGGAGAAGGTCGTGCCGAACTACAACGTGATGGGCGTGGCGAAGGCCGCGCTCGAAGCGAGCACGCGTTACCTCGCCTCCGACCTCGGCCCGCGCAACATCCGCGTCAACGCCATCAGCGCCGGGCCGATTCAGACCCTCGCCGCGCGCGGCGTCGGCAACCTCTCGACGATGCTCAAGCACCACGCCGAGCACGCCCCTTTGCGCCGCAACGTCGAGGCGCGCGAGGTCGGCAACGCCGCCGTCTTCCTCTGTAGCCCTCTCGCCTCCGGCATCACCGGCGAAATCCTCCACGTGGATTGCGGCTATAACATCATGGCTTTCTAAAAGTGAGCAGTAAGCGGTGAGCGGTGAGCAGTTTTTTTGCTTCTTCCTGCTCACCGCTTACTGCTCACGGCTCACTCTTCTTATGACTGAGACCAACAAAGAGCGGGAAGAGCAGTTGGCGGAGCAGGAGTTGAACGCGCCGCAGGCGAGGGGCACGACGCAGGACGAGCAGTTGCTTGAGACGCCGCGCGCGGACGAGTTCACACACACGGACACTTGGCGCGTCTTCCGCATCATGGGTGAGTTCGTCGAGGGCTTCGACGAACTGGCGACCGTCCAACGCGGCGTCTCGATCTTCGGCTCGGCGCGCACGCCTTCGGGCGACCCTTACTACGCGGCGGCGCAAGAGACGGCGGCGCTTCTGGTGCGCGCGGGCTTCTCGGTCATCACGGGCGGCGGCCCCGGCATCATGGAGGCCGCCAACCGGGGCGCTTTGGAGGCGGGCGGCGTCTCGGTCGGCTGCAACATCGAGTTGCCGTTCGAGCAGAAGCCGAACGACTACCAGACGCGCACGCTCATCTTTAAGTACTTCTTCGTCCGCAAGACGATGTTCGTCAAATACAGCACGGCCTTCATCATCTTCCCCGGCGGCTTCGGCACGCTCGACGAGTTGTTCGAGGCGCTGACGCTCATCCAGACGCGCAAGATTAAGCACTTCCCCGTCGTCCTCTACGGCACGGACTACTGGAGCGGGATGATTGATTGGATTAAGGAGACGATGCTGGGGTCGAGGTACATCTCGGAGCAGGACTTGAGGCTCTTGCGCTGCACCGACTCGCCTTCGGAGGCGGTCGAGATCGTCGTCAGGAGTCAGGACTCTCTGCGCGGGCTCGACGGTTCGGGATACGACTACTGATTCTCCGGCGCGGGGCTCGGCGGCGCGGGGTTCTCGTCCGCGCCCGTGCGCGAGACGAGCGGCGGGAAGGCGTTCGAGATAATCCAGTCGAGATACGGCGCGGAGACGTGGCTCACGGGCACGGCGATGATTTCGGGGTTGTCGTAGGTGTGGAGCGCGCGGACTTCGCGTTCGAGTTCGTCGAAGCAGGCCGAGGTCGTCTTCGCCAGCAGGAGAAACTCCGGCTCGCGGTGGACGGAGCCCTTCCAGCGATAGACCGACTCCATCTGCGGCATGATCTGCACGCACGCCGCCAGATGAGCGCCGACCAGCATCTCCGCCAGCCGCGAAGCCTCCTCGCTGCTCCCCGCTGTCAGCAGAACCACGATGGCCGCCGAATTCGCACCCGCCACGATCTCACCCTCCACGAAGGAAAACTATGAACCCGCAACGCTGAACGATGAACGATGAACGCCGACGCATTTGAGATTTCAAATCCGAGATTTGAGATTTCAGTCAGCGGCTCCTTCATCATTCATCAGTCGTCGTCTTCTTCTTCACGCGCGTCCTCCGCCGCTTCCTCTTCGCGCTCCTCTTGCTCTTCGCGCGTCTCGCCGGTGAGGGGCGTCGTGTCGCCGCCGAAGAAGGATTGGTAAATCTCCTGCGCGCGGTCGAGGTCGCGCTCGTCAACGAGGACGAGCGCGCCGGGCGAGGTCGTCGAGAGCAGCGGCGAGAAGGCGTCCATGCCGCCCGACTGTACCGCCGAGCGGATGCCGTTCTGGACGAGGATGTCGTTGACCATCTCGGCCTCGGCGGGCGAGCCGATGTTGTGCAGCGGCACGAAGCGCGCCTCGCTGTGGTCGTGCAGAGTGTTCTCCGGCGTCAGCCGCTCGACCAGCTCCGCGCCGTCGTCCGGGCAGTTGGTGATGCCCTCGGTGTACTCCGACTCGCAAACAGGACAGAACATAAAGCCCCCGGCGTGTTGAATGATTGGGACGAACGGGAATCATTATAGGGGGAAAAGGTTAAAAGGGGAAAAGGGCACAGGGAAAAGCACACGGGCCGGTGAGCCGTTCCCTTTGACCCTCTTCCCCTTTTAACCTTTTCCCCTTCCCTTATCGCGTGGCGCGCGTGGCGCGCTCGAAGGGGATTTCCTCGAAGCTGGTCATGCGCTTGAAGTCGCGGAAGCGGCGGTTGATCTCTTCGTTGGTGAGGCGCTGGACGCGCTCGGTGCCGAACTCCTCGACGTTGAAGGAGGCCATCACGGAGCCAAAGATGATGGCGCGGCGCATCGTCTCTTCGTCGGCGAGGTCGTGGCTTGAGAGGTAGCCCATCAGGCCGCCCGCGAACGTATCGCCCGCGCCCGTCGGGTCGAAGACCGATTCGAGCGGGTAGGCCGGGATGGCGAAGTAAGAATCGCGCGTGAACATCGCCGCGCCGTACTCGCCGCGCTTGACGACGAGCGCGCGCGGCCCCCAAGAGAGAATCTTGCGCGCCGCCTTCACCAAGTTCGCCTCGCCCGCGAGCTGCCGCGCCTCGGCGTCGTTGATGATGACCACGTCAACGACTTTGATGGCCTCGACGACCTGATCGGGCACGGTCGAAATCCAGTAGTTCATCGTGTCGAGCGCGACCAGCTCCGCGCTCGACACCTGCTCACGCACTTCCCTCTGCAAGTCGGGCTGGATGTTGCCGAGGAAGACCATCCGCGCGCGGCGCGACTCCTCGGAGAGCTTCGGCTTGAAGTCGGCGAAGACGTTGAGCCGCGTGTCCAGAGTGTGCGCGGTGTTTAAGTCGAAGTCGTAGCGCCCGCGCCAAAAGAAGGTCTCGCCGTCCGCGACGCGTTCGAGGTCGGACGTGTCCACGCCATGTCGCTCGAAGACGCCCATCTCCTCCGCGCCGAAGTCGCCGCCGACCACGCCGACCACGCGCACGTCCGTGAAGAAGCTCGCCGCCAGCGAAAAGTGCGTGGCCGACCCGCCGAGCATCCGCTCCCGCTTCCCGAAAGGCGTCTCGACTGCGTCGAACGCCACCGACCCGACAACCAGTAATGACACGTCCTCTATGTTCTCCTGTGAATTTAGATTCGGTGAGCAGTGAGCGGTGAGCAGTAAGCAGTAAAGACAAAAAACCGCTCGTCACTTCTTCTTTAACTGCTTACCGCTTACTGCTCACTGCTCACTTTCTTCGCCACGCCGCCGAGCGAGCGGAGCCCTTCCTCGGCCTGCTTGCGGAACTTGCTTTCGGGGAACTCCTCGACGAGTCGCGTGAGGTAAGTCCGCGCCTCGATGCGCAGGGATTCGGGCGAGAACTCGTGCGCGGCTTCCGGCGTGCCCTTCGGCGGCGACTGTTTGCCCTTCCCCTCCGAGAGATAGAGGCCGCTCATCCCGGCGATGTAGAGCACTTCGTCGAGGCGCGAGAACTCCGGGTAGCCCGCAATCAATTCGTTGGTGCGCTTGAAGGCCGCGTAGTACGCCTTCTTCATCTTGAAGTAATGGCGCGCGACTTCCAGTTCGTGCTTCGCGCTCTTCTCCGAGTCCTCGTCCTTGACGACCGAAGGGTCTGGCCCCTTCGCCACCGTCCCGCTCTGCGCCCGCGCCGGCGACGCCGCCAGCGCCGCGAGCAGCGCCAGCCCGCACAACATGAGAACGTATTTCTTCATCTTCACACCTCTTTAAAGCGGTCAATGGTCAATGGTGAATCGTAAATGGTGGAAGGCGGTTCTTATCCATTCACCATTTCCGATCTACTCTTTACGGTATTTTTTGATGATTGCTTCGAGCTTCTTCGTTGTCGCGTCGGGCCACAACTCTTGCGCGGTGAAGATAGCGTTTTTCAGCGCCGAGCCACATTCGCAGGCGCGCTCGGTCTGGCCGAGGCTCTTGACGGCCTCGCGCATGATGATTTGCGCGTTGCGAACGTTCTTGTTGAGGTACTCGACGACCGCCTCGACCGTCACGGCGTCGTGGCCCTCGTGCCAGCAATCGTAATCGGTGACGAGCGCGAGCGTCGCGTAGCAGATTTCCGCCTCGCGCGCGAGTTTCGCCTCCTGCAAGTTCGTCATCCCGATCACGTCCATGCCCCACGAGCGATAGACGTTCGACTCGGCTTTGGTCGAGAACGCCGGGCCTTCCATGCAGAGATACGTGCCGCCGCGATAGACTTTGACCTCCGCCGCGCCGCAGGACTTTTCGAGCACGTCGCCGAGCGACGCGCAGACCGGGTGCGCGAAAGTGACATGGGCGACGATGCCTTCGCCGAAGAAGGTGGACTCGTGCGCGCGCGCGCGCGTGCGGTCGAAGAACTGGTCGGGGATCACCATGTCGAGCGGCGCGTACTGCTCCTGCAAAGAGCCGACCGCCGAAGCCGAGAGGATGCGCTCGACGCCGAGCGACTTCATCGCGTAGATGTTGGCGCGGAACGGAAGCTCGGTCGGCAGGAGCTTGTGCCCGCGCCCGTGACGCGGCAGGAAGGCCACGCGCACGCCTTCGAGCGTCCCCACGATGAAGGCGTCCGAAGGGTCGCCGAACGGCGTCCCGACGCGAACCTCCTCGACCTCCGTCAGTTCGGGCATCTGGTACAGGCCGCTGCCCCCGATGATGCCGATTTTTGCTGTGCTCATTATTATTTCAACTTCACTTTTTCGGATTTAAATTTAAGCGAAAATCAGTCGTCCTTTAGGCTCCGGGATCGAGCGCCCCAGTTCCTTCGCCGTCTCAAGCCACTCTTCGATGACAGTCTCGACGTTAGCCAGCGCTTCCCGATAACTTGCGCCGTCCGCCATGCACCCCGGCAACTCCGGCACTTCCGCGATGTAAGCCTCGTCCTCACTGCTCCAGTAAATAATCACCTCATACCTGATCATCTTGCCCTCCCAGACGATACCTCAAAATCAAGTTTCTGACCTGCTTCACCTGATACGGTTTGGCTTTACCGGCTCTTGGTTGAAGATTAATTATCTCTTCAACGTCGTCGCGAGTGAAGATGTGATGCCCCCCTCGAATATGCTCTCGGAATCCCAACTTATCCAAGAGCTGGCAAAGCTGATCGAAAGGTATGTTTGTATCAGACGTGCCGCGTAAAATTCGGTCTAAGATTTTATCGAGGCGCGTCATGGATATTCCGGCGCAACGGTTAAGAAATAAATTTACTTATCCGCGCGACTAATCCTCCTCGTAGCCGACCGCGCGGAGCTTTCCGTCCTCTTCGACGAGGCGGCAGAGCGGGGCGTCCGCGTCGTGGTAAAAGAGGCAGAGCCAGTCTTCGCGCGCGGCCTGCGGGAGGAGGCGACGCTTGGCTTCGAGCGTCTCCACGGGAAAGAGGTCGTAGCCCATGATCCACGGGAGCGCGACGTGTGCGCGCGTCGGGACGAGGTCGGCGAAGCCGTAGAGCGTGTGGCCGCCGCGTTCGAGCCGGAGGCACTGCATCGTGCGCGAGTGGCCCGCGATGGTGTCCAGAGAGAGGCCGGGCAGGACTTCGTAAGACGCGGGCTTCAACTCAAGCTGGCCGCTCTCGCGGAGCGGTCGCCAGTTCTCCGGCAGGTAGCTGGCGCGGTCGCGCTCGTGCGGCGCTTCGGCGTGTTCGTATTCCGCTTGCGAGACGAAGTAGCGCGCGTTCGGGAAGGCCGGGACGGCTCGCCCGCCTTCGTCGAGAAGGGTGTTGCCGCCCGCGTGGTCGAAGTGGAGATGCGTGTTGACGACGACGGTCAAGTCTTCGGGCGCGCAGCCCGTGAGTTCGCGCAGGCGCTCGCCCAGAGTCTCGCGGCGCTCGATGCCGTACATCCCCGACTGCTTCTCAGACCACTTGTCGCCGAGGCCGGTCTCGACGAGGACGCGCTCGCCGCCGCCCTCGACGTAGAGGCAGTTGCAAGTCAGGCGCACGCGGTTGTGCTCGTCGGGCGGCGCGACCTTCGACCAGAGCGTGCGCGGGACGACGCCGAACATCGCGCCGCCGTCCAGACGGAACTCGGCGTCGGGCACGACCTCCACGCGGTAGTCGCCGAACTGCACCTTACTTTAAAGCCGCCTCCACGGTCGAGAATGTCCG
>DASTQX010000210.1:0-1008 GCA_035761505.1 Pyrinomonadaceae bacterium
CTCGAGCTCTACCAGACCTGGGGAAGGTGTCGGGACCGCGCCGTGCCCCGGCCCGTCCGCGAGCGGCTCCTGGCCGCACAGATCGCCCCCGCGCTGGCGGCTTGAGTCAACGGGTATCCCGAAGAACCGGGCGGGCGGCAGGAAGACGCATTCACGCAATACGCCGCCGGAGGGTTGAGCATGTCCGACCTGTCAAACAACCCGCTCGTCAACCGGCGCGCCGCCGCGGCCCTCGAACGCATGGGCGTGACGGTCGATATCACCGACGGGAAGAATGTCACGGCGCGGCTCCCCGAACGGGTCGAATTCGCCGCGTCGTCGAAAATCTTCCTGAAGCTGGCTCAGCTCGGCCTCAACGATTACGACACGAGCACCCTGAAGATCGACACGTGCTCCGGCACCGTCATCGTCACTTTCACTCTCAACTAACCGCCGAGGAGTCAGACGCCGTGAGTCTCGGAGAACTCATCCTCGCAGAAGTGCGCCACAGCGCGCGGCGGGCGCACAGGCACTTCCGCCTGGGCGAGACGGCCGAGGGGCGACAGCTCGCGCAGAGAATCGCCACGCTGCTCGCCAGCCTGCGCGAGAGCTATACCACCGACGCGCCGCTCCACCAGATGGTACGCGAAGCCGCGAGGCTCGGCCTGCCGGAGGCCTACGTCGCCGACGTCTTCGTTCACGACCGCACGCAGCTCGAAAGGATGGCCACCGAGGATAAAGAACTTCGCTTCGTGTGGATGATCCATTCCGCGGGGTCTAATCTGCTCGACGCGCGCGATTCGCAAACGCCGTCTTACCTGGCCGAGTCATTCCTCCGCCGAACTGATAACTGCCATGTGTTTTTGTTCGAGGGCGGGGTGCTGACGAAATGCGCGAGTAACGCCGTCGCACTCGCGGCCTAAGGGTGAAGCCATGCCGCCCACCGACGCGACCACACAGCCGCAAGAACGCACCGCCTTCTACATCAGCTACCAGCCCGGCGACTTCACTGACGAGCGCGCCGCGGCC
>DASTQX010000211.1:0-2215 GCA_035761505.1 Pyrinomonadaceae bacterium
GAAGAGTTGCAGCCGGAGCGGAGCCTGAGCCATCAGCCATTATTTCAGGTCATGTTCGCCTTGCAGAACGCGCCGCAGGAGCGGCTGGAGTTGGCGGGGTTGGAGCTAGGGGCGTGGGGCGGCGCGGGCGGGGCGGCGGCGAAGTTTGATCTGCTGCTGAGCGTGACGGAGGCTGGCGGTCGGCTGGCCGCGTCGCTGGAATACAGCACGGACTTGTTCGACGCGCAGACGGTCGAGCGGATGCAACAACATTTCGAGCGGCTGCTGCGGGGAGTGGCAGAGGACGCCGGGCGGCGTGTCTCTGACATCGGTCTGCTGAGTACGGAGGAGGAGCGGCGGATTATCGTCGAGTGGAACGAGACGGCGCGCGAGTACCCGCGTCGCTCGCTCGGCGAATTGTTGGAGGCGCAGGTCGGGCGCACGCCCGAAGCAGTGGCGCTGGTCTGCGGCGACGAACGGCTAACCTATGCCGACCTCAACCGGCGTGCCAATCAACTGGCGCACCGCCTGCAACGGTCGGGCGTCGGCCCCGAAGCGCGCGTCGCCATTTTCTGTGAGCGTTCACCCGAAATGGTCGTGGCGCTCTTGGGCGTGCTCAAGGCCGGTGCCGCTTACGTCCCGCTCGACCCGGACTATCCGCAAGAGCGGCTCGCTTACATGATGGACGACGCGGGGATGGCGCTTGTCCTGACGCAGGAGCGGTTGCGCGGGCGGATGCCCGAAGGGGCGTGGCCCGTGCTCTCGCTCGACGGCGAGCGCGAGGAGTTGGCTCTTGAGCGAGTTGATAATCCCGGCTCGCTCCTTGACCCCGACCACCTCGCCTACGTCATCTACACGTCCGGCTCGACCGGCAAACCTAAGGGCGCGATGAATACGCATCGAGGCATCGTGAACCGCCTCCTGTGGATGCAGGACGCATACCACCTGACGCCCGATGACGTGGTGATGCAAAAAACCCCCTTCAGCTTCGACGTGTCCGTCTGGGAATTTTTCTGGCCGTTGTTGACGGGGGCGCGGCTGGTGTTGGCCGAGCCGGGCGGGCATCAAGACCCTTCCTACCTCGCGCGCCTGATCGAGCAGCAAGGCGTGACGACCATGCACTTCGTACCTTCGATGTTGCAGGCGTTTTTGCCGGAGGCCGACCCGGTGCGCTGCGCGTCCCTGAGCCGCGTCATTTGTAGCGGCGAAGCGCTCTCGCGCGAACTCCAAGAGCGCTTTCAAGAGCGGCTCGGCGCGGAGTTGCACAACCTCTACGGGCCGACCGAAGCGGCGGTGGATGTCACCTACTGGGCGTGCGAGCGAGGCGACGAGCGGCGCACCGTCCCGATTGGGCGGCCCATCTCGAACACCGGCATCTTCATCCTCGACCGGCAACTGCGGCCCGTGCCCGTCGGCGTGGCGGGCGAACTCTTCATCGGCGGCGAGGGACTGGCGCGCGGCTATCATGGTCGCGCCGGACTGACGGCGGAGAAGTTCGTGCCCGACCCGTTCTCTAGGGAGCCGGGCGCGCGCCTCTACCGCACCGGAGACCTCGCCTACTTCCGGCCCGGCGGCGAAGTCGAGTTCCTCGGACGGCTCGACTTTCAGGTCAAGGTGCGTGGGTTCCGCATCGAGTTGGGAGAGGTCGAGGCGGCGCTCGTCGCGTGCGAGGGGGTGCGGCAAGCGGTCGTCGTCGCGCGCGAGGATTCGCCGGGGGCCAAGCGGTTGGTCGGGTACGTGGTCGGAGCCGGGGAAGGCGATTTGGTCGGGAGCGAGTTGCGCGGGCGACTGAGGCGGAGGCTGCCGGAGTACATGGTGCCGGAGGCGGTCATCGTGCTCGCGGAGTTGCCGCTGACGGCGAACGGCAAGCTCAACCGCCGCGCGCTGCCGGTGCCGGAGCGCGAGTCAATGGGTCTGGTCACGACCTTCGTCGAGCCGCGAACGCCGCTCGAAGAACTGATGTGCGCCATCTGGCGTGAAGTGCTCAATCTGGAAGCGGTGGGAATCGAAGACAACTTCTTTGACATCGGCGGGAACTCGCTCAGCACCACGCGGGTCGTCTCCAAAGTGCGGGAGGAGTTGGAAATGGAGATACCCCTGCGGTGGCTCTTTGAGTATCCGACCGTGGCCGCGCTGACCGCGACGATGGAAGAGCACGCCTCGTAGTTGATTGTCCAAGTAGTTGATTGTCCAATCCGGCGTTGAGCCGGACATGAAGAAGCCGCGCGGGGGCTGA
>DASTQX010000212.1:0-5756 GCA_035761505.1 Pyrinomonadaceae bacterium
GAGCTGGAGGGCGAAGATGCCGATGTCGGTGCGCGAGACCTTCTTCTTACGGCCGAGGCGCGTCATGAGGTCTTCGCGCCGGGCCCACACTTCGACGTCCGTCAGGCCGGACTCTTCCAGCGACCTGCGGGCCTGTTCGTCGTCCTCCGCGAAGAGGTAATACTTGACGCGGGTGCCCAAAGCGTCAGTGCCCGAGTAGTTGAAGATGATTAGTTCGGGCTCTCCGGCTCCGCTCGCGGGCGTCCCGGCGGGGGTCTCTAGTGTGGCTGCCATGTCTTCCTCGGATTCGTCTGAATGATGCCTGTGGTTACTGTTCGACGCGGGCGCAGTCCCTCGTCCAGGGGCCGCCCCTCGGGCAGCGCCGGAGTTCGTTGTCCTCGAAGACCACGAAGCTCCTGTCGGCCGGGTTGTTCTCGACCGGCAGGGCGCGCAGGCCGAAGGTGGTGGCCGTGATCGAGCCCGGCACCTCCGAGAACGTCCAGCCGCTCGCCGTCACGTCGCCGGCGCTGAGGATGGGCGCGCCGCCCGCCACCGTCGCCTGAAGTTGGGCCAGCGTGGCGTATGTGTTCTTCCTGAGCGTCGAGCGGTAGAAACGCTCCTGCCCGGCGGCGTGGGCGAGCTTCACTTTCGCCGTCCCCTCGCTCGCGGCCCGCCGGCTCGCAATCATGCTCGGGATGGCGATGGCGGCGATGACGCCGATGATCGCGACGACGATTAACAACTCTATGAGGGAGAAACCTCGGTCTGTTCTTCTTCTCATCTTGTGTTACCTCTGCTGTGCGGGGCCTCACGCGGCCTCTTCGACGTCGGTGAACTCGGCCTCGATGACCCGGTCGTCACCTTCTTCCCCGTGGTGCGACGGCGCGCCGTGCGGTTGCGCGTAGGGGCGGCTCGTGGAGCGGGACTTCTCCTCCCTCCTCCGGGGCGGTGGCTTGAGCCACTGCTCGACTTCGGCGTAGGAGGTCTGTCCCCTCAGGAGCTTCTTGGCGGCGGCCTCGGCCAGAGGCATCATCCCGTACCTGTTGACGGCGAACTCGACCGTCTGGTCGCCCCTCATGCCGAGGCCGATCATCGAGGACAGGTCGGGGGCCATGTTGAGGACTTCGGCGATGGCCGTCCTCGTCGTGTAGCCGGTGAAGTTGCACTCGACGCAGCCGACCTTGTCTAAGCCGACGCCCTTGCCGCGCCCGACCATGTAGAAGGGCGACTCGGTGAGCGTCGCCGCCCTGACCGCCTCCCGCATGTCGGCGCGGTCGGGGAACACCTTATCGACGATGTTGGCGGCGATGAGCTGCGCGCGCGGGTCGGGCGTCTTGCACTTCTCGCACAGCACCTTGACGAGAGCCTGCGAGGTGATGCTCCTGATGAGCTCGCCCTGGTCGTAGGCCGGTATCCCGAGGTTCGAGAGGCGGCCAAAGGTGGACGCGACGTCGTTGGTGTGGAGCGTGGTCAGGATGAGGTGGCCGGTGTAGGCCGCGCGGAAGGCGATCTGCGCCACCTCCTCGTTGCGGATCTCGCCGACGACGATGATCTTCGGGTTCTTCCTGAGCGCCGTCTCGAGCGCCATCGCCCACTGGTAGTCTTTCGTGATCGGGATCTGCGTGCGCCAGGCGTCCTCGTACTCGATGGGCTCGCCGATGTTGATGGTGTTCTTCTTCTTGTCGGCGGTCGCGCGGCGGAGGATGGCTTCGAGCAGCGTGGACTTGCCCGAGCCGGTCGTCCCCGTCACGATGATGAGGCCGTTGTGGTGCTTGCCGGCGTCGAGGAAGAGTTCCGTCTGCTCGGGCTCGTGACCCATCTCGCCGAAGTCGCGGAACTCCTGGTTGAGGTAGCGCACCGTCACGTCGATGCCGTCGAGCGCGGGCGCGGCCGCGAGGCGCATGGTCGTCTTGACGCTCTCTGCCTTGCCCTTGACGGGGAGCACCATCTGTACGCCCGCGTCCTTGTTGCCGTAGGGCAGCTCGTACTCGTTGAGGCCCGCCATGTCGGCCAGCGTGCGGACGATCTTCTCCATCTCTTCGCGCGGGACGTTCTCGGAGAAGGTGTAGAGCTCGTTGTTGATCTCGAAGTAGATGCCGCCGAACTTCGGCCCCGGCTTGAAATGCACGTCGCTCGCCCCGCGGCGCGCGCCTTCCCTGAGCACGAACTCGACGTGGACGGTGAAGCCCGCCGCGCTCACCTGCGCGGGCTCCTCGTAGGCGACGGCCGCCGGCTCCGTGGCGTCGCTCTCCGGGTTGATGTCCGCCCAGGACACCGTGCGGTGCGGCTCGGCCTCTCCGACCCTCGCCACGGCCGAGTATTCGCTGCGGTAGGCCGTCAGGAAGAGTTGCTCGAAGTCCGTGCGCGACACCTCGCGCGCGTCGATGTCGCTGGTGTCCACGCCGAGGGCGCGCGCGACGTTCTTCTCCGCGAGGAAGTTGCCGGGGTCGATCATCCCGACGGTGAAAGTGCCCTCGGGGCTCCGGTCGAGGATGAGGGCTTCGTTCTCGCGGGCCTCCCTTTCCGGCAGCAGCAGCGCGAGCTGTGCCAGCCGCTCGTAGCGCGCATCCTCGGTCGAGGCGGTCAGCATGTGCCTGTGTGCCAGACCGCCGCCCGCGTCGCCGCCCGCGCCCCTTTCTGTTGTGCTCATGTCTTCTTCCACTCCTGCCGTCGGCTCGTCTCAGGTTCGCCTACGGGCGGCGCTTGCTCTTGCTCTCCGTGCCGTAGGGCGAAAGCCTCTGCGGGTCGGGCGCGGGCACGGTGTCCGTCGTGGCGTCGCTCGGCAGTTGGGGCTGCGGGAAGGGCTGGCCCCTCGGGATGATTCGGAACCTGATGGCGTAGTAGAAGACCGTGCGGATCTCGTTCTTCTCCTTCTTCTTGAACAACTCGCCTAGCCCTGGGATGTCGGCCAGGAAGGGCGTCTTCGTGAGCGCGTCGGAGAGCGAGTCGGTCGAGAGGCCGCCGAGGACGACCGTCACGCCGTCCGGTATCTGGAACATCGTCTGCGCGCTGTTCCGGTTGATGCCGGGGTTGCCGCCCTCGCCGGCGACGCTCGTGTCGACGCTGTTCTTCTCCAGCCTGACGCGGACGGTGATGGTCTTGCCGTCGGAGCTGACGAAGGGCGTGATGTTGCCGATGATGCCGGCTTCGAGGAACCTGAGCTGACCCTGTGTCGAGCCGCCGCCCACGATGGCCGGGATGGTGATGGGGATCTGGAGGCCGGAGTCGATGCGGAACGTCTGCCCGCTCATCACGATGCCGTTCGGGCGGGCCTGCTCGTTGAGGAGCCCGCGGAACTGCGCGGCCGTGTACTGCGCGGAGAACTGAGCCGTGCCGAAGACGCCCGTCGCGCCGATGCTGATCGCCGGGTTGGGCGCGGCGAGACCCGTGGGTTGCGTGAAGCCCGTGCCGAGGCCGGGGATGCCGCCGGGGTTGACGCCCGAGGCGCCGGAGCCGTTGTTGCCGTCGCCGCCGCCCCGGTTGTTCGGCATCGTCGTGAAGCCGCCGAGGTTCGTCCCCGCGCCGTTACCGACGACGACGGCCAACTCGCCGCCGAGCGCCTTGCGCTGCGTGTTGTTGACCGTGTACATGAGGGCCTCCATGTACACCTGGTAGGGCGGCCTGTCGGCCAGCGCGATCAACTCTTTGGCGCGGTCGATCTGCTCGGGCGTGGCGGCGATGTAGAAGATGTTGGTGCCGGGGACGCGGCGGAACTCGGCGCGCTTGTCGGCGGCGCGAAGCAGCTCGCGCACCTGCGTCTCAAGGGTGTCGAGGGTCGAGCCGGCGGTGCCCTGCGGCTGCCCCGACGGGTCTACGGGACTGCCCTCGGCGGTCTGGAGGTTCTTGACCTCGATGTAGTCGGTGACGAGGGGCGCGCTCAGTCGGCGCTGCTCCTGAATCTGCTGAATCTTGGTGCGCTTGCCGATGGCGACCAGGCCGTCGTCGAGGCAGATGGTGTCGAGGTCGTTTAAGACGAGGAGCGAGCGCAGCACGGAAGTCCACGGGCCGTCGGAAAGCGTGACCTGGACGGGGAGCTGCTGCACGTCGTTGTCGAGCAGGATGCGCGCGCCGAACTCCGAGTTGAGCTGGTCGACGAGGCGGCCGAAGCTCACGGCGGATTTGAACTCGAACTCCACCGGCTCGCCCCTGAACTTGGGGTCGCACAGTGGCGAGACGTAGGCGGGCGCGGCGACGGGTGCGGGCGCGGGCGTGGCCGTAGCGGGCGCGGGCGTGGCGGTCTTCGTGGGAGTGGCGCCGGCCGCGATTTCCTCTTTCGTCCCGGCAGCCTCATAAGAGACGGAGGGAGTGGTCATCCGGGGAGATGCGCCGCCTTTGCCCTGCTCATCGACCGTCCGCCGGCGCTGGTGCGGCTCGTCGCCCTGCGTGTACTCGACGACGGTCTCGTTGTCGGAGATGGAACCCGTGGCCGCCGGTGGCGCTAGTTCGTCGAGGGCGAGGTCTGCCGCGTTGTCGCCGGCCTTGAGCCTGACGAAGCGCGTCGCCGTCTTCTTGCCGTGGATGGCTATGAGCAGCGCGTCCCCCGGCTGCACGTTCGTGAAGACGAACCGGCCCTGAGGGTTGGTCGAGGCGACGATGTCGCGGCCGCTGGCGAGCGGGCGCAGGCGCACGTCGGCGCCGGGGACGCCCGCGCCGGCGTTCCTGATCATCCCCGTGAAGACGGCTGTTTGAACCGTCTGCGCGAGCGCGGCCGTGCGCAGCACTCCGGAGTGCAGCGTGAGCGCGATGACGAGCAGTAGTTTGGCGGGTCTTGTAAGCTTCATCTCGGGGGTTCCTTCTTCGGCGGCGTTATCGGTCGGGGGATTTATCCGCGGATTCCGGCGGTGCGGGCGTGGCGGAGGGGTGGATGGTCGAAGGCTCCACGTTCTCGGCGGCGTACTTCACCGTCCTGGTGGTGCCGTTCTTCAGGCGGAAGACGGGGCCGGCGGGGCTGACGGCCGTAAGCTCGGCGTCGTAGAACTGAGTCCCGATGACGGCGAGGAATTCACTCTTGTCGGCGGCGCTCTTGAAATAGACGCCCTCGTTGCCCTTGCGGCCGAAACGCCCCGTGGGGGACAACTCGGAGAGCAGGTAGGCGCGGGTCCGCGACGGGCGCGGGCGCTGAGCGTCGGCCGCGGCCTTGTACTGCGTCGCCCACTGCGAGTACCTCGTGGCGAAGTCCGGCTCTGTCGGTACGGCCGGTGCCTGCGGGATTCTCGCGCCGGGGCCGGGGGCCAAGCCCGCCAGGCCGCCCTGTGCCTTCGTGCCGCTCAGGCCCGACCTGTCGGCCGAAGGGTCGATGGCTATCGAGACCGGCGGGAGTTGCGGGAAGTTAGCCGCCGCGAGGCGGGCTTCGGTGTCCGCGGACAGGCGGGGAATCTTCGCCTCGGCCTCTTTACGCGCCTCGGCCAGTTGAGCCTGGTTCAGCTCCACGCTCTCGGACGAGCCCAGAACGCGGCGCTCGGCCCACGCGACGGCGACGCCGACGCAGACGGCCAGCACGACGCCGACCGGGCCGTAGAGGAGGCGGTATTTGTTTACGCCTGATGTCTTCATTACTTCACGCCTCCCTGCTTCGCGGCCGGTGACGAAGTCATGAGGTCGGGCGGGTCGGCGGGGAGCGCCTCGCTCGGCGGCGCCTCGAATGCGACCAGCTTGACGTTGACCGACTCCTGCCCGCCGAGCGACACGATCTTGGGGTCGCGGGCGTGGATGATGAGTCCGTAAGCGGCGACCTCGCGGAAGAAGTTCATGACCGAGGCGTGCCGCCCGACGACCTG
>DASTQX010000213.1:0-5561 GCA_035761505.1 Pyrinomonadaceae bacterium
GGCGCACGCGCGCGGGGCGCGGGTCGTCGCCGGGACGGGGAGCAACTCGACGGCGGACGCGGTGCGCTACGCGCGGACGGCGCGGGAGTTGGGCGCGGACGCCGTGCTCGTCGTCGCGCCGTGGTACAACAAGCCGACGCAAGCAGGGCTCGACGCGCACTTCCGCGCGGTGGCCGAGGCCGTGCCTGAAACGCCCGTCGTGCTCTACAACGTGCCGAGCCGCACTTCGTCGAACATCTCGGCGGAGACGGCCCTGCGCCTCGCGCGCGACTTGGAGAACGTCGTCGCCGTCAAGGAGGCTTCGGGCGACCTCTCGCAGGTGATGGAGATTCTGCGCGCGAGGCCGGAAGGTTTTTATGTGCTGTCGGGCGACGACGCTTCGACGCTCGCGCTCATCGCGCTCGGCGCGGACGGGCTCGTCTCGGTCGCGTCGAACGAAGCGCCGGAGTTGATGTCGAAGATGGTTGACGCGGCGCTCGCGGGCGAGTGGGACGCGGCGCGCGCGTTGCACTACCGCCTGCTGCCGCTGATGGTAGTCAACTTCGCCGAGACGAGCCCCGGCCCGGCAAAGGCGGCGCTGGCCTTGATGGGTTTGCTCGAAGAGAACCTGCGGCTGCCGCTCGTCGCGGTCGGCGATGAGACGCGCGAGCGCGTGCGTGAAGTCATCACCGAGCTTGGGCTTTTGAAGGAGACGACGCATGTCGCTGCGTGAAGGCATCGAAGAGCTTTTCGCGCGCCCGGCGGGCGAGTTTACGGACGAAGACCGCGCGCTCTTCGACGAGTTCAAGGCGGCTCTCAACCGGGGCGAGGTGCGCGCCGCCGAGCGCGACGAGGCGGGCGAGTGGCGGACGAACGCCTGGGTCAAGCGCGGCATCCTCGCCGGCTTCCGCCTCGGCGCGCTCGCGGATATGTCGGCGCACGAATCCTTACGCTTCTTCGACAAGGACACGTACCCTGTGCGCGCGACGACGCTCTCGGACGGAGTGCGCATCGTTCCGGGCGGCTCGTCGGTGCGCGACGGCGCGTACCTCGCGGCAGGCGTCGTCTGCATGCCGCCGATGTACGTCAACGTCGGCGCGTATGTGGATGAAGGGACGATGATTGACAGCCACGCGCTCGTCGGCTCGTGCGCGCAGGTCGGGCGGCGCGTGCATCTTTCGGCGGCGGCGCAAGTGGGCGGCGTGCTCGAACCCGTGGGCGCGATGCCGGTCGTGATTGAGGACGACGTGTTGGTGGGCGGCGGCTGCGGCATCTACGAGGGGACGATTGTGCGCGCGGGCGCGGTGCTCGCGCCGGGGACGATCCTGACCGGCTCGACGCCCGTTTACGACACGGTGCGCGGCGAGATTTACCGGCGCACTTCGGAAAGACCTTTGGAGATTCCGGCGGGCGCGGTCGTCGTCCCCGGCACGCGGCGCGTCGAGAACGAGCGGGGCCGGGAGTGGGGGCTTTCGCTCTACGCGCCCGTCATCGTCAAGTACCGCGACGAGCGGACGGAGCGCGCCGTGCAGTTGGAGGACTACTTACGTTGACGAGAGAGTTCGAGCCCGCGCGCCGCCTCCGGGGGATTCAGAAGAGCATGATCCGGCAGGTCTTCGACCGCGCGCGGCCCGGAAGCATCAACCTCGGCCTCGGCGAGCCGGACTTGCCGACGCCCGAAGTCATCCGCCGCGCGGCGGTGCGCGTCATCGAAGAGGAGCAGAACGGCTACACCTCGCACGCCGGGCTTCCTCTTTTGCGCGAGCGCGTCGCCGCCGATTATCCGCAACTCGAAGCCACGCCCGAACAGGTCATCATCACCGCCGGTTCTCAGGAGGCGCTCTATCTCGCGCTCCTGACGCTCGTGGACGAGGGCGACGAGGTTTTACTTCCAGACCCCGGCTTCGTCGCCTATCCGACGATTGTGCGGATGGCCGGTGGCCGTCCCGTCTTCTACCAACTGCCCGCCGCCGGCGGCTTCGCCTTCGACGCCGAATCGTTCCGCCGATCAATCACGCCGCGCACGAAGGTCGTCGTCCTCATCAGCCCCTCGAACCCGACGGGCCGCGTGCTCACGCGCGCGGACTTCGGCGCGATGGCCGGGGCGCTGAAAGATTCTCAAGCCTACGTCGTGAGCGACGAGATTTACCGCGAGCTTTACTACACGGAAGAGAGGCCCGCGTCCGTCTCCGAAGTTCAGCCGGAGCGGACGCTCGTCATCGGCGGCCTCTCGAAGTCCATGAACATGACGGGCTGGCGTCTGGGCTGGCTCTGCGGGGACGCCGACGTAATCAAGAGCGCGCTCGTCCTCCACGGCTACGTCACGACCTGCGCCTCGACCGTCTCGCAGAAGGCCGCGCTCGCCGCGTGGACTGAAGAGGCCGAAGCGGCGCGCGCCGACTCTCGCCGCATCTTCCGCGAGCGGCGCGACCACCTGCTCTCTCTACTTTCGAGCGAACTCAATCTGCGCGCCGTCGCCCCCGACGGAGCCTTCTACACGATGGTTGACGTGCGCGACTACGGCGACTCGTTGAGCGTCGCCGAAACCTTCCTCGAACACGGCGTCGTCACCGTCCCCGGCGCGGCCTTCGGCGCAGAGGGCGAAGGCTTCCTCCGCGTCTCCTTCTGCGCCGACCTCCCCGTCCTCGCCGAAGGCGTGCGGCGGATGAAAGAAGCATTAAAAGACGTGAACCTTGACCGGTAAACCGTGACCGGAAAAAGTTGTATTATCCTGTCACCATTTACGGTTGACGGTTCAAGTCTTTTTTGGAGCGGAGCATATGAGCAGGAGATACCGGGTCGGGATTCTGGGCGCGACGGGGACGGTGGGGCAGCGTTTCATTCAACTGCTGGACGGGCATCCGCAGTTCGAGTTGACGGCGCTGGCGGCCTCCGACCGCTCGCAGGGCAAGGCTTACCGCGAGGCTTGCGCGTGGCGTCTGCCGGGCGAGATGCCGTCGGCGGTTCACGCGCTCAAGGTGCAGCCGCCGGAGCCGCCGCTCGATTGTGAGCTGGTCTTTTCGAGCCTGCCGGGCGGCGTGGCGCACGCCTCCGAAGAGGCTTTCGCGCGCGCGGGCTACGCCGTCATCAGCAACTCTTCGGCCTTCAGGATGGACGAGGACGTGCCGCTCCTGATACCGGAAGTGAATCACGAACACCTCTCGCTGCTCGACGCGCAAAGGGAGGCGTGCGGCTTCGGCAAGGGGATGATCGTGACGAACCCGAACTGCTCGACCATCATGCTCGTGCTCGCGCTCGCGCCGCTCCACGCGCGCTTCGGCGTCGAGGCGGTCGTCGCCACCACGATGCAGGCGCTCTCCGGCGCGGGCTACCCCGGCGTCGCCTCGCTCGACATCACGGACAACGTCCTGCCCTTCATCGAGAATGAGGAGGAGAAGATTGAAACCGAGACTTTGAAGATTCTCGGTCGCGCGGACGGCTCAAGAATCGAGCCCGCGCCGTTCAAGGTGAGCGCGCAGTGCAACCGCGTCAACGTCGCCGACGGCCACATGGCCGCCGTCCGCGTCAAGCTCGCGCGCCGCGCCGAACCCGAAGAGATGATTGAGGCGTTCGCCTCCTACACTTCGCTTCCGCAGGAATTGAGACTCCACTCCGCGCCCGAACGCCCCGTCGTCGTGCGCGGAGAGCGAGACCGCCCGCAGCCCCGTCTCGACCGCGACGCCGGAAACGGCATGAGCGTGACAGTGGGTCGCGTCGCGCGCGACTCGGTGCTCGACTATCGCTTCGTCGCCCTCAGCCACAACACCATTCGCGGCGCGGCGGGCGCGGCCATCCTCAACGCCGAACTCATGATCGCCACGGGAAGACTCTGAAGGCAAAAGGGGAAGAGGGTCAAAGGTCAAGACCAAGCCGAGCGGTTTGCTGTTCCCCTTTTCCCTCTTCCGCTTTGACCCCTTACCCCTTTCCTTTCAAACCAGCTCGCCCGCTTCTTCGTGGAGCGGTTCGGCGGTGTGCCAGTGCGGGGCGGCGGCGTGCTGCGTCTCGTGGATGATGCGGCGGAAGATTTTGACGACCGCCAGTTCGTCGAGCGGCCCGGCGTTGACGCGGCAGGCGCGTTCGAGCACGTCGCCTCCGCGCGCCGCGCCTTGTGCGGGCGTGCCGTGCTCGTCCGCCGCCGCGTGTGTCCCCACGGCGAGCCGCGCCCGCCGGTTCAGAAGGCGGAGCAGTTCGTTGTCAATCGAATCTATCTCCGCGCGCCAGTCTTCGTTCCTCATCTCCCAAGTACCTCCACTTCGACTTTTGATTACGTCCGCGAAAGAAAAAGAGCCAGCCGCGACTTCCCTTCTCGGAGAGGTCGCGGCTGGCCCGGTTGCGGAAACTTTTTTGCGGCGTCTAGCCCGTCAGTCCGACAGTCGCTTCGCGCGCGCACGCTTCGCCGGGCCGCCCCTCCCCGAAGGAGAAGCGGTACGTAAAGGCGAAGTAATAAAACCGTGTGCTCTGCATCGCGCGCCTGTTCGTCAAAGACTTGCGGGCCTCTTTTGAAGCCCGACGAAAATATAGCCGCCGCCCGGAAAGCCTGTCAAGATTTATTCAACGCCGCGCGCGTTGTGCTAGTCTCTGGCGGATGGAGTGGTGGCAGGAGATGGTCGTCGCGGCGGCGGCGTTCGCGGCGGGACTCATCAACTCGATTGCGGGCGGCGGGACGCTGCTCTCGTTCCCGGCGCTCATCTGGCTGGGCCGCGACCCTGTGCTGGCGAACGCGACGAGCACGGTGGCTTTGTGGCCCGCCTCGCTGGCCGGGGTCTTTGGGTTCCGGCGCGAATTGAAAGGCGGCTCGCGGTTGCTGCTGGCGTTCGGCGTGCCGTCGCTGGCGGGCGGAGTCTTGGGGGCGGTGCTGCTGCTGCAAACGCCTTCGGGGACGTTCGCGCGGCTCGTGCCGTTCCTCGTCCTGTTTGCGACGCTGCTCGTCGCTTTGCAGGAGCCGATCTCGAAGCGGCTGCGCGGGGCCGAGGACGAGAGGCCCTCGCGCGCGTGGTGGGCGGGGGCGGTGGCGTTCCAGTTCTTCGTCGGAGTTTACGGCGGCTACTTCGGCGCGGGCATCGGCATCCTGATGCTGGCGGCGCTGGGGCTTCTGGGCTTCAGCGACATCCACCGGATGAACGGGCTCAAGAACGTGCTCGCCATCCTCATCAACGGGGTGGCCGCCGTCTACTTCATCGTGTCGGGCGCGGTCAACTGGGTGGACGTTTTGGTGATGACGTTTGCGGCCATCGCGGGCGGCTACTCCGGCGCGCGCCTCGCCTATCGCCTCGGTCGCCGCTTCGTCCGTTACGCCGTCATCGTCATCGGGCTCGTGATGGGCGTCTCACTCTTCTTTAATTGAAGCGATGAAGGCGGAACGCGGAACGATGAACTGAAAGACAAGAGCTTCTTGCTTTTCAGTTCATCGTTCATCGTTCCGCGTTCCGCGTTTCTTTACGGGTTCCGCGCGCTGAAGGTGTCGCCCTGTCGGATGTCGCCGGTCTCCAGGCCGCGACGGAACCAGCGGGCGCGCTGTTCGGATGTTCCGTGGGTGAAGGAGTCGGGGACGACGTAGCCCTGTGCCTCGCGTTGGAGGCGGT
>DASTQX010000214.1:0-4755 GCA_035761505.1 Pyrinomonadaceae bacterium
GACTCCAAACAAGAAGCCAGAAGACAGGAGTCAGAATCCAGAAGCGGCGGCGCTCCGGGCCGCCAGATATTCTCTCTCCTACTGGCTTGCTGACTTCCGGCTTCTGACGACCGACTATGAAACATACTATCACACTGATTCCGGGCGACGGCATCGGCCCCGAAGTCACCGCCGCGGTGGTGCGGATCATCGAGGCGGCGGGGCTCGACGTGCAGTGGGAGACGCACTACGCGGGCGCGCAGGCGCTCGAAAAATACGGGACGACGCTGCCCGAAGACCTGCTCGAATCCATCAAGCGCAACAAGGTCGCGCTCAAAGGCCCGATCACGACGCCCGTCGGCAAGGGCTTCACCTCCGTCAACGTCGGTCTGCGCAAGGCGCTCGACCTCTACTCGAACCTCCGGCCCGTGCGCGCGCTGCCGAACGTGCCCTCGCGCTACCCGGAACTCGACCTCGTCGTCGTGCGCGAGAACACCGAAGACCTCTATGCAGGCATCGAGCACGTCGTCGTGCCCGGCGTCGTCGAGAGCATCAAGGTCATCACCGAGAAGGCTTCGACGCGCATCGCGCGCTTCGCCTTCGACTACGCGCGGCGCGAGGGGCGCAAGAAGGTGACAGCCGTCCACAAGGCCAACATCATGAAGCTCTCGGACGGCCTCTTCCTCGAATGTTTCTACAACGTCGCCAAGGACTACCCGGAGATCGTCGCCGACGACAAGATCGTAGATAACGCCTGCATGCAGCTCGTCATGCGCCCCGAACAGTTCGACATCATGCTGCTCGAAAATCTCTACGGCGACATCGTCTCGGATTTGTGCGCGGGCCTCATCGGCGGCTTGGGGCTCGTCCCCGGCGCGAACATCGGCGAACTCGGCGCGGTCTTCGAGGCCGTCCACGGCTCCGCGCCCGACATCGCCGGGCAGGGCATCGCCAACCCGACGGCGCTGTTGCAATCCTCCATCCTCATGCTCCGCCACCTCGGCGAGCGCGAAGTCGCCGACCGGGTGGAGAAGGCGATGCTCAAGGTCTTCGCCGACGGCAAGGTGCGGACGCGCGACATCGGCGGCACGTCGAAGACCAACGAGTTCGCGCGGGCCGTCGTCGAGGCGATGGAGGGGAGGCCGGAGGCGGCTGCCGGATAAGGCCGAACGGAAAATTCTTGACAGTAACGGCGCGGCGGGAATAGATTCCCGTCGCGCTTTCAATTTTCAAAAGAAGGGCCGGACGCTCCGCAACGACGCTCCCCGCGTTGTTGGCGGCGTTCACGAATCTTTTAAAGCACTACTATTCTCCTCGCCAGAAAGACGGGCCACGCCCCGGCCCGGTGACACTACTTTCGCGTGAGGCGGCCTGCGGAGGCGGACGAGTCTGCCGCAGACTATCTCCCACCGAGTCCTCTTCTCTGCTGCAAAGGAGCTTTCAGTATGCTTCGCTCTTTCTTCGCCAGACACCGTGCCGCTTTCTCCATCAGCCTGACGACGGCCTTCCTGCTCGCCTCTTTCGCCGTGCCGAGTCTCCGCCTCACGCCGGCGGCCCGCGCGCAGGAATCGCAGAATCCCTTGATACCCGTCATCGCGCCGGGCAGCGCCTACCGCCAGACCAATCTCATTTCGGACTCGCCGGGCATCGCGCCCGTCCTCGATCCGCTGCTCGTCAACCCGTGGGGCCTCTCGCTGACCGCGAGCAGCCCCTTCTGGGTCGCCAACAACGGGACGAGCACGACGCAGCTCATCCGCGGCGACGTGGGCGGCGTGCCCGTCACGCTCAACCCGAACCCGCAGACCGTGACCATTCCGGGCGGGCTGCCGACGGGGACGGTCGCCAATAATGTGGCGACGGAATTCGTCCTCCCCGGCGCGTGCGCCGCGCCGCCGTGCGGGGCCAACTTCCTCTTCGCCTCGATCACGGGCAACATCACGGGTTGGGATCCGAACGCCCCGGCGGCGGGCTCGACCACGGCGGTCATCGCGGCGAGCCACCCCGGACACGTCTACACGGGACTCGCCATCGCCAACAACGGCTCCGGCAATTTTCTCTACGCCGCCGACTTCGCCAACGGCGAGATTGATGTCTTCAACTCTTCGTTCGCGCTCCAGCCCGCCGCCAGCTTCCCCTTCGCCGACCCGACCATCCCTTCGACGCCGGGGAACACTTTCCACCCGTACAACATTCAGGCCATCGGCAGCTCGCTCTACGTCGCCTACGCCAAAGTCGGCACGGGCGGGCTCCCGGAGGACGGCGTGGGCAACGGCTTCGTCCGCCGCTTCAACGCCAACGGCGTCCGCGACCTGACCTTCGGCATCAACAACGGCGCGCTCAACTCGCCGTGGGCCGTCACGCAAGCGCCCGCCTCCTTCGGCATCTTCGGTGGCGCGCTCCTCGTCGGCAACTTCGGCGAAGGGAACCCCTCGATCCACGCCTACAATCCGACCACGGGTGCGTTCCTCGGCACGATTCAGGACGAGAGCGGCAACGGCATCGTGATTGACGAGTTGTGGGACTTGAAGTTCGGCAACGGCGGCAGCGGCGGCGACGTGAACACGCTCTACTTCACCGCCGGCATCGGCGAGGAGGAGCACGGCCTCTTCGGCAAGCTCAATCCGACGACCGCCTCCGCGACCTCGCTCGTCCAGTTCAGCACCGACGACTACGCCATCGGCGAGGGCGGCGGCCACATTGACATCACCGTCACGCGCAGCGGCGACGTGTCGGGCGCGGCGACGGTCAACTACGCGACCTTCGACCAGTCGCAGCCCGGCCACGCCTCGCAGAAGAGCGACTACGAAATCGCTCTCGGCACGCTCCGCTTCGACCCCGGCTCGACCTCCGAGACCTTCCGCGTGCTCCTCGTGGATGACGAATTCGACGAGGGCAGCGACGAGGTGATAGACCTCGTCCTCAGCAACCCGACCGGCGCGGGCGTCGGCTTGGGGACGCCGAACACGAGCACGATTACCGTCCTCGACGACGACGCGGCGGCCCCGACCACGAACCCGATAGACGAGGCGCAGTTCTTCGTCCGCCAGCACTACCTCGACTTCCTCAACCGCGAGCCCGACGCGGGCGGCCTCTCGTTCTGGTCGAACATCATCACCTCCTGCGGCGCGGACGCCGCGTGCGTCGCGGCCCGTCGCGTGCAGGTCTCGGCGGCCTTCTTCCTCTCCCTCGAATTTCAGGACACGGGCTTACTCGCCCTGCTGGCGAATCAGGCCGCGTTCGGCACGCGCCCGCTCTACGGCCAGTTCATGCGCGACGTGCAAGCCTTGCAGAAGGACTTCGTCTTCGGCGCGCCCGGCTCGGCGGCGATTCTCGAAGCCAACAAGCAGCAGTACTTCGACGACTTCGTGACGCGCCCGGAGTTCGTTGCGAAGTATCCTTCGACCCTGACCAACGAGCAGTACGTGGACAACCTGCTCGCCTCCGCCGGGCTCTCGCCCTCTCAGGTGCGGCTCTTCGTCGTTCAGATGACGAACTCGCAGGAAGTCCCGCCTGCCGTCCCGACCGCTTCGGGCGGCGGCCCGCGCCCCGCCTCGTTCGGCACGGCGCGGCTGCACTTCAACTCCGCGCAGACGGCGATGACCTTCACCGCCACGGTCAACAACATTGACTTCACCGGCGCGCAGACGCCCGCCGACACCAACGACAACCTGACCGTCGCGCACATCCACGCGAGCGCGACATTTACACCGACCACCAACTCGCCCGTCGTCTGGGGCTTCTTCGGCACGCCCTTCAACGACAACAACCCGAACGACCAGCAGGTCATCCCGTTCACCTCCGGCGTGGGCGGCACCATCAACGGCAAGTGGGACGCGCCCGAAGGCAACGGCACGACGCTCGCGGCGCAACTGTCGAACCTGCGCGAGGGCCGGGCCTATGTCAACTTCCACACCGCGCAATTCCCCGGCGGCGAGATCCGCGGCAACCTCCCGGCGGCGGACTCCTTCCGCAATTCGCTCATCGCGGGCTTGGACGGCGCGACCGAGACGCGCGCCACCGTGCTCCGCAAAGTGGCCGAGGCCGAGGAGTTGAAGGTGCGCGAGTTTAACGCGTCCTTCGTGCTCATGGAATACTTCGGCTACCTGCGGCGCGACCCGGACACGGCGGGCTTTAACTTCTGGCTCAACAAGCTGAACTCCTTTAACGGGGATTTCGGCAGCGCCGGGATGGTGGAGGCTTTCATCACCTCCATCGAATACCGCCAGAGGTTCGGGCCGTGAGCATGACGGCCACGACGAACGAGGCTTAAGGCGTCCCCGCGCAGGGGACGAAAACAAGAGTGCCGCCGGTCTTCAGAGTTTAATTCTGAAGACCGGCGGCACTCTTCTTGCGCCCTCGCCCCTTGCGAGGACTCGAAGCGGGAGGCGAGAGCGGATGCTTTAGTTGGAGTTCTGCGCCACGGCGACGAGGTCAACCCAGCCGCCGAGTGAAGCCCAGCCGCTCCAACCGTTGTTGGGCGCGGTCTGCCAGATGTGGTAGAGCACGTTGCCCCCGCCGATGGCGAAGACTTCGAGCCGCCCGTCGGCGTTGTTCCCGACCGCCAGCTTATCTATCGCTCCGCCGAGCGAGGCCCAGCCGCTCCAACCGTTGTTCGGCGCGGTCTGCCACATGTGCCAGAGCGCGTTGTCCGTCCCGCGCGCGAAGACTTCCAAGCGCCCGTCCTTGTTCTTCCCCACGGCCAGCCGGTTGATGACTCCGCCGAGCGATTGCCAGCCGCTCCAACCGTTGTTGGGCGCGGTCTGCCAGATGTGCCAG
>DASTQX010000215.1:0-1950 GCA_035761505.1 Pyrinomonadaceae bacterium
GGCGAATCCTTCGAGCGCCCCGAATCCATCACGACCGTCGAGATTGACCCCGAAACCGGCGCGCTCGCCACCGAGGCTTGCCCGCAACGCGAGCGCGTCGCCGTCACGCACGCCCTCGCGCCCGCGCACGAATGCTTGACGCACGCCGCGAGCTTCGACGCCCTCGCCACGCTCGACGCCGGCGAAATCGAAGACGCCGCCGCCTCCGTCGTCGAACGAATAGTCGAAACACAACGCGCGTTAAGACATTCCGTCGAAAACACCACCCGCGCGCTTTCTCCGGCGCGTTCCGCCACGACCAACGTGCAACTCGAACCCCGCGCCACACGCACCACGCGCGTCGAAGTCCGGCGCGACGGTCGGCCCGCACTGACGAACGAGATGCGAGTCGCGGAAAAGAACGCGGACGGCTGGCAGCGCTGAGCTTGGTCGGCTAATCGAGCGCAAAATTAACTCGTCAAGTATTTTAAGCTCGACGCCAGACGTTTTGATTGTTCCGTCAGACATTCAGAACGCGCCGTCACGTATTCTGAATCCAACGTCAAACGCAAAATCATCTCGTCACATGATTCAATCCCGCCGTCAGTAGTTTTAAATCCTCCGTCAAATGTTTTAGATGCTCCGTCACGCGTTTCAATCGCATCGTCATGTGTTTCAGTGGCATCGTCACGCGTTTTAAGTGCGTCGTCACGCGCACAATTACGCCGTCACGTGTTTTAAGTCTGTCGTCACGCGTTTTAGTTCGTTCGTCAGTGGCTTAAATCACGCCGTCACGCGTTTGAGCGCGCCGCCACGTGCACCGAAACCTCCGTCAGACGCACGAAGGGCGCGGCGCGGGTTGAAATGTCGTGCGGGCTTACTTTGTCTCTTCCGCCCGCCGCTCGAAGATGACTTGCGCGACGGCGTGTTGGGAGGTGTGTGAGAGGGAGAGGTGCGCGTGCGTAGAGCCCGTGCGGTTGAAGATTTCGAGGGCGCTCGCGTGGAGGACGAGGGCGGGTTCGCCCGACTCTTTCGAGACGACCTCGACATCGTGCCAGCCGAGGCCGCCGCTCCAGCCCGTACCGAGCGCCTTGAAGGCGGCCTCTTTGGCGGCGAAGCGCGCGGCGTAATGCTGCGCCGACTGTGCGCCGCGACGGTCGCAGTATTCGCGCTCGGCCTCGGTGAAGACGCGCTCGCGGAAGCGGGGCGTGCGCGCGAGGACTTCACGCACGCGCTCGATTTCGATAATGTCTATGCCGATGGAAACGATCACGGATGAATCGGAACTGGCGGGCGCGGGCTTCGTCTGGCGCGAAGGCGTGGACGGAGTGCGCGCTCTCGTCTGCGAGCCGCTCGCCCAAGACGGCTTCGCCAACGCCTTCTCGACGCGCGCGGGCGGCGTCAGCGCTTTCCCCGAAGGCTCGCTCAACCTCGCGGGGTTCGATCAGGACTCGGCGGAGAATATTCGAGAGAACCGCCGCCGCTTCTTCCGCTTGCTCGAAGGCGAGTGGACTTTCTCCGGCTGCTGGCAGGTACACGGCGCGGAAGTCCGCGTCGTCCGCGACAGGGAAGCCGCGCGCTCCGAGCAAGAGCACTGCGACGCGCAAGTAACGCAAATTCCGGGCGTGCTCCTCGGCGTCAAGACCGCCGACTGTGTTCCAGTGCTTCTCGCCGACTCGCGTTCGGGCGCGTGCGCGGGCGTCCACGCGGGTTGGAAGGGAACTCTGGCCGAAATCGTCCGCCACGCGCTGGCGAAGATGCAGACGGAGTTCGGAACCGACCCGCGCGACGTGCGCGTCGCCGTCGGCCCCGCCGCGCTTGCGTGTTGCTACGAAGTCGGCGCGGAAGTCATCGAAGCCTTCCAGGAGAAGTTCCCAAGAGCCTCGGAACTCTTCACGCCGACGCGCGAAGGGCACGCGCTCGTTGACCTTCAAAGAGCGAACCGCGAACAACTCGTCGCGGCGGGCGTCC
>DASTQX010000216.1:0-4324 GCA_035761505.1 Pyrinomonadaceae bacterium
GTCGTCACCGACCGGCTGCTCTCGGTCTATCAGCAGATTAAAGATGACTACCTGCGCGAGCGCAGCTCCGACATCGAAGACGTTGCCCGCCGCCTGCTCGTCACCCTGAGCGGCGAGAGCCTGACGACCCGCCGGCTCACGGAGGATGCGGTCGTCGTCGCCGAAGAGCTTCTGCCCTCGACCATCGCCGACCTCGACTTCTCGCACATCAAGGCCATCGCCACCGACGTTGGCGGCTGGACTTCGCACACGGCCATCATCGCGCGCGGCTTAGGCATCCCGGCGGTCGTCGGCCTGCGCGACTTCTACCGCCGCGCGCGCACCGGCGACCAAGTCATCGTAGATGCGCGCGCGGGCGAAGTCCTCCTCCACCCAACGCCCTCGACCGCCGCGCGCTTCAGCGCCCGGACGCTCGCGCCCCGCGCCGACGCGCAGGCCCGCGACGCCGAAGCCGTGGACTGGCGCGAGCCGCCGCGCACGCTCGACGGTGTGGAGATAACTTTGCGGGCGAACGTCGAACTGCCGGTCGAGTTCGAGGGCGTGGCCCGCTTCGGCGCGCGCGGCATCGGCCTCTACCGCTCGGAGTTTCTGCTGACGCAACAGGGCTCGATGCCGGGCGAGGAGGAGCAGCGCGCAGCCTACGAAGAGCTGGCGCGCGTCGCGGGCGACGACGGCGCGACCGTGCGCCTGTTCGACCTCGGCGGCGACAAGATGAGCGTCCCCGGCTCCGGCCCCGGCGACGAGCGCAACCCCGCGCTCGGTTTGCGCGCCATCCGCTTCTGCCTCGTCAACGAGGGCGTCTTGCGCACGCAGGCCCGCGCCGTCTGGCGAGCCGCCGCGCGCGGGCGGCTCGACCTCGTGCTGCCGATGATTTCCGATGTGAGCGACGTGCGCCGCGCGCGCCGCATCATCGAGGAGGAACGGACGCGCCTCGTCTCCGAAGGCCGCGAGGTCGGCGAGGTCAAAATCGGCGCGATGATCGAAGTACCGTCCGCCGTCCTCGTCGCCGACAAGTTGGCGCGCGAGGTGGACTTCTTCAGCCTTGGGACGAACGATCTGGTGCAGTACACGCTGGCGGTTGACCGTGGCAACGACGAGGTGGCGGGCTGGTTCCGCTCGCTCCATCCGGCGGTGCTCCAATGCGTCGAGCGCGCCATCAGCGCCGCGCGCGCGGCCTCGATTCGCTCGGTCGTCTGCGGCGAGATGGCGGCGACGCCCGCTTACGCGCTCGTCCTGATCGGCCTCGGCGCGCGCGAGTTGAGCATGGCCCCGTCTTCGATTCCGCGCGTGCGCCGCGCCGTCTCTGCCGTCTCGGCGGAAGCCGCTTCGGCGCTCGCGCGCGAGTGCCTCGAATGTGCGGGCGCGGACGACGCCGAGGAGTTGGTGCGCGCGCGTCTCGGCGGGCTGTGGCCCGATCTTTTCCCGCCGGAAACCTTGCCTCCGCCGAAAAACAGAGGTTAGAATCGAAGTCGAGTTAATGGGCCGCCGCATCCTCGGCCCGCTTCTTTGACCTTTGAGGGCCGACGCCGGACGCCCGCGAGCAGCGCCCGAAAAATCAGCTTCGACAAGTGAACTCAGTGGCCGGGACGAAAGTCCGTCGGGCGGTGCGTGGAGCCGCCCTCGGCGGCAGGCAAAATTTCCGCGCCCCTTCTGCGAAAGTGGCCGGTTTCGTCGTTTTATTGACGACAGGAACCGCCACGCCGCACGACTTGAGGTAAGATACACGTTGGTACGGCGTCCCCCGGCGAAAGGCCGTTGGGGAGGCGAGGCCGAAGCCGCCAATGCCCGGCGGACGAGGCTTTCGGCGGGACATGCAAGGAAGAAGAGTGCCGTTATGAGGAAGTTTTTATCCGCCTTCGTGATCGCGTCGGCGTTGTGCGCCGCGCACGCACAGGCGGCGCGCGCGCAAATCAACGGCGTGAGGGTCGGCCCGGCCTCCGACGAGAGGGTGCCGGACGCGCCCGCCGCGAAGAAGGACGAGAAGAAGACTCCGCGCCCCGCGAGCGAGCGCAAGGGCGACCGGAAAGACGAGTCGGCCTCGCGCAAGGAAACGAAGGAAGGGAAGCAGGACACAGGCGCACAGACTCCTTCAAACATCTCCTCCAACGCCGCGGGCGTCCCGCCCGGCACGGGCGACGCCACCCCGAACACGACGAGCGACGCGCCCTCGAAGAGCAATCCCGCCGCGGCGGTCGTCCCCGTCTCCGCTTCGACTAAGCCTCCCGCCAACGAACTCGGCGGCCCCGACAACGGCAAGGCCAACGACCCGACTTCTCCGGACACGAACGGCACGAACGGCACGGCAAATAATCCCGGCGGCACGTCGAGCAATCCCGGCGGCACGGCTGCCAAAACGAACGCCGAGCCCGCGCTCCCGCCCGCGCCGCCGCTCACTTCCGTCTATCGCATCGGCGTCGGCGACGTGCTCGACATACGGATTCTCAACCAGCCCGACACGCGCCAGTCAACGCTCTACACCGTGCTTACCGGCGGCGTCCTCGAATACCCTCTGCTCAGAAACCCTCTGACCGTGACGGGGATGACGCCCGAAGAGCTGGCCTTGCAGATGATTGCGGAGCTGAAGCACCGGGGCGTCTATGACAGGCCGCAGGTGCGCGTAAGCGTGCGCGACTACGCGAGCCACGCCGTTTTGGTGAGCGGTCTGGTGAGCGACCCCGGCACGAAGATTCTGCGGCGCGAGGCCGTCCCGCTCTACGTCGTCGTCGCCGAGGCGCAGCCGAAGCCCGAAGCGGGCCGCGCCATCGTCACCTCGCACACGACCGGCAAGACCACCTCCGTTGACCTGACGGACGCGACGGCGATGGGGATGCTCGTGCAGCAGGGCGATGTCGTCAACCTCGTCGCGCGCCCGCCGGAGTTCTTCTACATCGGCGGCGAGATCGCCTCGCCGGGGCAGAAGGATTTTCACCCCGGCATGACTTTGACGCAGGCCGTGCTCGCGTCGGGCGGCGTGACGCGTCTTGCGACGGGACGCGTCAAGGTTTCGCGGCAGGGCGCGGACGGTCGTCTGGTCTCGAAGGAATATAACTTGAAGGAGATCGAAGACGGCGTTGTCCCCGACCCGGCGCTTCAGGCGGGCGACCGCGTCGAGGCGGCGCGCGCGCGCAAGTGAGCCGCGCGGGAATTTTCCGCGTGCCCCGTCGGGCCTTCTTGTCCGCCGCCCGACTGAGGCTGTATTATCCAGCGCAGTTGGAACGGAAAAAGCCCTGAACATTTTTGATCGCGCTCTGCCCGTCGGAAAAATCTTTGCACACGTCTCGGAAAAACTCGCACCTGCCTTGTCGGAGGATAAAATTTTGAATACGCGAACTCGAATCGGCGTGGCCGCGCTGGCCGCCGCGCTCGTCCTGACCCCCTTCAATGCCGTCGCCGCGCTGGCCGCCTCGCCCGCGCGCGCCGCCGCGCAGCAGGACGACACGCCAACGGACGCCGAACAGAAGATTTTCAACCGCGGGCGCGACCTCTTCGCCAAGCGCCAGTTCGAGCAGGCGGCGACCGTCTTCAGCGACTTCCTCAAGCAGTACCCGAACAGCTTCATCGCCGACCTGATGCTGCTCTGGCTCGGTCGCTCCTACATCGAACTCGGCAAGTTCAACGAAGCGGAAGAGGTCGCCGCGCGCCTCCGCGCGATGCAGGACACGCCCTTCACCGACGTTTACGAGAACGAGTTGAGGACGGCGCGCACCGAACTCGCCAGCCGACCGCCCGCGCCCGCCGCGACGCCCACGCCGACGCCCGCACGCCAAGTCGCCAGAGCGACCCCGACGCCCGCGCGCCCCGCGCCCACTCCTCGGCCCACTCCGGTCGAGGTTGCGAGTCAAGGCAGTTCGGGCACGAGAGGCGGACGACCGACGCCCTCTCTTACGATTCGCGGCGGCGGCGACGCCTCGCGTCCGCGCACGACTTCCGGCAGGCCGAGCCGTCGCGGTAATCAAGCGGCGAGAAACACCGCCGCGCCGACCGTGACGCCCACGCCCGCCCCGACGCCCGTGAGGCGCGAGACCGCGCCGCAAATCGCCTCGAACACGACCCGCACTCCGGTCGTCACGCAGCCGCCGCCGACGCAGCCCTTGAGCGGCAACACCGAGCCCGGCAGCACGCGCGGCGGCCAGTTGTCGGCGGCCCCCACGGGCACGTCGCTCGACCCGGCGCAGCCGCAGGGCGGCTTCAGCATCACGGTCAAGCAGGTGCCGGACTTGAACCTCCTGCTCCGCCGCACGGCGCTCGCCGCGCAGCCCGGCCAGTCTATTCAACTCCCGCTCGTCATCACCAACGCGGGCAACAAGGAAGACCAGTTCCGCTT
>DASTQX010000217.1:0-4994 GCA_035761505.1 Pyrinomonadaceae bacterium
TGGAGCGAGGGCAAGACGCGTTGGCGTGGGCGACCGCCCTCGGAGGAGAAGGTCGTGCGCAGCGCCTCGTGGCGGCGGACGATTTGGTTGAAGCCCTGTTCGAGGGCGGAGGGGTCGAGTTCGCCGTGGAGTTGGATGGCCCCGGAAAGATTATAGAAGGGGCTGTCGGGCTGTAGCTGGTCGAGGAACCAGAGGCGCTGTTGGGCAAAGGAGAGCGGCAGTTCGCCGTGTCGCGGGACGGGCAGAACGGGCTGGTCGTCGCCGGACGCTTCGTCGGCCATGAGCGCCGTCACGGCCTCGGCGAAAGAGGCCACGGTCGGCGACTCGAAGAGGGTGCGCAGGGGGAGGTCTAACTTGAAGATGTCGCTCAGGCGCGAGACGACCTGCGTGGCTAAGAGCGAGTGGCCGCCCGCCTCGAAGAAGTTGTCGTTGACGCCGACGCGCTCCAAGCCGAGCAGTTCGGCCCACATCCCGGCGAGCAGTTCTTCGACCGGCGTGCGCGCCGCGACGAATTCGCCTTCGAGTTCGGGCTTCGACCAGTCGGGGGCGGGCAGCCGACGGCGGTTGACCTTGCCGCTCGGGTTGAGCGGCAACTCTTCGAGGAAGACGAAGGCCGCCGGAACCATGTAGTCGGGCAGCCGCTCGCGGAGATGGCTGCGTAGTTCGCTGGCCGCGAGTTCCGACGCGCCGTCGGGCACGACGTAAGCCACCAGACGCTTGCCGCCGGGCGCGTCTTCGCGCGCAAGCACCACCGCTTGCTGGACGGAGGGCAGTTGTTCGAGCGTGGCCTCGATCTCCATCAACTCGATGCGGAAGCCGCGAATCTTGACCTGCTGGTCGTTGCGGCCAAGGAACTCTATCTGCCCGTCGGGCTTGAAGCGCGCCACGTCGCCCGTGCGGTAAAGCCTTGAGCCCGGCTCTTCGGAGAACGGGTCGGGGATGAAGCGTTCGGCGGTCAACGCGGGGCGGTTCAAGTAGCCGCGCGCGAGCCCTTCGCCGCCGATGTAGAGTTCGCCGTGGACGCCGACGGGGACGGGCCGCCAGTCGGCGTCGAGGAGGTAGAGGCTCGTGTTGGCGATGGGCCTGCCGATGGAGACGGGCGCTCCGGCCTCGCGCGCGTCGAAGTCGTAAACGCTACACCAGACGGTCGCCTCGGTCGGGCCGTACTCGTTGTAGAGCGACGCTTCGGGGAGCGCCTCGAAGTGTCGTCCGGGCAACTCGACGGGGCACGCTTCTCCCGCCACGACGACGGTCGAGAGCGAGTCGAGTTGTCCGGGCCGCGCCTGCTCCAACAGCAGCGCGTATAGCGACGGCAGGCCGATGAGATGCGAGACGCGATGGCGGGCGATAAGCCGCGCCAGATAACGCGGGTCTTGGTTGAGCCGACCGTCGGGGATGACGAGCGCGCCGCCCCGGCAAAGCGTCCAGAAGATGACGCCGACCGACGTGTCGAAGGCGAAGGACGGAAGCAGGAGGAAGGCGTTGACGGGTTCGTCGTAGTGGTCGAGGCGGGCCAGCGTCGAGTTGACGAGGCCGCGATGGATGACGGGCACCCCCTTGGGCGTGCCCGTCGAGCCGGAACTGTAGATGACGTAGGCGAGGTTGTCGGCCCCGGCGGTGTGGCCGAGGTTGGCCCCGCTCTCGCGCGCGATGGCCCCCGCGTCGGCGTCCAGCAGGACGAAGGGGACGCCGCCGTCGGGCAGACCGTCGGCCAGCCCGCCTTTCGTGAGCAGCACGGAGGGGCGCGCGTCCTTGAGCGTGAAGGAGAGGCGCTGTTTGGGATAGTCAGGGTCGAGCGGAACATACGCGCCACCGGCCTTGAGGACGGCGACGATGCCGACCACCATCTCGACGCCGCGCGGCAGCAGGACGCCCACCAGCGACTCGGCCCCGACGCCGCGCGCCCTCAGATGGCGCGCGAGCCGGTTGGCCTGCTCGTTCAATTCGCGGTAGCTCAGATGCCGCTCGTTGAAGATGACGGCGGCGGCGTCCGGCGTGCGCGCGGCCTGCTCCTCGATCAGTTCGTGGATGCACTTGTCGAGCGGGTAGGCAGCCGCCGTATCGTTCCATTCGACGAGGCTCCGGCGTCGCTCCTCGTCCGTCATCAGCGGCAGATCGGCGACGGGCCGTCGCGGGTCGTCCGCGATGGCGGCGAGCAGCACGCGCAAGTGTTCGGCCATCCGGCGCACGGTGGCCGCGTCGAAGAGGTCTGTGTTGTATTGCAAGGAGGCCGCCAGCCCCGTCTCCTCTTCGGCGACCATGAGCGTGAGGTCGAACTGCGCGACGCGTTGTTCGAGGGCCATTGATTCGAGCGGCAGACCTTCAAAGTCGGCGCGCGCGCCCTCTTCGCCGAGGGCGAAGGCGGCCAGCCCCTTGTTGTCGCGCAGGTGCGCTTTTTGCAGCACGAAGGAGACTTGAAAAAGCGGCGTCCGGCTTGGGTCTCTGACCGGCTGCAACTGCTCGACGAGGCGCACGAAAGGATAGTCCTGATGCGCGAAGGCGGAGAGCACCGTGCGGCGCACGCGCGCGAGCACCTCGGCGAAGTCGGGGCGACCGGAGAGCCGGACGCGCAGCGCGACCGGGTTGACGAAGTAGCCGACCAGCCCCGTCAGTTCGCTGCGGCTGCGCCCGGCGGTCGGCGAGCCGACGACGACCTCCTCCTGCCCCGTGTAGCGCGCCAGCAAGACCTGAAAGGCGGCGAGCAACGTCATGTAGAGCGTGGCCCCGTGCGCCTGCCCGATGGCCTTCAGTGCGCGCACCAAATCGGCGTCGAGCCTGACGGGTTCGGACGCTCCCTTGAAGGTCTGGACGTGCGGGCGCGGGCGGTCGGACGGGAGGTCGAGCACCGGCGGCTCGCCCTCGAACTGCCGCTCCCAGTAACTCTTCAGCGCCTCGCCCGCAGGGCTCGCCAGCATCGCGGCCTGCCAGCGCGCGTAGTCTGTGTAGCGCAGCCGCAGCGGCGGCAGTTCGGCGGCGCGGCCCTCGCGCTCGGCCTTGTAAGCGACGCCCAACTCGTGCATCAGCACGGCCAGCGACCAGAAGTCGGCGGCGATGTGATGGACGACAAGCAGGAGGACGTGCTCGCGCTCCGTCCTCCGGTAGAGCCGCACGCGCAACAGCGATTCTTCTTCGAGGTTGAAGGGGCGATGCGCCTCTTCGCTCAGGCGCGCGCGCAGCGTCACCTCATCCCAGAGGCTCGCGTCCGCCTCGGCGAAGTTGACCTCGGCGCGCGGGTGAACGCGTTGGAGCGGTTCGCCGTCGGGCGCGGCGAAGGTCGTGCGCAGGCTCGCGTGGCGGTCAACGAGCGACTGGAAGGCGCGGCGCAACGCGGCGGCGTCGAGGGCGGCGCGGACGCGCACCGGAACCGCGATGTTATACGCGGGGCTCTCAGGCGCGAGCTTGTAGAGGAACCACATCGCCTGCTGCCCGAACGAGAGCGGGTGCGTGTCAGCCGGTTCCGCGTCGGCCAGCGCCGGGACGTGCGGCTCGGCCTCGCCCGCTCGCGCGAAGACTTGCGCGGCCAGTTCGGCGATGCTCTGCTCCTGCAAGAAACTGACCATCGGCAGCGTCACGCCGACGCCCGTCTCGATGGCGTGCATCAACTCGATGGCCGCCAGAGAGTCGAGGCAGTAGGCGCTGAGCGGTCGGCTCACGTCCAGAGCCGAGGCGTCGCCCACGACTTTCGCGGCCACGAGCGAGGCCAACCATTTTTCGATCTCTTCGGCAGTGCGCGCCGCCGGCCCCGACGCCACAACCGCAGCCGCGCGCGCCGTCTCTTCGCCCGCGTCGCTCTCGCGCCACTCGGCGAGCGCCTCAAGTCGTCCCTCTACAAACATGGCGCGACAGGCGCGGCGCTGCACCTTCCCGCTCGACGTTTTCAGGACGCCGCCCGCCTTGACGAGCACGACGGCGTAAGCCGCCACCTCATGCTGCGCGGCGACGGCCTGACGCACGGCCTCGATGACCTCACGCGTGTCGGGCCGCCGCCGCGCCTCCACTTCCTGAACGACGACCAGCCGTTCCTCGCCCGCCGCCTCGACGGAGAAGGCCGCCCCGCCCGCCGGTCTGAGCGAGGGGTGCGCGCGCTCGACCGTCAGTTCGATGTCCTGCGGATAGTGATTCAGGCCGCGAACGATGATGAGGTCTTTGAGCCGCCCGGTGATGAACAGTTCGCCGTCGTGCATGAAGCCGAGGTCGCCCGTCCGCAGGTACGGCCCCGCGCCCGTCCCCGCGAGACGCGCGCCGAAAGTGCTCTCGGTTTCGGCGGGCCGATTCCAGTAGCCGCGCGCGACGCTCGGCCCCGCCACCCACACCTCCCCGACCTCTTCGGGCGCGCACTCGGCAGACGACTCCTCGGAGACGATGACGACCTCCTGACCCGGTACGGGCCGCCCGCAGCCGACGAGCGCGCGCGCGCCCGGTTCACCTTCGCCGACCTCGACGATGCGATGCCGCTCCAACGCCCCGGCGTCAACCGTTTTAATGACGGCAGGCTCGCCCTTCTTCGCGCCGGAGACGATGAGCGTCGCTTCGGCCAGCCCGTAACACGGGTAGAGGGTTTCGGGCCGGAAGCCGCACGGGGCGAAGGCGGCGGCGAAGCTTTCGAGCGTCTCGCGGCGCACCGGCTCCGCGCCGTTGAAGGCGATGCTCCAACGGCTCAGGTCGAGCGACGCTTTCTGCTCTTCGTTGATCCGGCGCGCGCAGAGGTCGTAGGCGAAGTTGGGGCCGCCGCTCGTCGTCGCGCCGTAGCGCGAGATTGCCTGAAGCCACCTCAGCGGGCGCTGAAGGAAGGCGGCGGGCGACATCAGCACGACGGGGATGTTCGCGTAGAGCGGTTCCAGCACGCCGACCATCAAGCCCATGTCGTGGAAGGTCGGGAGCCATGAGACGTAGCTGTCGCCGGGCGCGTGCTCCATCGCGCGGAAGAGCAGCGCGGCGTTATGAAGCAGGTTGGCGTGCGTGAGCATGACGCCCTTCGGGTCGCCGGTGGTGCC
>DASTQX010000218.1:0-1841 GCA_035761505.1 Pyrinomonadaceae bacterium
CGGCTCAACGCTTTCTGCTTACTGCTTTCTTTTCCGCCCGTCCGTGCTTGATTGCGGGCCTGCTTCTCCTGTAACTTTGCCTTCGTAAGTTTCGCCCGTCGCGGGGGAGTCCGCAAAAGAAGCCCCGGCAGAAATCCTTTCTCCCGAAGAACGTTCGTCGCATGGCATATCCGAGCGTGGAGCGCATCGAACTGCCTGTCTTGCAGGAGTTGGTCGCCACCGGCGGCGTCGAGGACGTGCGCTTCCTCTACGACCGGCTCGTCGCCTACTTCCCGCAACTCGGCGACGAAGACGTGCGCGCACTCGCCAACGGCCACCGCCGCCAGTGGCGCAGGCTCGTGCAGCGCGCCGGGCTCGCGCTCGCCGAGAGGCGGGAGATCGAGCGCGTGCGCGGTCGCTGGACGATCACGACTCAAGGCCGCCGCCGCGTCTCGGACGAGGGGCTGGACTTCTCTCTGACGGAGCGTGCCGCGCCAGAGAATCATCCGGCTGAATTGTCGCACTCGGACGTGCAGCAGATGCTCGTTGACATCGCCCGCGTGCTCGGCCATCACGCGCAGACCGAATACGATTACTACGACGTGGTGTGGCGCGCGGAAGAGAGTAGCCCGCGACTGAGTCACGTCTTCGAGGTGCAGCGGCGCGGGAGCATTGACGGCGCGCTCGCCAAGCTCAAGCGGGCCTACGACGCGCAACGCACCAAGCCGTTCCTCGTCGTCGCCAGCGAGCGCGACACGAACCGCGCCCACCGGCAGTTGAGTCTCGCGCGTACAGGGCCTTTTCACGAGATCGGGAGGGTCACGACCATCCTCAGCTTTGAACAGCTCCGAAGGCTTCACCGTTCCCTCACGTCGGTCGAAGACATCCTCGCGCAAATCTTCGAGAGATGACGGCGACAACCACACCACCGCTGCGTAAGCAATATCTCGACATCAAGCGCCGTCACCCGGACGCGCTCCTCCTCTTCCGCATCGGCGACTTCTACGAAGCCTTCGACGACGACGCGCGGCTGCTCGCGCGCGAGTTGGACATCGTGCTCACCTCGAAGCCGATGGGCCGCAACGTCCGCGTTCCGCTCGCCGGAGTGCCGCACCACAGCCTCGAAAGACACTTGGCGACGCTCATCTCGCGCGGCCATCGCGTCGCCATCTGCGAGCAGTTGACGAGCGCGCCCGTGCGTGGCGAGGCCGCCGGGCGCGGCCTCATCGAGCGCGACGTGGTGCGCGTCGTCACACCCGGCACGGTGTTAGAGCCGGGCTTACTACGGAGCAAGGTCAACAACTATCTCGCGGCCTACACGACCGACGGAAGCCGCGCCGGAATCGCTTACGCCGACGTGACGACGGGCGACTTCGCCGCCACCGAACTCGACGCGCGCGCGGCCCTCGCCGAACTCCAACGCATCGCGCCCTCGGAACTTCTCATCGCGGATGATTTTGTACAGGACGAAGCGGGGCTCCCCGGCTTCATCACGCGCCGCCCCGCCCACGGGTTCGAGCCCTCGAAGGCGAGGGGCGTCGTCCTCCGGCACTTCGGCGCGCGCACGCTCGCGCCTTTCGGCCTCTCGCGCTGGCCTCTGGCGACGACCGCCGCCGCCGCCGTCGTCAACTACCTGCGCGAGACGCAAGCGACCGCCGCCGAGCAACTGACGCGCCTCACGAGCTACCGCGCCGAGACCTTCATGATGCTCGACGAGCGGACGGTGCGGAGTCTGGAAATCTTCGAGTCGTCGGGCGGCGTGCCGTCTCTGCTCTCGACGCTCGACGCGACGCGGACGGCGATGGGCGGTCGTCTGCTCAGGCGTTGGCTCCGGCAACCCCTGCTCGACGTGGCCGAGATTA
>DASTQX010000219.1:0-16350 GCA_035761505.1 Pyrinomonadaceae bacterium
CATCGTCATCTTCGACGTGTCGGGCACGGGCCTTCCGGCGGACGAAATCTGCGCGCGGCTCCGCACGCGCCACGGCGTCGTCGCCTCCGGCTTCGGCCCCTCAATTCGCATGGTCACACACTACGACGTTTCGCGCGCCGACATCGAACGCGCGCTCGAAGCCCTGCGGGCGGAAGTTAGAAGTCAGTAGTCAGGAGTCAGAATTCAGGAGCCGGAAGGCTCCGCACTACTGACGTTAGCGTTTTTTACTCCGGCTGTGCGACACGAAAAAGTTTTTCTTCTGACTTCCGGCTTCTGACTTCTGACTCCTGACTTCTGACTCCTGACCACTTGTTTATGTCTTCTCTCATCATCGCCATTGACGGCCCGGCCAGTTCGGGCAAATCCACTCTGAGCCGTCTGCTGGCGCGCGAGTTGGGGCTTCTGTATCTGGACACGGGCTCGATGTACCGGGCGGTGGGCTTGGCCGTGACGGAGGCCGGGGTGAATCTGACCGACACGGAGGCCATCGGCGAGATCGCGCGGCGCGCGGAGATCGTCCTCGAAGGCGACCCGGACTCGATGCGCGTGTGGCTCGAAGGCCGCGACGTGACCGAAGCGATTCGCACCGAGCAGGTGACGCACGCCTCTTCGGTCGTCTCAACCGTGCCGGAGGTGCGGCGCGAGTTGGTGCGACGCCAGCGCGAGATGGGCCGACAGGGGCGCGGCGTCGTCCTCAACGGGCGCGACATCGGGACGGTCGTCTTCCCCGAAGCCGACGTGAAGTTCTTCCTCACCGCCGTCCCCGGCGAGCGCGCCCGCCGCCGCTTCGACGAGGAGCGCTTGCGCGCGCAGGACATCAACTACGACGAGACGCTCGCCGACATCAACGCGCGCGACCGGCGCGACTCCGAGCGCGAGGACTCGCCGCTCGCCATCGCCGAAGATGCCGTCGTCATTGACACCACCGAACTCTCCGTCGAAGACGTGTTCCGACGCATGTTGGAAGTCATCCGCGAGCGCCGCCCCGGCGTCGCGTCCGACCTTCGGCCTTGAGAGACACGCGAAACGGTTCGGCGCGCGGAGTCATAATTGTTGAAGGGGTAAGTCACGGAAGCGAGCGCCCGCCGCCTTCGAGAGAAGAGCCGGGCGAGCTTTCATTTGAGGGGCGAGAGCGAGTTGAGGGACTGATGTTCACGGGCATCATCGAAGAGCTGGGGCGCGTGCGCTCAATCGAGCGGCGGGGCGAGGGCGTGCGGATGACGGTCGAGGCGCGCGTCGTCACGGAAGGGACGCAAGAGGGCGACTCCATCGCGGTCAACGGCGTGTGCCTGACGGCGCTCGACGTGAGAGCGGACTCCTTCTCGGCGGACGGCTCGCGCGAGACTTTGCAGCGTTCGACGCTCGGCACTCTGCGCGCCGGGTCGGTCGTCAATCTCGAACGCGCCGTCACGCCTTCGACGCGGCTCGGCGGCCACATCGTACAGGGGCACGTGGACGCGCGCGGGCAGTTCCTCTCGGCGGAGGAGCACGGCGGCTCCTGGACGGTGCGGATAGCTTACCCGAAGGAGTTGGCCCGCTATCTCGTCTTCAAGGGCTCGGTCGCGGTCGAGGGCATCAGCCTCACGGTCGCCGCGCTCGCCGAAGACCACTTCGAGATTGCCGTCATCCCGAAGACGTGGACGCTGACGAACCTCTCCTCTCTGCGGCGCGGCGACGCCGTGAACCTCGAAGCCGACATCATCGCCAAGTACGTCGAGCGCATCCTCTCCGCCGGCGCGTCGTCGCCGTCGCAGGGCGCATCTTCCATCACGGCGGAGAGGCTGTCGGAACTGGGATACACTTAAACCTCCGAACGCCCTTCATCCCTCGCCGGGGGCGCGAATCCTCTGAACCACTTTTTCATTCGAGACGGGAGGCACACCATGTCGGACGACTCGTTCTTCAAGAAGGTCTTGGGGAAGGTGACGGACAAGGCGGGGGACTTGATGGAGACTATCAGCGAGGGCGTGGAGTCGGCGGGCGAGGCGCTCTCCGGCACGGTCAAGAACATCAAGCGGCGGCTCGTCGGGCAGGAGGTCACGTTCTACCCGACCTACGGCTACCGCGAGGGCGGCGAGTGGGCCGTCCCCGTGCGCGTCTGGGTGCACGACAACCGCGACACGCCCTTCGTCGAAAACTTCATCGAGGGCAAGGTGCGCGCCCACTTCGAGCGGGACATCGGGCGGCCCCTCACCGCAGAGGAGGCGAAGCGGCTCGAAGCGTGTCTGGAAAATTTCATCGCCGACGACAAGAGCAGCGAGGGCGTGGAGTTCAGCTTCGAGGGCGACGACGAAGTGTTCCGCCTCCCCGGCCTGACCTCGCCCAACGGCGTCATCGAAGAGACGATCAAACTCCCCGCCGCGAAAGTTGATGCGCTGCTCGCGCGCGGCTCCGAAGCGCCCGGCTGGCTCAAGGTGCGCGCGCGCACCACGGACGGCAACGGCGCGGGCGACGGGCGCATCATGTTCCTTGAATCCGAAGGGCTCTCCATCGTCTCGGACATTGACGACACGATTAAGGTCACGCACGTCCCGGCGGGCAAGAAGACCGTCCTGCGGAACACCTTCCTCAAAGCCTTCAAGGAGGCCGAGGGGATGCTCGACCGTTACAAGGGCTTAGCCGCCGAGGGCAACGTCTCCTTCCACTACGTTTCGGGGAGCCCGTGGCAACTCTTCGGGCTGCTCGAAGCCTTCCTCGTCGGCGAGAAGGGTTTTCCCGCCGGGACGTTCCACATGAAGACCGTGGGCAAGAACATCCTCGACGCGGGCGGGCTCGACAGCATCATCAAGTTCGTGCGCGGCGGCGACCTCGCCACCCTCGACCAGAAGGTCAGGCAGATTACGAACCTGATGATGAACCTCTCAGGCCGCCGCTTCATCCTCATCGGCGACTCCGGCGAGAAAGACCCGGAAGTCTTCCGCGCGATGAAGACGCTCTTCGGCGACCGCGTGATAGACATCTACATCCGCGACGTGCTCGGCCAGCGGCTCGAAGGCATGAAGCTCATCACGGGGCCGGACGTGCCCGTCTCGCTCGACACCTCGGAACTCGTCAAGGAGATGGAGGCTCTCGTCAAGAGCAAGGCGGCGACGACGCCCGCCGGGGAAGAGGCGGGCGACCCGAAGCTCTAGAGGGGCCGGGAGGGGCCGAAAGAGTCGCCAAAACCGGAAGTTTCGGGTAACATGTGGCGGTCGGTTATCTCTCCAATAAACCAAAGCTGAGCACGACTAAAATGCCTTTTGCTTCCATCGAAGAGGCCGCCGCGGATATACGCGAAGGCCGCATGGTCATCATCGTGGACGACGAGGATCGTGAGAACGAAGGCGACCTCGCCTGCGCCGCCGAGAAGGTGACGCCCGAAATCATCAACTTCATGGTGACGCACGCGCGCGGCCTCATCTGCCTGCCCCTGACCGAGGAGCGCTGCGACGAGTTGCAACTCACGATGCAGGTCGCCGACAACACCTCGTACCTCGGCACGGCCTTCACCGTCTCCATCGAGGCGCGGCGCGGCGTGACGACCGGCATCTCAGCCGCCGACCGCGCGACCACCATCCTCACCGCCGTCGACCCGAAGACCAGACCCCAAGACCTCGCGCGCCCCGGCCACGTCTTCCCCCTGCGCGCCAAGAAGGGCGGCGTCTTAGTCCGCACGGGCCAGACCGAGGCGGCGGTTGATCTGGCGCGCATCGCCGGGCTCCAACCGGCGGGCACCATCTGCGAGATCATGAACCCGGACGGGACGATGGCGCGGCTGCCGCAGTTGGAAGAGTTCGCGGCGCGGCACGGGCTGAAGATCATCACGGTGGCCGACCTCGTCCGCTACCGGATGCGCAAAGAGGTTCTGGTGCGCCGCGCCGCCGAGACAGACCTGCCGACCGTCTATGGCCTCTTCCGCGCCATCGCCTTCGAGAACGAGACGAACGGCGAGGTGCACTTGGCGATGGTCATGGGCGACGTGGCGTCGAGCGGCGACGAGCCCGTGCTCGTCCGCGTCCACACCGAGAACGTGACGTGCGACATGTTCGGCTCGCTCATTGACGACACGGGTTTCCAACTCCACACGGCGCTCGAACGCATCGCGGCTGAAGGGCGCGGCGTCGTCCTCTACCTGCGGCAGCGGCACAACAATCTCGACTTGATTCATCAGCTCAAGACCTACGCGCTGATGCAGGAGCGCGGCATCTCGAAGCGGGAGGCGAGCCTCCAGACGAGCTACGGCACCGACCGCGACTACGGCGTCGGGGCGCAGATACTCCACGAGTTGGGGTTGCGCCGCATCCTCCTTCTGACGAACCACCCGCCGAAAGTCTCGGCGCTCGAAGGCTTCGAGTTGGAGATCGTCGGGAGCGTCGCTCTGGGCTCTCCGGCGCGCGCCGAGCGCAACGGCGCGGGCGGCGCGTTCGAGATCGGCGAGGCGAAGCCTTTGGAGTCTTGAGACGAAAGGCGTGCCGCGCGACGGTAAATCTGAGTTAAAATCCGGCTCCCCGACGGTTAAGCCCTGAAAGCCCCGCGCCGCCACTCCCCCGGACGGCTCGTTTAGTTAAACACTATGCCCGTTGAAGACGAGACCCCCGCCCTGGAGCCGGGAGGCGACGCACCCTTAAAGTTCGAGGAAGCCCCCGCCGAGGGCGGCTCGGCGCAGACGCCCGCGCCCCTGACGCCCAAAGGCCGGCGCGCTCGCTGGCGTCGCATCATCAACCGCCGCAACGCGATGTGGACGGGCATCGTGCTCGTCGTCGCGGCCATCGCGCTCGTCATCATCGTCTTCATCCTCTACCGCAGCGGGCAGGTGGACAGAATCATCGCCCGCCAGATCGTCAATACCTTCGCCAAGTACAACATCCGCGCCGAGATCGGCTCGTTCGAGACGAAGTTCGGCCCGCGCACGGCGGAGCTTCGAGACTTGAAGCTCTACGACGCGACGACCGGCGCGCAACTCGGCAAGATTGACCGCCTCGTCGCCACCGTCCGCATCGAGGACATGTACGCGCTGAGCCTCACGCGCGACGTGCAGCTCGAAGAGTTGACGATTGACGGGCTCGAAGCGTGGGTCGCCTTCGACGCCGAGGGGCGCTCGAACTTTCGCAACATCAAACTCCCTCCGCCCGACCCGAACAGCCGCATCCTCTTCTCTTACTCGACGGCGCGCATCCGCCTCAACGGCGCGGTCATTCACTACGACGACAAGCGCTACGACATCTCCGGCGAGGCGCGCAACCTCCAAGCCTTCATCCGCCCCGAAGACCCGAACGCGCCCGAAGAGAGCCGGATGAATCTCGTCGAAATCGGCCTCTCGGATTCGTCCTTCATCTACAATGGGCGGGCCGTCAACGACATTGACATCAACGCCAAAGCGCGCGTCAATCAGGTGCAGGCCGAGATCGGCGAGTTGACTTTGCGCTCGCCCGTAGCGGAGGCACGGCTTACGGGCGTGCTCGACGACTGGCGCAAGCTCAGCTACCGGATGCAGGTCGAGGCGAGCGTGGATTTGACGCAGACTTCCGACGTGCTTCAACTCGAAGCGGCGGTGCGCGGCGACGGGCGATTTAAGGGGACGGTGACGGGCGAGGGCGACAACTACAAGGTCGAAGGGCAGATCGTCTCGGACGCGATAGCGGCTGACAACGTGCGGCTCAAAGCCTTGAATGTGACGGGCACGGCGACCGGCGAGGGCAAGAGCTACGAGGCGCAGGGCCAAGCCGTCGCGGAGCTTCTGACGGCGGGAGACTTTCAACTCAACACCGTCCAACTCGCGGGCAAGGTGATGGGCACGGGCGCGGACTTCAACTGGGTCGGCGACCTGCGAGCCGCCGCCGCGCGGAGCGGCGCGACGAGCATCACCGGGCTCATCCTCAAAGACGCGACGGCGGAGATGCGCGGCGAGGAGTTGAGCGGGAGCGCCGAGAGCTTCAGCGCCTCTTCACTCGTCTCCGAGGGCGCGCGCGTGGGCGGCGCGCAAGGGACGGGCGTGCGCTTCAAACGCGACGCCGAGGGCCGGACGACCGTCACGGCGGCGGGCGCGCGCGCGGGGACGATTAACGCCGACGGGACGGTGGTGAACGGCGTGCAGGCTTCGGGCCTGAGCGCGACGGTCAACCCGGACTCGTCGGCGAGCGTGACGGTCGAGCGCGTGACGGTCGGCGGCGTGCAGGCTTCGGGCGTGCGGACGGGCAGCCTCAACATCGCGGGCGTGCGGCTCGCCATCACGAGCGGCGGGCGCGTCGAAGGCACTTCGGGCGACATCGCCGCCGGTTCGATTGCGCTCCCCGACGGCGGGCGAGCGGAAAACGTCCGCCTCGCCCGCCCGCGCTTCGTCCTTGAGCCGGGCGGTCGCTACCGCGCGAGCGCGGACTTGAGTCTCGGCGGCGGCGTGCTCGGTCAGATGCGGCTCGGCTCGGCGCGCGCGGCGGTCGTGGCGACGAACAACCAGATTCAGTTGAACGACTTCGTGGCCGACATCTTCAACGGTCGCGCGAGCGGGAGCGCGGTCATCAGCACCGCGCCGCGCGGCGGCACTTCCACGGTCGCGGCGAGCTTCGACGGCGTGGACGTGGGCGGGGCCGTGACGACTCTGACGGGCCGCGCCGTCCCCTTGACGGGCGCGGCGACGGGCACGGTCAACCTCAGTTTTCCGGGGACGAATTTCAAGGCCGCTTCGGGCCGCCTCGACGCGCGCTTCGAGGGCGCGACCGGCAGGGACGAGACGGCGCGGACGCCTTTGACGGGCGAGCTGGCCGTCAACGCCGAGCGCGGGTTGTTCCAGATCGAGCGCGCGAACTTGAGGACGGGCGCGACCGAGTTGACGGCAACGGGGCGCTTCTCTTTCGAGGGCGGCTCAGACCTCGCCGTCAACCTCAACTCTTCGGACGCGGCTGAGCTTCAGCGCGTCGCGCTGGCGACGGGGCTGCTGCCCGACATCGAGAAGAAGGTCGAAGAGTTGGGCGTCGGGCTCGCGGGTAATCTCCGCTTCGACGGCACGATTACGGGCGACCTCGACGCGCCGCTCGTCAACGGCAGCTTCGCCCTCGGCTCGCTCACGGTCAACGGCCAAGATCTCGGAGCCCTGAGCGCCGAAATCGCTTCGACCGACGCCGAGACGCGCGTCAACAACGGTCGGCTGACCGAGCGCGACGGCGGCGGCGCGCAGTTCACCGCCGTCATCCCGCGCACGGGCGAAGACAACGTCTCGTTTGATGCGACGCTCGAAAACGCCAACGCGGGTGCGCTCGTCGCCGCCTTCGGCGCGGGCCGCATCAGCCCGCAGAACCTCGCCGGGCTCGGCCCCGCTTCGGGCAGCGTGAAAGTCACCGGCTATCCCGGCGCGATGTCGGGGAGCGCCGACTTGAGGGTCGGGCGCGGGCAGATCGGCACGCAGCCTTACGACGAGTTGGTGGCGCGCGCCACCTTCAACGGCTCGAAGGTCAATCTCGAACGACTCGACGCGCGCCTGCCCGCCGGTTCGCTCACCGCGAGCGGCACGGTTGACATCGAGGAACAGTCTTTCGACCTCCGCGCCGAAGGGAAGGACGTGCGGCTCGATTTAATCACGGGCCTCTTCGGTGGAACCGCGGCGGTCGCGCGCAGCGTCCCGCGCCTCGGCGGGCTCGCCAACTTCACCGCCACGGCCTCCGGCACTCTCGTTGACCCGACGAGCTACCGCGTCGAGTTGAACGCGCAGGGCCGCGACGTGACCATCAACGGCCAGTCCGCCGGAGAGCTGACGCTCACGGGGCGCACGACCGCCGACCAGAAGTTCAACGTCGAGTTGACGACGGGGCTTTTAGGTCGCCCGCAAGTCGTCCGCGCGACCGTGGATTTGGGAAGTGAAGACCTCGCCGTCACCGCCGAGACGGCCTTGACGGGCACAGACCTGACGCCGCTCTTCGCCGCGCTCTTGCCCGACGCGAACGTCACCGTCACGGGCCGCGCCACGGGGACTTTGCGCGCGAGCGGAAACCTGCTCGGCGAGACGGGCTTCACCACTTCAAACTTGAGCGGGCGCGCGGAGTTCTCCGAGCTGGTCTTGCAGGTCGAGGACGTGCCGCTGACCGCCGAGAACCCGCTCGTCGTGCTCTTCACGCCGAACGAGGTGACGTTCGAGCGGACGCGCTTCACGGGGCCGGGGACGAACATCACTTTCGGCGGCACGGCGGCGCTCGGCGCGGGCGGTCAGCAGAACTTGACCGTCAACGGCGACCTCAACCTGCGCGTGCTGAACAACCTCTCGCCGAACATTCTGATGGCGGGCGCGGCGCGCGTCGGCGTGAGCGTGACGGGCACGTTCGAGGCTCCGCGCATCAACGGCACGGCCTCGGTCGCGGGCGCGACCTTCGCCACCTTCATCGGCGACGAGCGGCTGACGGCGACCGGCATCAACGGCGTCGTGCGCTTCAACGAGAATCAGGCGCGCATCGAAACCTTAACGGGCACGCTCGGCGGCGGTCGCGTCTCGGCTTCGGGCGGCGCTCTTCTGGCGGGCCTTCGGCCCTCGCAGTTCCGCTTCCTCGTCCGCGCCGAGCGCGTCACCGTCCCGTTTCCCGAAGACTTCCGCACGACCGCCGACACCGACGACCTCGAAATCAGCGGCAACCTCCGGGGGCAGAGAATCACCGGCACGATCAACATCCGCCGCGCCGAGTACACCGAAGACATAGACCTCGCCGACCTGATTGACCAGCGCGGCCAAGCCTCCATCACCGAGGGCGGCGTCGGCGACGGCGACTTCCTCGGCGGGCGGACGACGATTGAGCTGGCAATACAGGGGCGCGATGCGCTCGTCGTGCGCAACAACTTGGCGGACGTGGTCGGCTCTCTGGCCGTGCGCGTGAGCGGCGCGATTGACGACCCGGTGATTTCGGGGCGCGTCACGGCGACGCGCGGCACGCTCGCTTTCCGCAACGACCGCTTCGAGATTCAGCGCGCCATCATTGACCTGCCGCCGCGTCGCGGGGCAGACCCCGTTTTGAACATTCAGGCCGAGTCCGAGATTCGCGGCTACCGCATCCTCGTCGGCATCACGGGGCCGCTCTCGCAGCCCGCGACCTCCTTGCGTTCCGACCCGGCGCTGCCGCAGGCCGACGTGGTGGCTTTGATTACGACGGGCAACCTCTCGACCGGCAGCGAGGGCTTCTCGACCATCGCGCAGACCGGGCTCGGCACGGCGACGAGCCTTCTGACCGAGAGCCTCATCAACGCGCCCGTGCGAAGGGCGACGGACAAGCTCTTCGGCCTCAACCGCTTCGAGTTCGACCCGCTCATCGCCGGGCGCGGCGGCGCGAGCCCGACGGCGAGGCTGACCGTCGGACGACAGATCAACCGCGACCTCGCCGTCACCTTCTCGACCAACGTGACGGGCGAGCCGAATCAGGTGCTCGCGGTCGTCTATCGCGTCTCCGACCGCCTCTCCTTCGTCGCGCAGTACCAGCAGGGCGCGACCGACACGCTGCGCTCGCGCAGCGACAACTTCAACTTCGAGCTGCGGTTCAGGAAGCGATATTGATAAACAGTTGTCAGGAATCAGAAGTCAGAATACGAGCGCGCCGCACGCGGGCTCCGACTTCCGGCTCCTGAATTCCGGCTTCCGGATTCTGACCAAGTGATTATCCATCGGGTGGCCCTCCTCTTCGTGCTTCTCTCGTTCGCGTCTCTGAGCGCGCGGGCGAACTCGCGCCTTGCGCCCGACCTGAGCCGGTACGAGGGGCGGACGGTCGCTTCGGTCGAGGTCGAAATCGAGGAGGCTTCGGTCGAGCCCGCCGCGCTCGAAGAGTTTCGCTCGCGCGTGCGCCTCGCGGCGGGCGGTCGCTTCTCGGTCGTGCGCGTGCGCGAGTCCTTGCAGGCGCTCTTCGAGACCAACCGCGTCGCCGACGCGCGCGTGGAAGCCTCCGACGCCGCCGGAGAGCCCGACGCGGAGGGCCGCCCGCGCGTCGCGCTCCGCTTCGTCATCCGCCCGCAGGTGCTCGTCGCCGGGGTCGAGTTCGAGGTCGGCGTCACCGAAGGCACGGGGATTTCCGAGGACGAGTTGCGCGCGCGCCTCAACCTGCTCGACCCCGGCAAGCGCATCACCGAACAGTCGCTCAAGGAGAACGCCGACGCCGTGCAGGTCTATCTGCGCGACCGAGGCTTCTACCGCGCCGAGGTGCGCTACGAGCAGCGCCTCGACGCGTCGCGCACGCGCGCCACCGTCTTCTTCCACGTCACGCCGGGGCGGCCCACGCAGCTCGAAGCCTTCAACATCAAGATCGAAGGCTTCGACGCCGAACGCCTCCGCCCCAACTTCCGCCTCCGCCCCGGCCAGACCTTCACGCAGGAAGCGCTCGGCCAAGACATCGCGCTCATCCGTCAGTCCATCATCGAACTCGGCCACCTCGCGCCCCGACTCTCCGACCCGGACATCCGCTTCGACCCCTCGACGAACCGCATCAGCGTCAGTCTGAGCGGCAACATCGGGCCGAAGGCCGAGGTCAAAATCGCCGGGTACGAGGTCGGCGAGGATCGCCGGAGAGAGCTTCTGCCCGTCCTCCGCGAGGGGACGATTGAGCCTTCGGCCATCGAAGAGGGGAAGCGCCGCCTCCGCAACCGGCTGCAAGAGGAGGGCTACTTCTTCGCCGAGGTCAACTCGGTCTGCACCGTCACGCCGCCGCTCGCGCCGCAGCCGGAGACCGCGCCTCTGCCCGGCGTCGCCGGTGAGTTGGGGACGTGCGATCTCCTCAACCCGGAAGAACTCGGCAGCCGCAGCGTCCTCATCACCTACGAGGTCGAGCGCGGTCGCCGCTTCAAGCTCACCGACATCCGCATCGAGGGCACCGACCGCCTCTCGTTCGAGGACGTGGAGGAAGACCTCCGCAGCCGCGAGGCGACCATCCTCGGCATCATCCCGCTCTTGGGCTACGGGCGCGGCTACACGAGCGACGAGGCGCTGGCGCGCGACGTGGACACCATCCGCGCGCGGATGCGCAACGAGTTGGGCTATCGCCGCGCCGACGTGTCGGTGAGGCGCGGCGTCACGCTCGAAGGCGAAGACCTCATCATCACCTTCGACGTGGAGGAAGGGCCGCTCACGCGCGTCGCCGGAATCGAGATTCGCGGCAACCAGCTCTTCACCGCCGACCAACTCCGCGACCAGCGCTGCCCGCCCGACCCTCTGCCCGACGAGGCGTGCCTCATCGAGGGCGGCGCGTACTCGCGTTCGGCGGCGCGCGCCGACGCCGACCGCATCCGCAGCTTCTACTCGCGCAGCGGCTACCTCGGCGCGGAGGTCGTGCTCTCGGTCGTTGACCTGCCGCGCGCGGCGGCGGGCGGCGACGAGCTGGTGCGGCTCATCTACACCGTCACGGAGTCCGACAAGGTCTTCATCAACAAAATCTTCATCAACGGCAATGTGCTCACCGACCGGCAGGCCATCCTCGACGCCATCCCTCTGCGCGAGGGCGAGGTCTTGCGCGGCGACGAACTGGCCGAGAGCGAGCGCGTGCTGCTCAACAACACCGAAGCCTTCCGGCAGGTCATCATCCGCACCGACCCGGCGGGCGAGACGGCGGGCGGCTTCAAACGCCGCGACGTGATTATTGATGTCGAGGAGACCAAGCGCATCACGACCGACTACATCGTCGGCTTCTCGACCGACAACGGCCCGCTCGGCGGCTTCGAGGTCAGGAACGTCAACCTCTTCGGCAAGCTCCGCGAGGGCGCGTTCCGCTCACGCTTCAGCCGCCTCCATCAACTCGTCCGCTTCGAGTACTTCGACCCGCGCTTCCGCCGCTACGGCGAGCGCTCGTTCGCGCCGCTCGCCGCCTCGATTCAATACCAGCGCGACACGAGCGTAACGCGCTTCTTCCGCTCGACCATTGATCGCGGCAGCGGCGGCATCGTCCAGCGCTTCGACGCGGAAGGGAACATCGTCGACGAGTTCGGCCAGAGCGTCAAAGAGCCCTCGATCAACCGCCTCACCTTCAACATCGAGACGCGCCGCGACTTCGAGCTTGAGTTGAGCCCTTCGGGCGCGGTGCGCAAGCGGAGCACGCTCGTTCTTCGTTACAACTACGAGGACGTGCGCCTCTTCAACATCGGGAGCCTTCTCATCGCGCCCGTGCTGCGGCCCGATCAGGTCGTCCGCCTCTCGCGCTTCGGCGCGGCGTTCGCGCGCGACACGCGCGACCGGCAGTTCGACCCGACGCGCGGCGACTTCTTCAACGTAGATTACGCGCTCGCGCTCAAAGGCTTGGGCGGCAACATCTCCTTCTCGAAACTGCTCGCGCGTTACCACCGCTACTACGCGGTCAACCGCCTGCGCAACACCGTGCTCGCGGCGAGCTTCCAACTCGGACTGGCGAGGCTCTACAACCCTTCCGACCGCAACGACAACGGCGTGATTGACGACGCCGACCGCCGTCTTCCCATCAGCGAGCGTTTCTTCTCCGGCGGCTCGACCAGTCTGCGCGGCTTCGGCTTCGAGGAGGCGGGGCCGCGCGTCGTCGTCCCCAACTGCACCTTTGGCCCGCAGCCGGGGCCGGTCTTCGACCCGAACACGGGCTTCCCGCTCCAGCCCTGCGGCACGTTCCGCGACGAGCAGGGCGAGCCCGTCGAGCTGAACCCCTTCACCGTGCCCATCGGCGGCAACGCCTTAGCGGTCGCCAACCTCGAAGCGCGCATCGGCGTGACGCGCGAGCTACAGGTCGTGCCCTTCTACGACGGCGGCAACGTCTTCGAGAAGGTCAAAGACATCTTCGGCGGCGGCGACGACGAGCCGGGCCGCAACCCGAACTTCCGTGCCCGCTGGTCGCACACCGTCGGCCTCGGCCTCCGCTTTAAGACGCCCTTCGGCTCGCTCTCCGTAGATTACGGCTACCTGCTCAACCCGCCGGAGTTCGTCATCCCGCAGTTCGGCGGCGGCACCGCCATCCACCGCCCACGACAGGGGCAGATTCACTTCCGCTTCGGGCAAACGTTTTGAGATGAGAGGAAAAGGGGAAAGAGAAAAGGTGAAGGGGGAAGAAGGAGGACAGCCAGCCGCGCCTTCTTCCTCCCCCTTTACCCTTTCACCCTTATCCCTTGCCCTGATCTTTCTCGTCGCGCTCGGCGTCCGCGTGCTGGCGTGGCAGGACACGCGTTTCGAGGCGGAGCGGACGCAGGCCGGAGTGACGGCGGATTACAAGCACGCCGCGCGGGCCTTCGTCGAGGGCGGCCCCTCTGCTTTCCTGAGCCGCACTTCGGCGCTCGCCGACCCGAACACGCTCGGCCACCCGCCGGGTTATCCCGTCCTCCTCGCGCTCGTCTCCAGGACTTTCGGCGAGTCGGACGACGCGACGCGTCTCGTGCAAATCTTTGCGGACTCTCTGGCGGCGGTCGTCGTCTCGCTCGTCGCGGGCGGGCTCGTCGGGCGCGGCGTGGCCTTGACGGCGGGGCTGCTGGTCGCGCTCTCGCCGCAGTTCGTCTGGAACGCCGTGCAGCTTCTCCCCGACGCGCTCGCGGCCCTGCCCGTCCTGCTCGCGGCCCTCTGCGTCGTCGCGGCGTTGAATCGTTCGCACCTGTGGAAGCTCTTCGCGGCGGGCGCGCTCGTCGGCCTCTCCGTGTGGCTGAGGGCGAACGCGATGCTGCTTGCGCCCTTCATCGCCTGCGCGGTCTTCCTCCTGTTCGAGCGCAAGCTGAGAGTGCGCTCCGCGCTCGCCGTCGTCGCCGGTGCGGTGTTCGTCATCGCGCCACTGACCTTGAGGAACGCTTACGTCTTCGGCCACTTCGTCCCCGTCTCGCTCGGCGCGGGGCAGACGCTCCTCGAAGGCATCGGCGACTTCGACCCCGAAGGCCGACTCGGCATCCCCTCGACCGACACCGGCATTCAAAGGATGGAGGCGGAGAAACATCAACGCCCCGACTACGCCGCGACGCTCTTCGGCCCCGACGCCGTGCGCCGCGAGCGCGAGCGCCTCCGCCTCGGCTGGTCTGTGATTAAAGACCACCCGCTCTGGTTCGGCGGCGTGATGGCGCGGCGCGCGGCCTCGATGCTCAGGCTCGAAAGGGCTCGTCGCGTCTTCGCGCACCCGCCCGTCTCGCACCCGCTCGAAGCGGCTGAAGGGAACCCGCCCGCGTGGTCGAGCGAGCCCGAAGAGCTTCGGTGCGGCGGCCAACTCCTCTCGCCGCGCGCTGAACTAAAGCCCGCGCCGGACGCGCACGCGATTCAACTCACCGGCGACGAATCCAAGTACGGCGAGCAGTTCGCCTCCGCGCCCTTCGACGTGGCTGAGGACACCGACTACCTCTTGCGCGTCCCCTACAAAGTCACGCGCGGGAGGATGACCGTCAGCGTCGCCGACGCCGCTCGTGGCGACACGCTCGCGTCGAGCATCATCGAGCCTTTGGAGACGAAGAGCGAGGCCGAGCAGCCCTTCCGCGTCGCGCAACTCGCCTTCGTGAGCAGCGGCGACGTGAGGCGAGTCAGAATGTTCTTCGTCAACGCCGCTTCCAGCCCCTTGAGGCCGTCCGTGCAAATCTCGACGCCCGAACTCTACGCGCTCGGCAACGCCTCGAACCTCTGGACGCGCGCGCCGCGCTTCGTCGTCTCGAACGTCCAGAAAATTTTCGTCACGGCGCTCTTGCTTCCGCTCTCCGTCGCGGGCTTCGTCCTGCTGTGGCGCGGCGGCGACCGTCGCGCGCTGCTCGTCCTGCTGGCCGTCCCGGTCTATTATCTCTGCGCACAGTCGGCGCTCCACACGGAGTACCGCTACGTGCTCGTCGTCCACCATTTTCTTTTCGTCCTCGCGGCGGTCAGCCTCTGCCGCGCCTTCGACATCCTCAAGCACGGCGCGCGCTCTCTTCTCGCGCGCCGCGCGGGAGGCGTGGCCCCGGCGGCCTGAAAGCATCTGGCGTCTATGAAACGGATTCTTCTTTCGCTACTGCTCGTCACGCTCGCCGCCGTGTCGTCGGCTACCGCGCAGACGACCGCGCCCGCTCCGTCGCCTACTCCCGCGCCGCGCGCCGGGGCGGAGATCGTTGACCGGATGGTGGCCGTCATCAACGGCAGAGAGCTGGTCACGTACAGCGACCTTCTGTGGCAACTCGCGCTCCAACCCGACGCGCCGCTCGACAACCCGCGTCCCGAAGACTTGCGGCGCGCGCTCAACACGCTCATTGACCAGAGGCTCATCGCGCAGGAGGCCGAGAAGCTGCCCTCGGTCGCGCCGACCGGCGAGGAGGTCAACGCCGAGATCACGCGCATCATCAGGGATTACTTCCCCTCGCAGGCCGAGTTCTACCGGCGGCTGAGTCGTGTGGGCTTGGGCGAAAACTCCGAACAGCTCCGCGAGATCGTGCAGGATCGCGTCGTCATTCGGAAGTACCTCGACTTCCGCTTCCGCTCCTTCACCGTCGTCACGCCGCAGGAGGTCGAGGCTTACTATCGAGATGTGTTCGTGCCGCGACGCCGCCGACAGTCGCCCGGCACTATCATCCCGACGCTCGCCGAAGCCTCCGCGCAAATCCAGAGCGAACTCGTCGAGAGCAAAATCGAATCCGACATCAGCGCCTTTCTCGACGACGCGCGCGCCGCCGCCGAAATCACCATCTTGGATAAGAGTTTTCAGTAGCTCATATGTGGCGAAGACTGACGAATCAGGACGCGAGGCGGAGGCCGCGTTTGGGGCTGGCGCTCTCAGGCGGCGCGGCGCGGGGCGCGGCGCACGTCGGCGTTTTGAAGGTCTTCCGTGAAGAGGGCATCGAGGTGGATTGCGTGGCGGGCACGTCCGCCGGGGCGCTCGTCGCGGGCGCGTTCGCCTCCGGGATGAGCTTGGAAGAACTCGCGGAGGTCGCGCGCGAGATGCGCTGGCGCGACTTCGGGCGGATGACGCTCTCGAAGCTCGGCGTCCAGTCGAACGCGCGGATGGAGACCTACATCCGCGCGCGCTTCCCCCTCACGCGCTTCGAGGAACTGCCCGTCCCCTTCGCGGCGGTCGCCACAGACCTCCTGACGGGCGCGGCGGTCGTAATGCGCGACGAGGGCGATGTGGCCTTCGCCATCCGCGCGAGTTGCGCGCTGCCGGGCTGGTACGTCCCCGTCACGGACGAGCACGGGCGGCAACTCGTGGACGGCGGGCTTGTCGCCAACCTCCCGACGGCGGTCGTGCGCGCGCTCGGAGCCGAGGTCGTCGTCGGCGTGGATGTGAACCACGAGGGCGCGAAGTTCCTCGGCGCTCCGACCTCGTTCGTCGGCGTCCTGCTCCAATCGCTCCTCGTCGTGCAGCGCACGGCGGCGGTGCATCAGAGGCAGTTGGCCGATGTCGTCATCAGCCCGCGCGTCGGCCACATTCGCTGGGACGAGATGACGCGCTCCGACGAACT
>DASTQX010000220.1:0-3594 GCA_035761505.1 Pyrinomonadaceae bacterium
AATTTGAAATTTCAAATTTGAAATTATCTGAAACTGTTCTATTCGGAGATTGAACTGAAATGGCTCGTGTAGTCGGCGTTGACCTCCCGGTTAACAAGCGTATCGAGATCGGACTGACGTACATCTACGGCATCGGGCGCTCGCGCTCGAACGCGATTTTGAGCGAGGCGCAGATTAGCCCCGACACGCGCGTCCGCGACCTCGACGAGGGTCAGCTCGGTCGCATCCGCTCGATCATCGAGGGGCAGGGTGACGTGGAGGGCGACCTCCGCAAGCGCGTCCAGATGGACATCAAGCGCCTGATGGACATCGGCTGCTACCGCGGCCTGCGCCACCGCCGTGGACTCCCCGCGCGCGGCCAGCGCACGCACACCAACGCGCGCACCCGCAAGGGGCCGCGCCGCGCCACCATCGCCAAGAAGAAAGCGCCGGGTAAGAAGTAGTAACTAGAGGCTGGAGACTTAGGGGCTGGAGACTGAGGGTCAGTTCTTCACCAGCCTCAAGCCTCAAGCCTCAAGCCTCTGAGGAATCATGGCAAAAGCGACAACCGGAAAGAAGAAGACCTTCCGCAAGAAGGAAAAGAAGAACATCCCCGTCGGGATCGTGCACATCACCGCGTCGTTCAACAACACGATGATCTCGATCACGGACACCGAGGGGAACTTGGTCGCGCAATCGTCGTCGGGCGCGCGCGGCTTCCGCGGCTCGCGCAAGGGCACGCCCTTCGCCGCGCAGCAGGCGGCCAACGAGGCGGCGCAGAAGGCGAAGGACGCCGGGATGCAGCAGGCCGAGGTGCGCGTCAAGGGGCCGGGCGGCGGTCGCGAGTCGGCCATCCGCGCCATCAACAGCGCCGGTATCCGCGTCACCGTCATCCGCGACACGACGCCGATCCCGCACAACGGCTGCCGCCCGCCGAAGCGCAGAAGAGTTTAACGAGCCGGTGATAAGTGATGGGTGATAGGTGATAAGAAAAGAGTTCTCTTCCTTCTTATCATTTATCACTTATCACTCATCACTTTCTCATTACCTAAAGGAAGAAGGGTCGTCCGGCACGCGGGCGGTCTGTAAACTTTTCCGTCTTTTGAAAGTAAGACTGGAGGCAAAAAGAAGTGGCTAGGTATCGAAGTGCGGTGTGCCGTCTGTGCCGCCGCGAGGGTGGAAAGTTATTTCTGAAGGGCGACAAGTGCTTCAAGCCTTCGTGCCCGATTGAGGCGCGCGGCACGCAGCCGCCGGGACAGCACGGCAACTCCATGCGCCGGGGCAAGGCGCTCGCGGGCTACGGCCTGCAACTGCGCGAGAAGCAGAAGGTCAAGCGCATCTACTTCGTCCTCGAAGGCCAGTTCCGTAACTACTTCGAGAAGGCCGCCCGCCAGAAGGGCATCACGGGCGAGAACCTTCTGACGCTCCTTGAGCGCCGACTGGACAACGCCGTCTATCGCGCGGGCTTCGCCACGTCGCGCCGTCAGGCGCGGCAGCTCGTCAACCACGGGCACATCGAAGTCAACGGTCGCAAGGTGGACATCCCCAGCTTTCAGGTGAAGCCGGGCGACGTGGTGAGCGTCCGCGAGGCGAGCCGCACGAACCCGCACGTCGAGGGCGCGTGGCAGACCGCCGCCGGTCGTGGCCGTCCGAACTGGATCGCCCCGGCGGACGAGGCGGGCATGAGCGCGCGCGTCGTCACGCTGCCGACCCGCGGCGACGTTGACCGCTCCATCAACGAGCAACTGATCGTCGAGCTTTACAGCAAGTAAACCTCCGCGCGGGGCGCGTCCCTGGTCGGATGCGGTGCGCCCGCGTCCGACCGGGCGCGTCGCATACTTTTTTTAGAGGAACAGGTTTCAGAACTTATGGCTATGGATCAACACAACCTCTGGACCGGATTTCAGATGCCGCGCCGCCTCGCCGTCGAGGGCGACACGCTCACGGAGCGCTACGGTCGCTTCTCCGCGCAGCCGTTCGAGCGCGGCTTCGGCACGACCATCGGCAACTCCCTGCGCCGCGCGCTGCTCTCTTCCATCGAAGGCTCGGCCATCACCGCCGTCAAGATCGAAGGCGTCGAGCACGAGTTCTCGTCCATCCGCGGCGTCGTCGAGGACGCGACGGACGTGATCCTGAACCTCAAGCAGATTCCGTTCAAGCTCCACGGCACCGAGGCCAAGACGCTCACCATCCGCAAGGACGGCGCGGGCGAAGTCACCTCCGGCGACATCGAGCACGACGCGGACGTGGAAGTCCTCGACCCGTCGGTCTATATCGCGACCGTGAGCGAGGGCGGCAGCCTCAACATCGAGATGCGCCTCAAGCGCGGGCGCGGCTACGTCCCCGCCGAGCGCAACTTCGACGAGGACTTGAGCCTCGGTTACATCCCTGTGGACTCGGTGCATACGCCCGTCAAGAAGGTCAACTACGCGGTCGAGGCCGCGCGCCTCGGCCAGAACACCGAGTTCGACAAGCTGACCATCGAAGTCTGGACGGACGGCTCGGTCAAGCCGGACGACGCCATCGGGCTCGCCGCGAAGCTGATTAAGGATCACATGGCGATCTTCATCAACTTCGAGGAGGACACCGACGACTTTGCCTACACGAACATCGAGCGCCCGCCTCTGCCCAGAAACGACGTGCTCGACCGCTCGGTGGACGAACTCGAACTTTCGGTGCGCTCCTACAACTGCCTGAAGAACGCCAACATCCGCTCAATCCGCGACCTCGTCCAGCGCTCCGAGCGCGAGATGCTGGCGACGAAGAATTTCGGCAAGAAGTCGCTGAACGAGATCAAGGACATCCTGCACGGGATGGGGCTCGACTTCGGCATGTCGTTCGACGAGCAGGGCAACCCGATTCCGGGTTCCGGCGGCAGCGACGTTGACCTCAGCGAGTACGCTGACGACGAAGACGACGAATAAAGTCACCGACGAGTGACGGGCGGCGAGTCGGAACCTCTCGCCCGTCGCTCGTCACTCTTTTTAAGGATTTGTCATGCGACATTTAAAAGCACACAGGAAACTTGGGCGGACGAGCGAGCACCGGATGTCCATGCTGCGCAACATGGCGACCTCGCTGATTAACGCGAACGACGAGCGCATCATCACGACGCTGCCGAAGGCGAAGGAACTGCGCCCCTTCGTCGAGCGCGTCATCACGCTCTCGCGCCGCGCGCGGACGATGCAGGGCGACGACGCCGTGGCGAAGGCTCTCCACCTCCGTCGTCAGGCGGCGGCCTTCTTCCACGCGGGGAACCGGCAGCAGGCTCCCTCGACCGGCAAGCGCGGCGGCCCGCGCGCGCCGCGCACGGCGGGCGTCGCCGCCTTGAAGCGGCTCTTCGACGAGCTGGGCGAGCGCTACCGCGACCGCCCCGGCGGCTACACGCGCATCATCAAGTTGGGACGGCGCGACGGCGACAATGCCGAACTCGCCATCATCGAATTAGTTGATAACCCGCGCGATGTCGCCGCCACTTCGTCGAAGGCGAAGTCCGCGACCTCCGGCAAGAAGAAGACGGCGAAGGCCAGCGAGACGAAGGCCGCTTCCGGCGGTCGTCGCGGCGGCAAGAAGGCCGACAGCACCTTCGAGAAGGAAGAGACGACGCGCGCGCGC
>DASTQX010000221.1:0-3427 GCA_035761505.1 Pyrinomonadaceae bacterium
AACGGATGCGGCGCGTGACGCCGAAACGGCGCGACGCGCGGCTCGCGCCCTCGGCCTCTTCCATCTACACGCAGCAGCCCTACGTGCAGGACGCCTCGTTCCTCATCGTCGGCGAGCGCGTCAACGCCAGCGGCTCGAAGAAGATGAGGGACCTGCTCAAGGCCGAGGACTGGGACGGGCTGGTCTCGCTCGCGCGCGAGCAGGAGCGCGAGGGCGCGCACGTCCTCGACGTGAACGTGGACTACGTGGGCCGCGACGGCGTGGCCGATATGCACAAGCTCGCCGCGCGTCTGGCGACGGACGTGCGCATCCCTCTGATGTTCGACTCGACCGAGTGGGAGAAGATGGAGGCGGGCCTGCAACACGCGGGCGGCAAGTGCATCCTCAACTCGACGAACTACGAGGACGGCGAGCCGCGATTTAAAAAGGTCTTTGAGCTGGCGCGCGACTTCGGCGGGAGCGTCGTCGTCGGCACGATTGACGAGGAGGGCATGGCGCGCACCGCCGAAGGTAAGCTCAAAATCGCGCAGCGTGCTTATGAACAAGCGACGGGCGAACTCGGCTTCCCGGCCACCGACATCTTCTTCGACCCGCTGGCGCTGCCCATCTCGACCGGCATCGAGGAAGACCGCCGCAACGCGCTCGAAACGCTCGAAGGCATCCGCCGCATCAAGGAAGAGCTTCCGGGCTGCTTCACCATCCTCGGCGTCTCGAACATCTCTTTCGGCCTCAATCCGGCGTCGCGCGTCGTCTTAAACTCGGTCTTCCTCCACGACGCCGTGGAGGCCGGGCTCGACGCAGCTATCGTCAACGCCAGTAAGATTGTGCCCCTCAACCGCATCGGCGAGAGGGAACTGGAAGTGGCGCGCGACCTCATCTACGACCGGCGGAAGTTCGAGGGCGAGGTCTGCACTTACGACCCGCTCGGCGAGTTTACGAAGCTCTTCGAGGGCGTGACGACGAAGGCGACGAAGGCCGACACGGAGAGCCTGCCCGTCGAGGAGCGCCTGAAGCGGCACATCATTGACGGCGAGAAAATCGGGCTCGAAGACCAGTTGCGGGTCGCGCTCGAAACGTATCCGGCGCTCGACATCATCAACGTCATCCTGCTCGACGGCATGAAGACGGTCGGCGACCTCTTCGGCAGCGGGCAGATGCAGTTGCCCTTCGTGCTCCAATCGGCGGAGGTGATGAAGGCGGCGGTGCGCTTCCTCGAACCCTTCCTTGAGAAGAAGGGCGGCGCGACGGCGAAGGGCACTCTGGTGCTGGCGACCGTGAAGGGCGACGTGCACGACATCGGCAAGAACCTCGTGGACATCATCCTCACCAACAACGGCTACCGCGTCGTCAATCTCGGCATCAAGCAGACCATCGAGGGCATCATTCAAGCCTTCGAGGAGCACAAGGCCGACGCCATCGGGATGAGCGGGTTGCTCGTCAAGTCCACGCTCGTCATGCGCGACAATCTCGAAATCCTGAACGAGCGCGGCATCAGCGCGCCCGTCGTGCTCGGCGGCGCGGCCCTCACGCGGCGCTACGTCGAAGAAGACCTCAAAGCGATTTACAAGGGCGAGTTGTTCTACGCGCGCGACGCCTTCGACGGCCTCTACACGATGGACAGGTTGACCGGCGACGAGCAGCCCGAAGAGGCGGAGAGCGCGAAGGCGGCTGCCGCCGCGAGCGACGGGAGCGGCGCTGCTTCGTCCGTCGAGGCGGACGACGCGGAAGACCTCGTGGGCGAAGACGCCAAGCTCGGCATCCGCAAGCCCGCGCGGCCTCGCGCCGCGAAGGCCATCGCGGGCGACACGACGCACATCAAGCGTTCGGACGTGAACCCGGAAGCGCCGATTCCGCGCGCGCCTTTCTACGGCTCAAAGGTCGTCGAAGACGTGCCGCTCGAAGACGTGTTCGCCTTCGTCAACGAGACGGCGCTCTTCAAAGGCCAGTGGCAGTTCAAGCAGGGAAGGCGGTCTTCGGAAGAGTACCGCGCGCTCGTCGCGGAGAAGGTGCGGCCCGTCTATGAAGAGTTGAAGGAGCGCTCGCGGCGCGAAGCGTTGCTCCGCCCGCAGGTCGTTTACGGCTACTTCCCCTGTCAGTCCGAAGGCAACGACCTCGTCGTCTATCAAGACGACGAAAAAACGGAGCGCGTCCGCTTCACCTTCCCGCGCCAGCCGGAGGGCAAGCGGCTCTGCCTCGCGGACTTCTTCGCGTCGAAAGAGTCGGGGCGCGTGGACGTGGTGCCCTTCCACCTCGTCACCGTCGGGCGGCGCGCGAGCGAGTACGCGCAGGAGCTTTTCAAGTCGGACAACTACGCCGACTATCTCTACTTCCACGGCCTGAGCGTGGAGTCGGCGGAGGCTCTGGCCGAACTCTGGCACAGGCGCGTGCGCGAAGAGCTGGGCATCGCCGGGAGGGATGCGAAGGAGTTGGGGAAGCTCTTCCATCAGGGCTATCAGGGCTCGCGTTTCAGCTTCGGCTATCCGGCGTGCCCGAATCTGGAAGATCAGGTGAAACTCTTCGAGCTGCTCGAACCGTCACGCATCGGCGTCGAGCTGAGCGAGGAGTTTCAGCTCGTCCCCGAACAGTCAACCTCGGCCATCATCGTCCATCACGAAGAGGCGAGGTATTTCTCGATAGACTAGAAGCCGCGCGGGCGGGCTCAGGGTGACAAGTGGGCGGGGAAAGCTTTAAGCTTCCCCTTTCGCTGGTCACCTTTTTTGCGTGCGTTCAGGGGAGATGTCAGCAACCGACCGTCAAACAGTGCAGGCGCGAGGGCCGGAGGCGGTGCGCGAGGCCGAAGGGTGGAGTCTGGAACCCGCGCCGGACGAGTTGGCCGTGCTCTCGCCGTTCGAGCGGTTCGCCCTCCGCCTCACGCGGCGGATGAACGGCGGGCGTTGGAAGCGCTTCTGGACTTTCTGCCAGCGCACTGTCGGCGCGGGGTGGATTCGTCTGGCGACCTACAATCTGATGCAGGTCTATGGGCTCGAACACCTCGAAGCGGTGTCGCACGAGCGGCCCGTCCTGCTCGTCGCCAATCACCGTTCCTTCTTCGACATGTACGCCGTCTCAAGCGTCCTCTTCCGGAGGACGAGTTGGCGCAAACAGCTCTTCTTCCCGGTGCGCGGGCGCTTCTTCTACGACTCGCCGCTCGGCCTCGTGGTCAACTTCGTGATGGGCTGGTGGTCTATGTTCCCGCCGTTCTTCGCCGGGGGCGACAATCCCTTAGTGGACAAGCGCGCCTTTGACAAGTATTCGATGCGCGTGCTCGCGGCGCTCTGCCGCGAGGGCGCGGGCAACGTCGTCGGCTTCCACCCCGAAGGCACGCGCAACAAGAACGAAGACCCGTACTCGTTCCTCCGCCCGCAGCCCGGCGTAGGCCGACTCATCAAGGACGCGCGCCCGCAAGTCGTCCCCGTCTTCATCGCCG
>DASTQX010000222.1:0-1317 GCA_035761505.1 Pyrinomonadaceae bacterium
AGGCTGAGCGGGCCGAGGTAGGCGTGCCAGAGGCCGGTGTAAGTCTCGCCAGCCGGTGAGTTGGTGATAAGAGCGAGACGAAGGTACAGATGATGAGCAGCACCCCGCCTGACTTCTCCGAGTCAAAGAAGTTTCTGAATGTCTTCGAGAGTTTTCTTTTTACGATGGGCATCTTATGTACTAGCCGGACACAAATCCCTTCGGGCGCACGACGCACAGGGCGGGCCGGACGCAACCGCACTCGGTCTTGCCGCCCACACCCGCAGTCGCGGCTTGAGCCCTGCACGGCGACCGTGTGATCCGCGCCGCCCCTAATTTCCCGCCCCGGCTCCTGGGCCGGAGTCATCTCCGACCTGAGACAACACTCCTTTGATCGCGCCGACGCCCCCCAGCATCCCGGAGGTCTCCACCGGCATGAAGATGACCTTCGAGTTTTGGCCGCGCGTCATCTCTTTGAGGCTCTCGATGTAACGGGCCGTGATGAGGTATTGCGCCGGGTTGCCGTGGTCGAGCATGACGCGCGCGACCTGCGCGATGGCCTCGCTCTCGGCCTCGGCGTTGCGGAGCCGCGCCTGCGCCGCGCCCTCGGCTTGCAAGATGGCCGCCTGCTTCTCGCCTTCGGCGCGGGTGACGGCGGCGGTCTTCTCGCCCTCGGCGCGCGTAATCGAAGCCTGCTTCTCGCCCTCCGCTTGCAGCACGAGCGCGCGTCGGTTCCTCTCCGCCGTCATCTGCTTCTCCATCGTGAGGCGCACGCCCTGGGGTGGGTTGATGTTCTTCACGTCCACGCGCGTCACCTTGACGCCCCACTTGTCGGTCGCCTCGTTGAGGATCAGTCGCAGCCTGCCGTTAATCTCCTCCCGCGAGGAGAGCGTGTGATCCAAATCCATCTCGCCCATCACGGCGCGCATCCCCGTGACGGTCAATTGCGCGATGCCGCCGACGAGGTCAACCACCTCGTAGACGGACTTCAGCGGGTCCGTGATCTGCCAGTAGACGACCGCGTCCACGTGTATCGTCACGTTGTCACGCGTGATCACGGCCTGCGGGGGCATGTCGAGAAACTGCTCGCGCAGGTCGATGGAAGAGAGGCCGGGGCGCAGGCCCGCCCAAGTGACGCCGCGCGGCCTGTCGAAGAAGGGGACGAGGACGTGTAGGCCGCTGTCCGCAAGCTTGTGGAACCTGCCGAGTCGCTCGACGACCATGACGGTCGCCTGCGGCACGACACGGACAGTTTTGGCGGCGAGCGCCAGCGCGGCGGCGGTCAGGAATAAGAAGAATAAGAGGAGACCCAGTTCCATCTTTTCAGAAGCATTGCTC
>DASTQX010000223.1:0-1034 GCA_035761505.1 Pyrinomonadaceae bacterium
CCGCGTCTCGGTCGCCTTCGTCGCCGCGCTCGCGGGCACGCTCTGGCGCGGCGCGGACAAGCGCGTCCGTTATCTGAGCTTCGTCACGCTCCTCGGCTCAGTCCTTTGGAGCGCGGCTTCGGGGATGCTGCGCTACGCGACTTTCGTCGAGCTGATCGGCGGCGCAATCACGATCTACTTCATCATCACTTTGTACGAAGGTGCGAAGAGTCACGCGCCGCCGCGCTCGTTGCTCGCGCGTGCGGCGGCGATGGCGCTCTCCTTCGTCCTCGTCGTCCAGTCGGCGGTGGCCTGCGCCCACGGCTACAGGTTCGAGTGGGGGAGCCGCCCGACGGTCTTTCACCTCCCCGAAAATCACCTGCCCGACGCGCGGCATCTTTTCTCTGACCGCGCGGCGCGTGCGTATCTCTCGGACGAGGAGCGCGCGCTCTTCGACGGCGTGGGCGCGTGGGTCGAGAGCGGGCCGATGACGAGCGGCTTGCAGGTCTTGTTCAGAGAGGACGCGCCGCAACTCTGCGTCTATATGCCGGAGTTTTTCACGACGGAAGAGTCGCGGCGGAAGTTCGCGCGGGCGCTTGAGAGGGCGGAAGGGAAGCGGCTCGCAACGCTGTGCATGGCCGACGAGTTCAAGTCCTGCACGGAGCACATCGCGCGCGCGGGGCTCGGCGTCGGGAAGATTGCCGCCGTCTCTCTGCCCTTCTACTCGCACCGCGCGAGGTTCGCCACGTCCTACTTCATGGAGGTCATGCCCACTGGAACGGAAGGCGGGCGAGCGTTCGACATCACGGCGGCGCGCGGGCCGCTCGCCGAGGGCGACTTCCGGGCCGCGCTCTCTTGGGCGCGGACGCCGCCCGCGACTTTGCGCGCGGGTGAGAGGCGCGCGCTCTACGTCTCCGTCCGCAACGCGGGGCGCGGGAAGTGGCCTTCGCTCGGAGGGGCGGGGCAGAACTTCCGGCTCTTCCTCGGCAATCACTGGCTCGAACCTTCGGGCCGCGTCGTCGTCAACGACGACGGGCGAAGCTCTTTCCCTTACG
>DASTQX010000224.1:0-2633 GCA_035761505.1 Pyrinomonadaceae bacterium
AAGACCATCCGCGAACTGCTCGAACCCCAGCCCGAAGAGACTTCCAACTGGCTCTCACTCCGCCGCCAACAACGCAAGAGCGAGAGGCAATAGCCTTTCGTCTGAATTAATTCAAAACATAAATCGCGGGCCGCCTCTCAAAGTCTCCGTACTGAAAGAGGGCAAAAGGAGACGAGCATCCGTCGTGCTCCGGCGCGTCGCGCGCGGCCCTCAAAGTCTTTAAGTGTTAGCCGTGCGCCGCTTTAGAGTTGGCGCGCGGCGCGGCGCGGGCGGTCGGCATGGGCGTTGCACGGGGGAGTTCAAGAGAGAAGAGAATTTGACAAGGAGGGACGCGGTCGTGAAGGAAGTCGCCAGCAGCTTAATGCAGCTTTTCGCCATCATCATGGTGATGGTCGCCCTCGCCGTTTCGACGACGGCGCTGTCGTTCATGTTCGGCTAGAGGCTTTCGTCACCCGAAAGCGCGGAAGGGCTCGGCCCTTCTATATCTCTCTCTCCCAACTCGACGGCTCCGCGCGTGAGACGCGAACGACAAACGAGAATCCGAACCCGATTAGTCGTTTATTCCGGAGTCACAACAAAACATTTGACGCGAGCCCGAACGGGGGCGCGCTGAGGGCGCGCTCGTGCGTCGCGGTGTGTCTCGCGGGCGGGAGATTGAAAGAGGCGCGATGGCTATCGAAATCACTTCGGAGCGGAAGCCGCGACGCCTGCCGCGACTCAAAAACGCGGCAGCGCGTTTCCGCGAGCGCGCGCGCCGCGCCGAGCGCCGGAGGTTCTTCTTCCGCCTCGTCGCAACGGTCTCAATCGTCCTCATCCTTTCCTTCGTCGCCGTCGTCGCCTACCTCTACACGCACTATTCGGGCGTCGTAGATGAGCGACTGGCTTCCGGCTATCTGACGAGCCGCGCCGGGATTTACGCCGCGCCGCGCGTCTTACGCGCCGGGCAGAAGGTTTCGCGCGAGCGCCTGTTGGAGATGCTGCGGCGCTCCGGCTACGTAGATTCGGAGGCGAGCCGCGTGTGGAGCGGTCGCTTCAAGGTCGAAGGCCAGAGCATCGAGATACGCCCGCGCGAGACGGGCGTCGTCGCGCAAGCCTTCGCCGTCGTGCAGATCGTCTTCGACCGGCGCGGCCAGTACATCGCCTCGCTCTCCGGCGACGGCGCGGAGATTGACTCTTACACTTTAGAGCCCGAACCTCTGACGAATGATGCGGCGATGAAGACGGGCGAGCGCGGCGCGCTCTCTTATCAGGACTTGCCGCCCGCGCTCGTCAACGCCGTCCTCTCGATTGAAGACCGCCGCTTCTTCGAGCACCACGGCCTCGACCTCTTCGGCGTCGCGCGCGCTCTGTGGAGTTGGGGCGGCGAAGGCGCGGGGCAGGACTTCAAGCAGGGCGGCTCGACCATCACGCAGCAACTCGTCAAGAACACTTACCTCACGCCTGAGCGCACGCTCCGCCGCAAGTTCAACGAGGCCATCTTGGCGAGCGTCATCGAGCGCAGGCTCTCGAAGGAAGACATTCTCGCGCTCTACTGCAACGAGATTTATCTCGGCCAGCGCGGCAGCGTCGGCGTGCGCGGCGTGACGCAGGCGGCGCGCGTCTTCTTCGGCAAGGAGTTGAAAGACCTCTCGCTCGCCGAGGCGGCGACCATCGCCGGGATGATTCAGAGCCCCGGTCGCTACGCGCCCGACCGTCACCCCGAACACGCGAAGACGCGCCGCAACACCGTGCTCGCCGCGATGCTCCGCGACGGACGCATCAACGGAGACGAGGCGCGCGCCGCCGCCGGAGAGCCCGTGCGCGTCGTCGCCTCCGACGGGCGCGACGCCACCGCGCCGCACTTCATTGATTACGTCAACCGCCAGATAGAGGCGCGCTACGGCGGGGCCGCGACGCCGGAAGAAGGCCGCGCGCTCCGCATCTACACGACGATTGATCTCGAATTGCAGCAGTTGGCCGAAGAGTCAGTCCGCGCGCAGGTCGCAAGGCTCAAAAAAGTTTTCAAGGGCAAGCGGACGCCGCAGGCCGCGCTCGTCGCGCTCGACCCGCGCACCGGCCACGTCCTCGCGATGGTCGGCGGCAACTCCTACGCCGACTCGCAACTCAACCGCGCGACCGACGCGCGAAGACAGCCCGGCTCCGTCTTCAAGCCCGTCGTCTATGCCGCCGCCATCGAGAGCGGCGTCTCGCCGCTCAGCACTTCGGCGGACGCGCCGCGCGAGTTCCGCTACGACGTGCGCGCGCGGTACAGGCCCGCCAACTACGGCGGCGGCTACTCGATGCGCGACGTGACTTTGCGCGAAGGGCTCGTCCGCTCTTTGAACGTCGTGACCGTGGATACGGCTTTGCGCACCGGCCTCTCGCGCGTCGCCGCGCTGGCCGAGAATCTGGGGCTCCCGAAGCCCGAACTTTATCCTTCGCTCGCGCTCGGCACGACCGAGGCGACGCCGCTCGAAGTGGCGACCGCTTACACGGCCTTCGCCAACGCGGGCCGGGTCGTGCGCCCGACGGCGATTGCGCGCGTGGACGACGCGGCGGCGCACACTTCGTCCGGCCTCGAAGAGATGCAGGCGGCGCGGCAGGTCTTGCGCCCCTCGACGAGCTACATGCTGACCGACATGATGACCGAAGTC
>DASTQX010000225.1:0-7710 GCA_035761505.1 Pyrinomonadaceae bacterium
CAAGCCCCGCTCTGGCGGCGGCCAGCCCGACGAGCGAATGGGTGAGATTGTCCAAAGGAGTTTCGGGAGTTAAATTGGGAGAGACGCCCTCAGGCCCGCAGTGCTTCGGCCACTGAAAAAACGCTCGCCGGTTCGAGCCCGGCTGAACAGATGCCCGTCGCTTAGAAAGCGGGGAGTTGGGGCGGAGCGGGTTCGGGCGGAAGCTGCTTGTAGCGTTCGGGGCTGAGCGATTGCAGTTTCTCCGACGCGGCGCGCGTGGCGGCGGTCTCGGTCAGAGGCTTTCCGTCCTTGCCCTTCGCGTTGCGCGCCGCCTCGACCATCTTGAAGAGGAGTTCGACGGCGGCGTCCTTCTTGCCCTGCTTCTCGTAAATGGAGGCAAGCCGCAGATTCAGCGTGCCCTCGGCGACGGTCTTGTTTTTGTCCTGCGCCAGTTCCTGATAGAGCGCCGCCGCCGCGTCGAGTTGGCCGTCGGCCTCGCGCGCCTGCGCGAGCGCGAACTTCGCGTGCGCCGCGACTTCGGCGTTGCCGTCTTTGGTCAGAGCCTCCAACTCGGCGAGCCCTTTGGGGCGGTCAACCGTCACGAGGTTGACGGCTGCCAGATAGCGCGCCTGCTCCTTGTAAGGCGAGCCGTAGTTCTGCTGCACCTTCTGGAACTCCTCGACCGCCTTCTGCGCGCGCTCGCGTGCGCTGGGGAAAGTCGGGCCGGTCTGGGTCGGGTCAGGCGTCCCCGTGACGACGGGCGCGTCGGCGATCTCAATGGCCTTGCCGAGCGCGAGGCGGGCGGCGTCCGCCCGGCCCTCGCTCCACCACGAATAGACGAAGAAGAGGATGGTGGCGGCGACCACGGCTCCGAGGAGATAGAGGATCGTGCGGCCACGCCCTTCGGCGCGGTGCGCGATGCGGTCGGCGTAATTCAGCGTGGTGTCACGGAATTTGTCGTGCTTGAGCTGCTTGGCGCGTTGCTTTTTCGTCGTTCGGGCCACGTCTTTTCCTTGTGCAAGACCGCACAGTCGAGTGCGTTCTCAAAATGAGGTCGGAGACAAAGGCTTCACTCTAACGACGCGCGCAGACCCTTGTCAAGCAGACGAAACCGGGGCCGCGCCGCGAGATGAAAGAGACTTCCGCGAAGGCTTCGGGCGCGCGCCGGGGGCGATGCCGGAAGCGCCTCGCGGCCCGGCCCGAAAAATTTTCCGCCCGCGCTCGACTTTTTGTGGTATGAAGCTGGAAACTCGCGGCACATCAATGTTTGAGACGGTGGGGCGGCGGGCCTCCGGGCGGGCGGAAACCCCCTCGAAAGCATCAAACCAGAGCGTGAGATTATTTTTGGAACAAAGCCCTTCGGGGCAGTGTCTAAGTGTTCAGTTAAATGGGCGACGGCCCTTTGACGAACCTCCCCAGTCCCTCGGAGGACGCCTGTGAGCTTCGGAGAGCCAATCGCCCTCCGCGTGGAAGCGGAACTGGAGAGAGTTGCCGATGCGGCAGCTTCGGCGGAGGCGCGCTCCTCCGTGGGGGCCGACGAGCAGTTCCTTGAAAGGCTGAAGGCGGGCGACGCGTGGGCCTTCCAGCGTCTGGTGACGGAGCGTTCGGGCGAGCTGTACGCGCTGCTCTTTCGCCTGACCGAAGACGCCGAAGAGGCGCGCGACCTGACACAGGAAACCTTCCTGCAAGCCTTCCGCTACATCGCGCACTTCCGCGGCGACGCAGACCTCCGGACTTGGCTCTACCGCATCGCCGTCAATCAGGCGCGCAACCGCTGGCGCTGGTGGAAGCGCCGCCGCCGCGAGCGCACGGTGTCGCTCGACGCGCCCGTGGGCGGAGAGGGCGAGACGCCGCTCGGCGAAATGCTCAGGGGGCCGGAAGGCGACGACCCGGAGCAGAACACTCTGGCGCGCGAGCGCGAAAGGCTCCTCCTCGGCGCGCTCCGCGCAATCGCGCGGCCTTACAGAGAAGTGGTCGTCTTGAGGGACATCGAGGGGTTGAGTTACGAGGAAGTGGCTTCGACGCTCGAACTGAGCGTCGGGACGGTCAAGTCGAGGTTGTCGAGGGGTCGCACCGAATTGCGACGCAGGCTCGAAGGCTCTTTGTAAATTTAAGTTTAAGATTTTGCGTCCGGCCTGCCGGGCGCAAACGCTCGGATCGAATGGCTGCCCTACCCCGGCTTCACCAAGAACCCGGTGCCAGGTGGGTCAGGAAGCGGCGAAACGGTCTCAGCGGGCGCGGCGTCCGTAAGGTCAGGCCGGGCACAGGCGGATTTGAAAACGCGGCCAGCAACACCCGTTTCTCTTGTCCCGTTTGTCCGATGCCCGGTTGGCCTCTCAGGCGTCCACACCCGCCGGGGTCATTCACAGTTGCTTCCTTTCTAAAAGGGAGCAGCCGGGGTTGGCCAGCCATTCGCTCGGCGCAGCAGGGGCGAGAGACTTGAGGCTAGAGGCTGGTAAAAGCTTTTCACAAGTCTCCGCCCTCAAGTCTCTAGCCTCTGGAATGTATGATGACGTGTGATGAAACGCTGAGAGCTTTTTCGCTCTATCTGGACGGCGAGCTGCCGCGCGAGAGTTGCGCGGCGGTGGAAGAGCATCTCGACGTGTGCCCGCCGTGCCGCCAGCAGCTCGAAGAGACGCGCTCCCTCATCCGCAGCCTCTCGCTGGTGACGCGGCCCGCGCCCCCGCCAGACCTCGCGGCCTCCATCAACAACGCCCTCTCGATTGAGCGCGCCGCGCGCCGCGCGCGCCCGACGATGCCGCTACCTGAACGCATCATGCGCTGGCTCGAACCGCGCCTGATGCCTTACGCGGTCGGCGCGTTCTACTCGGCGCTCCTCTTCGTCGCGGTCTTCGGCGCGCTCCGCTCGCAGATCGAAGTCCTGCGCCACATCGCGGCGGCGGAGAGACTCGAAGCCGGGCTTCCTTACACGGTGACGTGGGTGAAGGGCGAGGGCGAGGGCGGCTACGATGTGACGCTGCCCGTCTCGCCGGAAATCTACGCCGCCGGGCGCTCGCCCTACGGGCCGGAGTCTCCGACGCTGAATCCGCGCGGCGCGCTCGCGGCGCTGGCGTGGGCTCCGCCTTCGAGCGAGCATCCTTCGGACGACGACATGATCGTGGTCGCCGACGTGTACGGCAACGGCAGAGCGTCGCTTGCGGCGGTCGTCGAGCCGCCCCGCAACCCGCGTATGCTCGACGACCTGCAAGACGCTTTCCGCCGCAACCCGGCCTTCGTCCCGGCCTCGCTCGACCGCCGACCGCAGACCATGCGCGTCGTCTTCGTCCTGCAAAAAATGAACGTGCCTGACCGCAGCTACTAGGATTGAGTTGGCCTGCTCCGGACAGACTAAAGCCCCTCCGAGTGAGACGCGAAGGCGACACTCGGAGGGGCTTTCGCTTGCTCACTTAACGAGAGGGTAGAGCGTGTCGGCGAGTTTCGGGTTCAGCGCCTTAAGCTTCTCGTAGGTGTTGAGCGCTTCCTTCTTGTTCCCGTCTTTGCGGTAGGCGACGGCGAGGTTGAAGAGCGCGCCGGGGTATTCGGGGCGGAGGCGGAGCGCTTCGAGGTGCGAGGCGATGGCCTCTTTGAAGCGGCCCGTGCCGCCGAGCGCGCCGCCGTAGTTGGTGTGCGCCTCCGGCCAGTCGGGCCGCAGCCTGACGGCGACGCCGAAGGCTTCCGCCCCCTGCGCGTAGAGCGCCTTCAGAGCGTCGCCCTTCTTCCCGCCCGTCTGCGCCATGCGCGTGTAGGCGAAGCCGAGGTTAAAGTGCGCGTTGGGCAGGTCGGGCCGCCGCGCGATGACCTGCTTGAGGATGGCGACCGAGGCGTCAAACTGGTTCGAGTTGTTATAGACCCAAGAGAGGTTGACGTAGGCGTCGTTGAAGTCGGGCCGGAGCTGGATGGCCTGCTTGAGCGCCGAGACGGCTTCGGGCCAGCGCTTCTCGCGACCCAGAACGTAGCCGAGCGACTGTAACAGCTCCGCGTCGCCGGGGTTGAGTCGCGCGGCCTCTTTGTAAGCGGCGGCGGCCTCGGCGTAACGCTTGAGGGCGTGGTAAGCGTCGCCGAGCCCCGCCTGCGCCTCGGCGTTCGAGGGCGTCTTCCTCACGACCTGTTTGTAAACCTCGACGGCCTCGGCGTGCCTCCCCTTCTCCGAGAGGAGGTCGGCGAGGTCGAGTTGCGCGTCGTCGTCGTCGGGCTCGACGGCGAGCGCCTTTTTGTAAGCCTCAAGCGCGCGGTCGGAGTTGCCCGCCGCCTCGTAAGACCTGCCGAGCGCGTGGAGCGTTTCGGCGTCACGGGCGTTGAGTTTGGAAGCCTGCTCGTAGGAGGCGGCGGCCTCGACGAAGCGGCCCGCCGCGAAGTCGGCCTCGGCTTTGGAGATAAGCGTCTCGGCTGTCGGCTCGCTCCGCGCGGCGGGGCTGTTCGATGGAGGGGCCGCTGGCGAAGCTCCCGCACGCGCGCGGCGGGGCTTGAGTGGCCGCCGGGCCGAGCCCTTCTCGCCCCCTGCCTTGCGCTTCGCGGTCGGCGGGTTGACGAAGACGCCCGCGCTGCTCGTCAGGTCTCCGTCCTGCGCGGCGGCGGCGCACGCGAGCGACGCGACGAGGGCGAGCGCGGCGCAGAAGCGGCAGAGCGCGCGCACGTCGGAACCTTTCATCATGGCCTTTGACACCTCTCCGTTTTTGCCTCAGTCTCGCACGCGTTATACTAGCGCGCACGACGCAAAAAATTAACCTCCGGGGAGTGGTTTCGTTTTCGATGTCAAAGGTGAAGCGGATCGGCGTGTTGACCGGCGGGGGCGACGCGCCCGGCCTCAACCCGGCCATCAAGGGGCTCGTCTATCGCGCCTCCGAGCACGGCGTCTCGGTGGTCGGACTCTTCGACGGCTGGCGAAGCCTGCTCAACCCGGTGCCGGAAGTCCTCGAACTCGACCGCGACGGCGTGCGGCGCTGGGACAGGGACGGCGGGACGAACCTCGGCTCGTCGCGCACCAACCCTTTCCGCGCGAAGTCCGAGACGGGCGAGCGCGTTGACCGCTCGGCGGAGGTCTTCGAGAACGTCGAGCGGCTGGGGCTCGAAGCGCTCGTCGTCTGCGGCGGCGAGGACACGCTCGGCGTGGCGGCGCGTCTCTCCGAGAGCGGCGTGCGGGTCGTCGGCGTGCCGAAGACGATTGACAAGGACTTGGCCGGGACGGACTACACGCTCGGCTTCGACACGGCGCTGCGGAACGTGGCGGATGTCATCGAGCGCTCGCGCACTCCGGCGGGCTCGCACGGCTGGGTGCAGGTCATCGAGGTCATGGGCCGACACGCCGGGCACCTCGCGCTCTGGGCGGGCGTCGCCGGTCAGGCCGACCTCATCCTCATCCCCGAACACCCTTTCCGCTACGAGAGGGTCTATCAGCACTTGCGCGAACGGCTCGGCGACCCGGCCTCGACGCGGCGCGACCATCGGCGGCCACGCTACTCGGTGATCGTCGTCGCCGAGGGCGCATACGCCGAGGACGGCGAGTTGGTGACGATTGACGACCGCCACGACGCCTTCGGCCACGCGCGGCTCGGCGGCATCGGCGAAGTCTTAGCGCGCCGCATCATGAGCGAGACACCCTTCGACGCGCGCGCCGCGATGCTCGGCCACCCGCAGCGCGGCGGGCCGCCCTCGCCCGTTGACCGCATCATGGGGCTCATCTTCGGCGCGCGCGCGGCGGACGCCGTCGCCGCCGGGGATTTCGGCAAGATGGTCTCCGCGCGCGGCGTCGCCCCGGCCTGCGACCTCTCGTTAGTAGATATTCATGAAGTGCTCGGCAAGATCAACACCGTGGACGTGAGCCGTCACTACGACATCGAACGCTACCACTTGAAGCAGATCGGAATGTGAGAAGCCGTTCGTTAAGCACCTGAAAGGGGCTTATTTAATTTACCTCTCGCCGTCCTCCATCACCCTTCCGTCTTTCCCTTCACGGTCGCTCTTCCCTGCCCGCTGGCTCGACACGGCGAGGGCGAGATCGGCGTTGAGGCCGGGGAGGGCGCGTGGGTTCTGGCGGAAGCCGGTCTCCATGCGGACGCGGTCGCGGACGTAGCCGAAGAGTTCCCCGGCGGTGACGAGGCGGTCGTCGTTGCCGTCGGCCCCGCCGCGCAAGCCTTCGAGCAGAGCCCACGTAAAGATGCCGTGCCCGCCGCCCCAGCGCGTGCCCTCGCGCGAGACTTCGTTTACGTCCGAAGAGGTCATCACGGCGCGGCCCGCCTCCGTGAAGAGCTTCGAGGCGTAGAGGTTGATGAGGTTATTCTCGATGCCGCGCGTGGCGACCATGCTCTCGCCCGTCAGGCCCGCGCTGTGGCAGGTATCCACGAAGACGACGAGGCGGCCCGCCCTCACCTTATGGTCGAGCGCCTCCTGCAACTCCGTCATCGGGAGCGCCGTGTTCGGCATATCGGCGAGCTTCGTGTCGTGGAGCATGAAGTAGAGATTCTGCGGGGCGTCCGGGTCGGGGCCGCCGTGTCCGGCGATGAAGATGAAGATGAGGTCGTCGGCCCCGGCTTTCGGCAGGAAGCTGTTGAGGGCCGAGCGCACGGCATCAACCGTCGCCGCGCCGTTCTCAAGGTAGAGGATGTCGGCGGGCGCGAAGCCGCCGCCCTCTTTCTGTTGCAGGAAGTCGCGCACGGAGCGCGCGTCCACGTCGGCGTAGGTCAGGTCGCGCAAGCCCCGGTCGTGGTACTTGTACTTCGACACGCCGACGATGAGCGCGAGCTTGCGCCCGCGGAAGGCGGAAGAGACGGCGGCCTCGCGCCGCTTGACCGGGATGCTCAGGCGCGTCGTGTTGCCCGCGTTGTCTTTGGCCTCGATGACGACCGAGGAGGTCTGCGCGCTGACGCTAATCGCCTGCTCGAACTCGACCGCCTTCTTCATGGCTTCAGCCGAGAAAGCCTCGTCAGGGTTCCCGGCGCTCACCGAAAGTCCGCGCGTGCCGGTGGCGGGGGCGAGCTTCGCCGCCTGATTGTTGACGGTGACGGAGGCGATTGTCCCCGCGCTGTCGTGCGCCACGCCCACAATCTTGACCGTGCTCGCGCCGCCGGAGACGCGCACCGCGCCGATGGGCTGGATGAGATAGAGCGTCGGCGGCTGGCGGTCGCCGCCCGTCGTCACGGGGACGGACTCGATGGTCGCGTCCGAGTCGCCGCCCGCCTCGCCCGCGCGCCGCTCGCGCGTGAGCAGAACGTATGAGGCGTAGTATTCGAGCCCGCTGTTGTCTTTGGCGATAATCTCGATGACGTTCTTGCCGGGTTGCAGCCGGAAGCGCGGCTTCATGTCGAGGTTGCCGTTGATGATGTAGCCGTCGTTGCCGGAGTTGATGTTGATGATGGTGTTGGCGGACTCGCCGTTAATCTTCGTATAAATCTTGCCGTAGCGGATGGAGTCGGCGTAAGGCTTGAAGATGCGCAGGCGCACCTTGCTCAAGTTGGTGTGAGGGATGACGGCTTCGGGCGCGGTGATGGGCTGCCCGCCGATTTCCGGCAGCTCCAACGCGAAGGGCTTCCGGCGATCCGGCTCGTCGAGCACGACCGCCGTCGTCGTGGCCGCCGCCGGGCCGGACGAGTACTCCGGCGCGACGACGCAGGTGAAGAGCAGGAGGGTGACGAAAAGTTTACGCATCGGGGAAGACCTCTGGACGGTTTGAGGGACGCCGGGAATGTGGGCGGCAACGGACGAGCGGCGCGCGGGCTTCCATGTTGAGGAAGCCCG
>DASTQX010000226.1:0-2082 GCA_035761505.1 Pyrinomonadaceae bacterium
CCGACGGTGCGCGCCGTGTAGCCTTCGCCGAGCAACTCGGCCAACTGGCCGTAAGTCATCACGCGCCCCGGAGGGATGCGGCGCACGAGTTCATAGACGCGCTCGCGGTAGCGCGGCGACTCGACGTTGACGGGCTGCCCGCCGGGCGAGTTCGCCGTCTCTTCGCTCGAATGTTTTTTGTCCATGTCAGATTCTTTGGAGTTCGGGGACGGTGCGCTCGTTCCGCACGTCGCCCGTGTTGAGGACGGTCTTGGGCTCGAAGAGCAGGACGTGCGCCTCCTCTTCGGCGACGGGCAGGTGCTCGACGCCGCGCGGGATGACGACGAACTCGCCCTCATCCAGATGTACGTCGCCGTCGCGCAGTTTGATCGTGATCTGGCCCTTGACGACCAGAAACATCTCGTCTTCGGTCTCGTGCTGGTGCCAGACGAAGTCGCCTCGGAGCTTCACCAGCTTGACGTAGGAGTCGCCGACCTCGCCCGCGATCTTCGGGCTCCAGTGCTCGTCGAAGAGCCGGAATTTCTCCGCGATGTTAACTTTCTCAAGCATCTCGTTTCACGTCGCCGGCGCGGACGACGCCTCCTTAAACTTCTTCTAGAGAGTGCGGAGCACGGCGCGCGCGGGGGCTCCGTCGCCGCTCCCGGCGGCGATTTTGAGGGGCAGGCAGATCAACTCGTAAGCGCCCTCGGAGACGGCGCGGAGGTCGAGCCCTTCGACGATGACGACGCCGTTCGAGAGCAACTCAAGATGCGTCTCGAAGTCGGTCGAGCCGAACTTCTCGACCGAGAGGTAATCGAGGCCGACGAGCCGCACGCCGCTCTCGGCGAGAGCGCGCGCTCCGCCCCCCGTGATGTAAGTGAAATCCTCGCGGAAGCGCCCGCGCGGGTCGTGCCAGAAAGAGGAATTGCGCGTCTTGAAGAGCACGCGCGTCGCGCCTTCGAGTCGCGCGGCGGCGACGTGCCGTTCGTCTATCGAGAGCACGTCTTCGCCCAACGCGACGACGCGCGCGGGGCCGATGAGGACTTCGAGCGGGAGCGACGCGAGGCCCGGCGCGCCTTCGATGAAGTGGGCGGGCGCGTCCAGATGCGTCGCGGTGTGCGCGCCGAAGCGGAGCGAGGTGACGTTGGCCGAGTCGCCGCGCGCGATGGCCGCCCACGACTCGACCTCGATGCTGGGGTCGCCCGGATACGTCGGCGTCTCGCCGGGCGCAATCGCCACGCTGATGTCGTGGATGGGCATAAGTGAAGTGATGAGTGAGAAGTGTTGAGTGATGAGTAAAGACAGATTCCTGCTCATCACTCAATACTTCTCACTCATCGCTTCATGTTACTGGCCGCGTCGAAACGCTGTCAACGAAGCGGGGCGGAGGAGGCAGGGGGCTTCGTCTTGCGGCGCGTGGGCGCGTGCGTTAGCATCTGGCTTAAGACCGCGAGAAGGCCCGTGGGCGCGCGGCGTAGTGTCGGGGTGAAGGGGAGACTTGGGCAGAGGTGATTGAAAAGAGCGCGCCGCGCATCGCCGCGTCTTACTATTTGAACAGCGCGCCGCTCATCTGGAGCTTCATGCGCGGGCCGCACAGGGAAGCGGCGCGGCTTCTGACGGACGCCGCGCCCGCGCGCTGCGCGGACTTTCTGGCGCGCGGCGAGGTCGAGGCGGCGCTCGTCCCCGTCATCGAGTACCAACGACTGGCGGACGTGGAACTCGTGCCCGGCGTCTGCGTCGGGGCGCGGAGCGAAGTGCAGAGCGTGGTGCTGGTGACGCGCGGCGCGGAGTTGGAAGAAGTTCGGACGGTCGCGCTCGACACCTCTTCGAGGACATCAGCCGCGCTCATCGAAATCATCTTCCGCGAGTTCGTCGGGCACGCCCCGCGGCTCGCCCGTGCCGAGCCGGACTTGCGGAAGATGCTGGACGAGAACGCGGCGGCGCTCATCATCGGCGACCCGGCGATGACCTTCCCGCGCGGCGGCCTGCGCGTCTATGACATGGCCGCGCTCTGGCGCAAGTTCACGGGGCTCGGCTTCGTCTTTGCGATGTGGATGGCGAGGGCCGACGCCGCGCGCCGGGTCGCGGAAGTTGACTTCGCCG
>DASTQX010000227.1:0-3506 GCA_035761505.1 Pyrinomonadaceae bacterium
CGTCACCTCGCGCACCCGCGCAAGCAGTTCGCGGAACGTGGGGTCGCCTGAGAGGTCGGTGCGCAACGCCAGCGTGTTGACGAAGAAGCCGATGAGCCCTTCGGTCTCGACCCGCGTCCGGTTGGCGATGGGCGTGCCGACGACGACATCCTGCTGGTTGCTGTAGCGCGAGAGCAATGCCTGCCACCCGGCCAAGAGCGTCATGAAGAGCGTGCAGCCTTCACGCTGACTCAACTCCCTGAGTGCCGAGGTCAACTCGCCCGGCAGGATGAAGGAGTGCGTCGCGCCGCGATAGCTCTGAGCGGGCGGACGCGGGCGGTCGGTCGGCAACTCCAACAGCGCTGGAGCGCCGCCCAACTGCCCGCGCCAGTAGGAGAGCTGCGCGTCGAGCACCTCGCCGCTCAAGTACTGTCGCTGCCACGCCGCGTAGTCGGCGTACTGGACGGGCAACTCCTCAAGGGGCGACTCCTCTCCGGAAGTGAAGGCCGCATAGAGGGCGGACATTTCCCGGATGAAGATGCCGGTTGACCACCCATCGCTGACGATGTGGTGCATCGTCACCAGCAGCACGTGCTCCTGTTCGCTCAGCCGCAGTAACGCGGCACGCAGCAGCGGCCCCGCCGCTAAGTCGAAGGGGCGGCGGGCTTCCTGTTGCGTAAGTCGTTGCGCCTCGGCCTCGCGCTCGCCCGCGTCGAGCGCGGAGAGGTCGGTGACGGGCAGCGACACCTCCGAGGCGGGCGCGATGACCTGCACGGGCGAGCCGTCAACTTCGACGAAGGTAGTGCGTAAGACCTCGTGGCGGCGCACCACTTCGCCGAGCGTCCGACCGAGCGCCGCCGCGTCGAGGCGGCCCGTGAGCCGCAAGGCCGTCGGCATGTTGTAGGCCGCCGAGCCCGGCTCCAACTTATCGAGGAACCACAGCCGCTGCTGCGCGAAGGAGAGCGGCGTCGCCTCGTCGCGTGACGCCCTCTTGACCGGCGGCAACGGCAGATGCTCGCCGCCGCGCAGTAGCGCCTCGACGTGCGCGGCTAATTCGGCGACGGTCGTGTACTCGAAGAGAGCCTTGAGCGGGACATCAACCGCTAAAGCCTCTCTGAGACGCGAGACGACCTGCGTGGCGAGCAGCGAGTGGCCGCCCGACTCGAAGAAGTTGTCGTGGATGCCGATTGTCTGGCGGCTGAGAACGTCCCTCCAGATGCCGCCGACGATCTCTTCGAGAGGCGTGCGCGCCTCTTCCACTTGATGCTCAGTCTGCTGCTGCGGCGCGGGCGCGGGCAGGGCGCGGCGGTCAAGTTTCCCGTTGGACAGTAACGGCAAATGGTCGAGGGCGACGAAGGCCGCCGGAGTCATATATTCCGGCAAGCGCTCTTTCAGAGAGTTTCTCAACTCGCCGTGTGTCGGTTCGGCGTGCCCCGGCTCGACCACGAAATAGGCCGCCAGTTGTCGTTCGCCGGGAGTGTCTTCCCTCGCCAGCACGATGGCGTCGCGCACTGCCGGATGCGCCCGCAGCGCCGACTCGATCTCGCCCAACTCGATGCGGAAGCCGCGAATCTTCACCTGCTGATCCAGCCGACCCAGAAACTCCAAGTGACCGTCGTGCAGGTAACGCACGCGATCTCCGGTGCGATACAAACGTCCTCCCCGCTCGCCGCCGAACGGGTTCGGGATGAAACGCTCGGCGGTCAGCGCGGGGCGGTTGAGGTAGCCGCGCGCGAGGCCGTCCCCGCCGATGTAGAGTTCGCCGGGAATCCCGACGGGCACGGGTTGCAGGTACTCGTCCAGCACGTATGTCCTGACGTTGAAAACGGGAGAGCCGATGTGGGCCTTCGGCAAGACGCCCTCCGCCTCGTCCGAGGCCGAGAGGTCACACATGGTCGAGACGATGGTGGCCTCCGTCGGCCCGTAAGTATTCAGCAAGCGGACTCGCCCGCCCGCCGACTTCCGCCACGCCGACAGGCGTTCCGGCAAAGCCTCTTCGCCGCCGATGATGACGAGCCTCAATTCCTCAGGCAGCGTCAGGCTCTCCGAGGTGATGCCCGCCGTCAGGTAATGCCAGAAGGCCGTCGGGAGGTCGAGGACGGTGATGCCCGCGTCACGCGTTCGGCGAAGGAACGTCTGCGACGAATCGAGCATCCCCTCGTCGCGCAGCACCAGAGTCGCGCCCGCCGTCAAGCACGGGAAAATCTCTTCCGCCGCGGCGTCGAAACTGATGGAGGCGAACTGTAAAACTCTGTCGGCGGGGCTCAACTCGAATTTCTCGATGGCCGTCTTCGTGTAGTTCACCAGAGAGCGATGAGGAATCAAAACGCCCTTCGGTCGCCCCGTCGAGCCGGAGGTGTAGATGACGTAAGCGAGGTGCTCCAACTCGACCGGCACGTCGAGATTCCCCGCGCCCTGTTCGCCGGGTTGAGGCGCGGAGGTTTCCACGTCTATGAGCTGCGGGCCGACGGCAGGCAATTTCTCGACGAGGCTCGGCTGAGTCAGCAGAAGCTCAATCCCGGCGTCGTCAATCATGTACGCCAGCCGTTCGGCGGGATAGGTCGGGTCGAGCGGGACGTAAGCGCTGCCCGCTTTCAGCGTGGCTAACAGCCCGACCAGCATGTTAATGGACTTCTCGACGCAGAGGCCGACGGGCTTCTGCGGGCCGACGCCGAGTTCACGCAGCCGCCGCGCGAGCCGGTTAGCTCGCCCGTTCAGTTCCGCATACGTGACCTGCTCTTCACCGTGCCTGACGGCCACCGCCTCCGGCCTCCGAGCGGCTTGCGCCTCGAACAGATGGTGGACGGGCTCCAGCGAATATTCCCTCGCCGTGTCGTTCCAGTCGCACAATAGCTGCCGGCGCTCACTCTCCGTCAGGAGAGTCAGTCTCGGCAGCAGCGCGTCCGCATCCTTGACGACATCTTCGAGCAACTTTCGATAGTGGCTCGCCATCCTCTCGGCGGTGGAGGCGTCGAACAGGTCGGTGTTGTATTCAATCACCAACGACAACTCGCCTTGCGCCTCCCCTGCCGCCAACGTCAGATCGAATTGAGCCGCTTTAGTCCGCATCCCGAACGGACGAAGCTCAACCTCATTCAAGTACAACCGCTCCTGTGGCGCGTTCTGCAACGCAAACATGACCTGAAATAATGGCTGATGACTCAAGCTCCGCTCCGGCTGTAACTCTTCCACCAACCGCTCGAACGGCACTTCCTGATGCGCGTATGCTCCCAGCGTCACTTCCCGCACCCGCGCGAGCAGTTCGCGGAACGAAGGCTCTCCCGACACGTCACCGCGCAACGCCAGAGTGTTGACGAAGAAGCCGATCAAGCCTTCAACCTCGACCTGCGTCCGGTTCGCGATGGGGGTGCCGACGACCACCTCTTCCTGATTGCTGTAGCGCGAGAGCAATGCCTGCCACGCCGCCAGCAGCGTCATGAAGAGCGTACAATTCTCGCCCCGGCTCAACTCCTTGAGCGCCGAGGTCAGTTCCGCCGGGACGGTGAAGGAGTGCGTCGCGCCGCGAT
>DASTQX010000228.1:0-2401 GCA_035761505.1 Pyrinomonadaceae bacterium
CAAATTCTCGTTCTCGCCGTGGCGGAGGAACGAAGGATAAGAGATGCACAGGCGCACGATCGCCGCGACCGTCAACAGAAAGAGCGTGCGTTCCGACGTGACGTAGTTGAAGAGGCCGTAGAAGTTCTCCAGCCCCTCGAAGCCGATGGCGAAGACCGAGAGGACGAACGCGCAGAGGATGAGCGCGTCGAGTCGCCGGAGAAGCCTCTTCTTTGAAGTCAACTCGTCTCGTCTCGGCGCGAGCCTTTCGGGCGGCGCGACGAGCAGCAACGCCGCGAGCGAGAAGAGGATGGGCAGCAGGCCCGGAAACAGTTTGAACTTCCAACCGTCCTCGATGCTGCCGCCGAAGCCGCTCCAGAACTTGTTGCGCACCTCGACCGAGAGCCAGTGAATCGGCCACGCCGAATTCGCCTTGACCTCTTCGATGCTGCGCCGGAAGCCGTACATCTTCGACGTGATGTAGTAAGGCAGCATGAAGGGCACGAGCGCGAGCGAGGCCGCGCCGAGCGCCACCGCGCCGCGCCGCCACAAATCCCTTTCGCGCCACAGCCGCCGCCGCGTCAGAAGCACCGCCGCCGAGAGCGCGAAGGGCACGAGCGAGAGCGCGAACCAGGAGATTGTCGTCAGCCCCGACATGAAGAACGCCACGCCGAGCCACGCCGCGCGCTTCCTGCTTCTTCGTCTGACGAAGAGCACCAGCGCCTCGAAGAGCAGCGGAATCCACGGCGAGAACAGGTACGGCAGGTGCGAGAAGAGGTGAAAGCGGTACGGGACGAAGGCGAAGATAATCCCCGCCACCCACGCCGCGCCCGTCGAGCCCGTGAGCGTGCGCGCCAGACGGAACGCGCCGTAGCCGCACGCCGCGAAGCCGACGAACATGGCGACGGCGTGGACGGTCAAGGGTCTGAAGCCGAGCGCGAAGAGCGGGAAGAAAAGGAGCGCGATGCCGTAGTTGTGCTCGCTGAAGGCGAGCGTGTAACGGTACGGGTAAAAGACGTTCGCGTGGAAGAGGTTGAGCGGGTCGTTGAAGGTCGCGTGATAATCCCACCACAGCATCCACGCCACGAGGTAAGGGTCGCCGGGATCGGCCACCGCGTCGCGCAGGCGCGTCACGTAAGGCCAGGTGACGAGCGCCGTCAAAGCGCAGAAGGCGAGGAAGATGAAAAGCTCTCGCGGCACGGCGCGGCGCAAGCCGCCGAAGCTGCGAGGGTCGCCCGAAGGCTTCTCCCCGGCCTCTTCACTTTCGGACGCTGTGCGGGCGGCGGGCGCGGTTGGCATTTTCACGCACGAAATGTTAGGTTCTGCTCTTCTCTCGTGCCGGCTTCAGGCGGTTTAAAATTCAGTTGGGCGCGCTCACACGAGTCGAAAATTTCGGGGCATTGTGGGGGCCGCGCGATTCAATGTCAAGGATGACCGTTACAGACGCGCCGGGCGACAAAGCGCCGCCCGCCTGCGGCCACGTGGCCGTCCTCATCCCCTGTTACAACGAGGAGATGACCGTCGCGCGGGTCGTCGAGCAGTTCCGCGCCGCGCTGCCGCAAGCGGCCATCTACGTCTTCGACAACGACTCGGACGACCGCACGGCGGAAGAGGCGCGCGCGGCGGGCGCTGTCGTCCGGCGCGAGATGCGGCGCGGCAAGGGCTACGTCGTCCAGTCCATGTTCCGCGAGGTGGACGCCGACTTCTACGTGATGGTGGACGGCGACGGCACTTACCCGCCCGAAGCCGTGCATCAACTGCTCGCGCCCGTGCTCGCGGGCGAGGCCGACATGACGGTCGGCTCGCGGCTGCACGCGGACTCAAGGAGCGAGTTCAAGCACCTCAATCGCTGGGGCAACCGGCTCGTGCTCGGACTCTTGAACTCAATCTTCCGCGTTCGCCTGACCGACATCCTTTCGGGCTACCGCGCCTTTAGCCGCGAGTTCGTCAAAGGCGTGCCGCTCTTCGGCGGAGGGTTTGAGATTGAAACCGAGTTGACCATCAAGGCCGTCGAGCGCGGCTTCCGCATCGTCGAAGTCCCGACCGACCTCACGCATCGCCCCGAAGGCAGCCACTCCAAGATCAAGTTCTTCCGCGACGGCTTTCTCATCCTCAACACGGTGCTCGCGCTCTTCCGCGACTACAAGCCCCTGACCTTCTTCGGCGCGGCGGGCGCGGCGCTGATGCTGCTGGCGCTCATCCCCGGCGCGCTCGTCGTCGTCGAGTTCGTCGAGACGGGGCTCGTGCCGCGCCTGCCGTCGGCGGTGCTCGCCGTCGGGCTCGTCCTCTGCGGGCTGCTCTCGATGACCGCCGGGCTCATCCTCCACTCCATCGCGCGCCGCTCGCAGGAGTCCGAGTACTACCTCCGCGTGCTCACCGACGAGTTGCGCGCCGGGCTCGCGCGGCGCGAAGGCGGAGGCGC
>DASTQX010000229.1:0-3157 GCA_035761505.1 Pyrinomonadaceae bacterium
GCGCGTCGCTGACGCCGCCCGCGCCGTCAGGTATCTCCTCGCCGCACTCATCGCACTCCTCGCCGTCGCCGAGATAGGACAGCGCGACGCCGACCGAGAGGTACTTGCCCGCGCCGTCCTCACGCACGCTCAGGCTCTTGAACTCGACGGCGGGCTCCGAGTCGCTGGGCGCGGCAACGTGCCAGTCGGGCATGACGCGCGCGCCGTCGGGAAGTCCCCCGATGAGGCCGCGCACCTCGCCCACGCTGACCGGCTTGGGCACGGACGTGGGGGTGTCGAGGAGGCGGCGGGCCTTGAGGTACGTCTGCGCGACGTCCGACCAGCCCGTGTCTTCCGTGATGCGGTCGGCGACCTGCTGCGGGTCGGCGGGGGAAGGGCTCTCGCCCGCGGCTTCGCGGTAGTCTTCCGCGTATGCGCGCTCGCAGTCCTCGACGAACTCACGCAGGATGTCGAGCGCGTCCGGCCGTGTCGTCTCCGTGCTCAAGGTTTTATCTCCGAAGGTGATCGTCACGCCGCGAGGTCGAAGAGCAAGGCCTGAGCCGGCTCCGCCGCGGGCGGCGTGACGAGGTGAAAGTCGACGAGGCGGAGCGAGGCCCGGGCGAGCTCGCGGCTCGTCGCGTTAGCGTCGAAGTAGACGTTAGGACCTATCGGGGCCGAGCCGCGCCCCTTCGGGCGGGGGCCGTACCAGCGGCCGACGATGACGACTCCGTCCCGACGTGTGGTCATGCCGAACGCCGCGCTCAGGGGTTCGCCGGGCGGCGGCGGCGGCGCGACGATGTTCAGGCAGGTGGTGTCGACGGTGAGGAAGATCTCTCTCTCCCCCCAATCCTGCCCGTAGTGGCCGTACACCTCGCCGGAGACGGCGACGCCCGCCTCGTTCGTCCTCACCTTGGAGGCGGTGAAGCCGTACTCGCGCAACTCCCGGCCGACGGCCAGCAGGAGTTGCGCGGCGTCGTGGAGGAACCTGCGCTTTCTCTCCGCGGCCTGATCTGAGTAGGCGTGGATGGTCGCCAAGCCCGGGTCGGCGTCGGTTGTGTAGGGCGTGCTGTACGAGAAGTCGGGGGCTAGCATTCTCTCTTTAGACATGACGGCCGCGCCCCTCAATTCCAGTGGAGGCCGTGGCCCCCGAGCTGCTCGATGCGCTCGAAGATCGCCCCGACGAGCTTCGAGTCGTCGCCGGTCCCCGTGTAAGGCGTCTGGGAGCGGCCGACGATCATCCGCTCCAGTTCGTCGTCGTATGCGGGCAGCACGAACGAAGCGCCGTAGACGTGGACGCCCGTCGGGTCGGGACACTCCCAGATGATGGGCCTGCCTTCCTGCTCGCGGTAAAGGTTGATGCGGCCCAGCCACGCGCTGCCGTGTTCGTTCTTGTACGCTTGCACGAGCAGGCGCGAGCGGTCGTTGAGCGGGTTGGCGTAAGGGTAGTTGGATTCAATGAGGGTGTCGCCGGCGCAGACCGACGCGCAGAGGAGCTTTTTCGCCTCGGCGACCGTGTAGGGCTTGCTGGAAGCGCCACCGAGAATGACGGACTTGCCGCACCCCGAGATCTCGAACGGCAGCCCGCGCCGCATCTGGAAGCCGGCGGCGTCGGCCACGATGTCGCGCGCCAGGTGCTCGGGGCAGTCGTCCTCGACCTTCAGCTCCAGCGTCTCGTAGCAGAGGAAGGCCAGACGCTTGTAGTCGCGGTCGACTTCCTGTTGCCGGTCGGCGTAGACGATGCCAGCCGGGTAGATGCCGATGAAGATGTTGCTGTTCATGTCTTCACACTTGAGGCGTGCGTTTAGGCTGTCGAGTGTTACGCGCGCCCGAAGGGAATTCGTAGAACTGCTCGCGCGTGATCTCGCGCGGCGTGCCGAGGTGGCCGACGTAATCCTCGGCCCGCTCGCCCGAGCGGAGTCTGAGCGCGGCCTCCGGCCAGAAGCACGTGGGCCGCTCGAAGAACCAGAAGGAGTAGTACCTGTAAGTGGCACCTCCCTGTTCGGCGCGGGTGTCAGGCATCTGGAGTCTCCGCCCGCGTGCGGGCGTTCAAGACTGTTCTTGCTGGCACATCCTCACTATGCGGCGCCAGAGGGGGCTGCGTGAGGCGAGGGCGCGGGCGAATGCGCGTTTGGATTGTTCCTCGGGGCTGTCGTACCTCTCGCAGTCACTGCACAGCCCGTTGTCGAGCACGCCGGACGGGCAGAAGCCGTGGCAGCGCCGGCAGTACTTCTCCGCGGCGTGTTCAGTCTGAGCCATCGCCGTCGCCCTGCTCGCCGCCAGCTTCGGCCGTGGCGGAGGTAGTCTTCGGGTGGAAGATTAAGCTCACGTGGCATTCCGACGACGCCCTGTGCGTGGTCGAGCAGCGGTCGCATTTCACGTCGTCGGGGGCCTCGTCCACGGTCGCGGTCGTGAGTAAAAGATCCCCGGTCTTCGGGCAATACCAGCGGTACTCGGTGGTGAGGAGTCCCGCGCGGTGGAGTACGCCCAGCCAGGCGAGTGCCAGTCCTTCGTCCACGCCCGCGAACGCGCCGAGCCCCTCTGCGGTCAATTCGTTCGCCACGGCATCCCCCTCAGCAGTTGTTGACGCGCGGGCGGTAGAGGGGCAGCGCGATTAGCAACTCGTGCCTCCCCTGCAAGGACTCCGCCAGCAGCACCGGGTTCACGTCCCAGAGTTCGGCGGTCTTCAGCAGCGCGCCGACGGCGGCCTTGATGAGGCGTGCGTTGCCGACCTGCTCGTCGCGGTGCTCGGCGCGGGACGCGAGCATTTCGAGGATGATCGAGAAGCGGCAGTGGCGCGCGGAGATCTGCGAATGCCCCTGCGGTGACTGCGCGTCGGTGTAGAGACGCCACGGGCGAGGCGTGTAGGCGGGCGGAGTGCCTTCCGCGTCGGGGAGCGTCGGGCGGCCGTCGAAGAGGTCCGCGAAGCCTGCCGTCTCCAGCCGCTCGGCGAGCAGCACGGCGTTGGTCGAGTACGCGCGCGCCGCCGCGATGAACAGGTTGGTCGCGGCGGTTATCAGCCGGCCGTTGCCGAGCTGCTCGTCGGCGTCCACCGGGGAGTGAGCGCCCATCTGGACTATCGTGCCGACGCCAGCGCCGCCGCCGGCGTAGATGGTGGAGTTGCCGAGCGGGTTGTGTTCGGCCTGCCTCAGCACCCAACGCGCGTCGGTGTAGACCGGCG